>CAYSSK010000054.1:0-25672 GCA_964433645.1 uncultured Desulfofustis sp.
TCTGTAGCGGAAAAACACCTCGCTCTGCTGCCGGTGGCTCCTCCGCGAGAAGAACAGGGTGCCATCGAGGGTGAGCCGCAGTTCCCCGTCACCGTAGCGCGGCCAGTCGATACCGCTGCTGAAGAGACTGATTCTCTTGGTATCGGTCTCGCCGGCGACGGGAGCGGCAGTCGCCAGGTTGATGGTTTTCCGGCCAAGAGAGATTGTCTCTTCGCGGCTGCCGAGTTCTCCGGGGATTGATCTGATAACCTGGGTCACCGTCACCGAACCGGTGCCGGCTGACGGGGCGAAGCCGTAGTCTGTGCAGACGATGTCGACATCGGTGATAACCTGTCGGAATTGATCGGTCTCGTAGTGCAGTGTCGATGAATTGGCATCATAATAGCTCGTGCCCGGATGCGCCCTCAGCCGGCAAAAGATGTCACTGCTGCGGATTCTGACGTTGCCGGTCGTGCGGTTGTTATCGTAGCTCGGCTCGACGATTTCCACGGGTTGATTGACCAGGACGGTAAACACCATTTGATTCCGGCTTTGCCGCTCGGCGGCCGTGGTAAAGCCATGGATATGTCCGAGGTCGACCCAGCCGCCGGATGCGGCGACGCTCTGCGCCACGCGCCGGTAGCCGCCCGTTCCGTCCTCTTTACCGACCATGAATGAGAGGCGGTAGCTCGAGGCAAGGGCGGATCGGCCCGAGGATGGCTGGTGGATGCTGGTCATGACCTGCAGCATGCCGTCTTCCGTCACCCTGAGCCCGGCCAGCCAAAAGTCAACACTGTTCTCGTCGGTTTCGCTGAACGGCGGCTCCTGGATGGAAAAAGGCCCTTTTTCCCGGCCGACTTCGGTGGTCAGTGAACGTACAACGAGACGGTAATTGTTGATGCCCGGAGTCAGGTCATCCGTCGGGATATCGTGCCGGCACCAGTCGGAAAACCCATACCCGTTACTATCCGTTTCATCGATGATTCCGCAGCTCAACCGCGGTATGATATGCGTATAGGCGCGCTCGCCGTCGCGAAACAATTCAATGACGATATCGCTGCGGGCCGGTCGAAACTGGAAACTGACCGGTATCGGATCCCCCTGGATATAGACGCGGGGGTCCGTGTACAGGCCGATAAACGGTCGATCCACGTCGACCCCCCAGTGAATGATGCCGGCGCTTTGGGCCGTCAGTCCGGCGCCGCTCAGGCGCAGGCGATAGCTGCCGCTCAAGGTGTCATCGACATAGCTGGCCTGGCAGGCGCGGGACGGCAGGGGGTGCGTTTCCGAGGCAGGAGTGTCGCTTGCTTCGAGACAGGTCAGATTCTCGCTGCGCACGATTTCGCTGGTGGCGGGATTGACCAGCTCCATCAGCCAGTATTCCGGCAGTGACGCCAGCGGCCCACGGTAGCGCCAGCTGAGATTCATCCTCAGTCTGCCGTCTCTCTCAGACTCGACGATATGGCTGCCGGCCCGCGGCGTGATCAGGGACAGCGCCGGTGTCCCCGGTCCGGCGAAACCGCCTCCATCACCCATAGGATCGTCATCTTTGCTGATTTCCACTGCTTCCAGCGGGGTAAAGTGAAAAGCTGTTTCTCCGGATCCGCCGAAACCGCCCGCATCACCGATGGGGTCGTCATCTCCGGCGATCTCCAGCGTCTCGAACGGGGTGAAGTGCAGACCTGTCCCGTCCGGTCCGCCGAAACCACCCGCATCGCCGATTGATTCTTCGTCGCCGCCGACTTCAAAAGCGTCCAGTGTGGAGACGCGGAACAGATCGCTCAGGCCGCCCGCGGCCGAATCGGCATGGCTGGCGGAGAGCAGGTAGAGACCGGTGGGAGCGTCGGCCGGCAGGTCGAGTTGGACTTCACGATACGGGTCATCGGGGCCGGGAGGATTGTCGTTTCTAACCAACAGGGTCGCCTCCTCCCCGCCGACCCCGGTCCTGATTGCCGAGAAGAGCACCGCACCGCCGGCTGCGACAAGCCGGCTGAACCGGTAGCGGATCGGCATCGAGCGACCGCGGATAAAGACATCGCCAGCGGTTGGCGAAGCAATTTCAATACCATGGTCCAGCATTTTCAGCGTCGCTTCGGGCGCCGCCGTCTCCGGCGTCGGCCTTGTTCCGGTCATGGTCGGCTGCGGCAGCAGCGGTGGCCTTGGCTTCCGGGCGTGGTCCTTCACGGCGCTGCCGCCAGCTGCGGCTTGATCGATCGAGGAGGGCGGCAGACGATCGGTGCCGGTTTTCCGCCGAATGGAGCCTGGCCGGCCGTCGGCCGGTCGATTCGGCCCAGACGGGCCGAGCACGGCCAGACCGGTATTGTTGTTTTTATCCAATTCGAAAATCGAGCCGTTACTGTTGACGGTGATGGCGACGGGTACCCGCTTCGGTAATTCGACCGGAACCGAAACGGTGACTTGACTGCCCGGTTTGGTAATCGTGGCGTAGTCGGCGATCTGTTCCATACGGGTGAAGCCGGGTATCGATCTGTTGCTCACCAGGAGCCGAACCAGGCTCCGGCGATACTGATGTTGATCGATATCTGCCGGGCCGTCGTTTCGCAGGATGAAGGAGATACCCGGTTGCTTGGTAGAGGTGCCGCTCGCCGGTACCGCCGCCAGATTGACGTGATAGGTGGGTTGTTCCACGACCAGGTCGGCGGGCAGCGGCCGCCTGGTGCCGGCGTCGGCAATGGCCTCGGTTGCCCGAGGCAGGGTGGTGCCCCCCGGCTTTCTCACTTCCGTCAGTGATGGCAGGCCCGGTTTCAGTTGCATCGGTTGCCGGGGCTCAGAGACGATCAACAGCGCGTCGGCACGATGTTGCTTCCGGTGGACTTTCTGCAGCGCTCGTTTGCTGTCGATGCGGGCCTGCAGGTTCAGGCGACCGGTTTGTTCCGGTTTAAAACTGGCGGTTGCCGGCACGGATTGTTTGGGCTCGACGACGAGTTTTTGCCGGGTGGCGATTTTTTTGCCATCCAGATAAAAGCCGATTTCCACATCGAGTGCTTTGGCGGAACCGAGATTGGTCACGACGGCCCGCAGGGTGGTTGCAGCACCCGAATTGATCGTGGTCGGGGAGCAGGAAAATGATCTGATTACCAGGTCGGCGACGGCGGCCGGTCTCTCGGCTCGCTGCAATTGGCGAGTTTGTGGCACGGTTTTGCCGGTGGTCGGCTGAACCGCCGGTTTTGTCTGTGCCGGCTGCCGCACCTTTTTCTGTGCCGGTTGCGGTGTCGGGGGGGCTTTCTTAATGGCGGCCGGCTTTTCGCCGCTCGTGCCGATTGAGGCGCTCTTGCCGTCGACTGTCAGGCCTGCGGAGCACAGCAGGAAGAGGACCAGGGGAATGATGCGGAGCTGTTTCATGGTTTTACCCTCTTGCGCAGGTGTGAGTCATGCCCGTTCGGCGTACCGCTGAAAAGACTCGGATAGCACTATGTCCCTTCGTTTGGCAAAATGGTTCAACCAGCCGCCGCTTTTTTCAGTGGGTGCGGGTTTTATAATGATCCTATCCTATGGATTCTGTCATGACAATCGCTTTGTTCGTGATCGGCAGGACAGAACAAGTCTGAGCTGATTTCAAAAGGCGGTCGAAAGACCACCGCTGCCGGCGGATTGGTTACAGGTCCCAGCCCCAATAGGTGAGAAACCGTGGGAAATCCTTGAGATCCGATTCCGTTCGGGTCCAGAACTTGAGACTGGTGTAGAGGATGGTTTCGCTGGTGTCGCCGCCGCGGTACGCCTTGTCCTCGCCGACGCGAAAATCAAATGCCCACCAGCTGATCAGCAGCCGTTCCAGTGGCTTGCTGTTGTTTTTGACGTAACCGGCCCGGGGGCCGTCGATGTCAAAGAAAGAGGCGGTCGTCTCCCCAAAAGGCAGGCGATAGAGGGCGGACAAGGGAGCAAGTCCGGCCGGGACGCGATCGATTGTCGGCTCCAGGGTGTCCGGATCAACCAGAGAGGCCCCGGCGACGCGATGAGTCTGGTCGGCCAGCGTGAAGGCGATCTGCCGCCCCTGCTCGGGAACGCCAATGCGGCTGGGCAGCGTGTGGCCGTAAACCCGCTGCCGATCCTGCGGCCAATCGGCGGGATAGGCGTCTTCGGGAAGGGCGGGCGTTGGCAGAAAGGCGAGATAGCAGCCGCAGGTATGGACCGTCGTGATCAGCACCACCGCATTGGCTTCATTGAGGGTGTAGATGACGAGCAGTCCCGGGTTGGGGCCGGCGGTCAGGTTCAAAGCGCCCCAGCCGAAGGGCACGCGTTCATGATGAATCCGGTAGATCTCGTTGCGATAGCGGCCCCGATCCGTTGCAAAGCTGTCCCGCTCGTAATAGACGGTGGCCGTTGCCGGATCGACAACGATGATCGGCCGCCCGTCGCGGTCCCGGCGGACGGCCGGCGTACCGATACGATTATAGGGATGTCCGCTGCTTTCAACAAGAAAAACAGGAACATGACCACTGTCGATCCCATCCGGAGGCGGAGGAAGGAAGGCGGTTGTCCCGGCCGGCGACAGCGACGACGTGTCGGCACAGCCGCTGAGCAGGATCACCACAAGCAGCAAGACGCCGGTGAGTGGACCGGTGCGACTGCTCAGATCGGGGCGCAATAGCCTGATGCCGACACGTTTCATTATCATTCTCCTCAGAGGCTGAAATTTTCTGATTCTGTACTATCCTCAGTATAAGGACTGTTGCCACAAGAGAGAAGGACAATATCCGGTGGTTATGCGCCCTTCGATCACTGTGCACGGGTTGGCCGGCAGCCGGAGGGAGAGCTGACAAGCCGAATGATTGAAGGCTACAAAAGAGCATGAAAATTTGCATTATCATCTAAGAAACAGCTAGGATATGATGGTGGGCATGGCGCGGTCAGAAAAAACAGCGGAGTATCTCATGGCAAGCAGGCAGGGCCGATCAGACGATGACACCTCCCGCGAGGGATCGGTATTTCAGGATTGCCAGAGTATCTTGAGGGATGCCCCGATCGGCATTTTCACGTCAACGGTCGCCGGTCGTTTCGTCGCGGTCAACCCGGCCATGGCCGAGATGTACGGGTATGATTCCCCGGAGCAGATGATCGAGGAAGTCACCGATATTGCCCGACAGACCTATGCCGACCCGGCGGATCGCGATGAGTTCAGGGAACAGCTGGAGCGTCATGGCGAAGTGAGCGATCTGGAAGGGCGTCTGCGGCGTCGTGACGGGTCGGTATTCTGGGCGACCCGGAGCGCCCGGGCGATTTGCGACGAAAGTGGAACCATCGTGCTCTACCAGGGATTTACCGCCGATATCACGGCACGGAAGCGGGCCGACGAGGCAGTGCGCCAGAGCGAGGCACGGTTCCGCAATCTGCTGGAAAACGTCGAGACCGTGGCGGTTCAGGGCTATGGTATGGACGGGACCACCCAATACTGGAACCGGGCTTCGGAGCGGCTCTACGGCTATTCGGCCCAAGAGGCGCTCGGTCGCTCACTGCTCGACTTGATCATCCCGCCGGCCATGCGCGACGAGATCGCTGCGGCGATGCATCACATGGCCCAAACCGGGCAGCCGATTGCCGCTGGTGAGATGACCCTGAGGAGCAAGGACGGCTCGCCGGTTCATGTTTTTTCCAGTCATGCCATCGTTGTCCGGGCTGATGGAACGCCGGAGCTGTTCTGCATCGACATCGACCTCAGTGATCACAGACGGGCCGAGCAGGAGCGGGAGCGGCTGCAGGCGCAGCTCTTTCAGGCCCAGAAAATGGAATCAGTCGGCCTGCTGGCCGGCGGGGTGGCCCATGATTTCAACAATCTGCTGCAGATCATGGGCGGTAATATCCAGCTGCTCCTCAAGGATCTGCCGGCAGGTCACCATCATGCCGATCGGCTCCAGGCCATCGGTAAAAATGTCGACCGGGCGACCGAATTGGTACGGCAACTGCTCCTTTTCAGTCGAAAGGCGGAGGCCCGGAAGCGCAGTGTCGACCTGCGCCAGGAACTCACAGAGGCGGTCCGGCTGCTCCGGCGCATCATCCCCCGGATGATTGGTGTTGACACCAGGCTGGCCGAAGATACCTGGCCGATCAACGCCGACCCGGTGCAGGTCGAACAGGTCGTGCTCAACCTGGGCAGCAATAGTGCCGATGCCATGCCCGAAGGCGGACGGTTGCTTATTGCCACCGAAAATGTCGTCGTCGAGGCCGCTGCCGCCGACGCTCCCCCCGACATTGCGCCCGGCCGCTATGTGCTGATGCGGGTCTTGGATACCGGTGTCGGCATGGAGGCCGAGGTGCGCGAGCAGATTTTTGACCCCTTCTTTACCACCAAGGCGGTGGGCAAGGGCACGGGACTGGGCTTGCCTTCGGTTTATGGCATCGTCAAGGGCCATGGCGGCGATATCTTCTGTGAGAGTCGCCCGGGGCAGGGGACAGAATTTATCATTTACTGGCCGGCGGACGAAGAAGCCGGTGACCGGCAGGTAAAAATCGGCGATCGGCTCGCGGAGACGGAGCCTGACCCGAAAAACGAGCCGGCCCGGGGCTCGGAAACCATTCTGGTCGTCGATGACGAAGCGGAGATCCGGGGGTTGACTACTGAAATTCTGCAGACCTTTGGATATCGGGTACTGACGGCTGCCTCCGGAGAGGAAGCGGTGGCCGTGTATACCGATCAGGGCTCAGCCATAGACCTGGTGATTCTTGATCTGAGCATGCCCGGCATGGGTGGGCGGCACTGTCTTCGTGAACTCAAGCAGCGTGATCCCCAGGTCAAGGTATTGATCGCCAGCGGGTATGCCGCCGGAGGTCTGCCCGAGGACAATATCGACGGTGCGGCTGCGGGATTCATCGGCAAGCCCTATCAGCTCGTCGAACTGCTTACCGAGGTGCGTACCATCCTCGGCGGTTGAGACGAGAGACGGCTCGCACCGATCTTAAACCGATACGTTCCATCTCTCTTTTCACCGGTCTTGCCGAGCGCCGTCGCTTTCGTCCGGCGCTAACGGCTGCCGCGACCGTATATCAATGCGACAATCGCTCCTTTTTCTTTGGAATCCTTGACGAAACGTGGGATCGATGAAATACTGAAAAGAAAATGAAAGAGGTGGTCAGTGACCGTAACGAGACTATTTATCTGGCTGGTACCCGCGCTCGTCGTTTACCTTCTGCCATTGCCGGGCGCCTGCGAGCAACCGGCGGCCATCCGGATCGGCGGGACCCTGTCATTTTCCGGCAGGTTCCACGAACCGTCGATGATGATGCGCGACGGCTACCGTTTGTGGGCCCAGCAGGTCAATGAGCGAGGCGGTCTGCTCGGTCGTCCGGTACGCCTGATTATTCACGATGACCGGAGCGATCCGGAGATCGCTCGACGTCACTACCGGCAGTTGATCCATGATGAGCAGGTCGATCTTGTTTTTTCTCCCTACGGCACGCCGCTGACCCTGGCGGTTTCGGAGGTTACCGAAGATGCCGGCATGGTCCTGCTGGCCAGTGCCGCGTCGGGTGGGATCCTCTGGGATCGCGGCCATCGTTTTCTGTTTGGCATGTATGCGCTGGCGGATCGCTATTTTATCGGCCTGCTCGACTTGATGGCCAGGCACGGGTTCGAGACGGTTTCCATCCTCTACGAAGACAGCCCGTTTCACCGTGATGTTCTCGCCGGCGTCCAGTACTGGGCGAAGCGATTCACCATTACGCCGGTCTTCATGAAGTCGTTTCCGCCCGGCAGCACGGAGCATCCTCAGCTGGTCGAAGACCTGCTGCGAGAACGGGCCGACGGTGTGATTCTGTCCGTTTATCCGCCTGACGGGTATCTGTTTCTCGATCTGCTGCAACGCAAGCCGTGGCGACCACCGGTGCTGGGCATGACCATCGCTCCGCTCCACCCGGCATTTCATGATACGGCCGGCCCCATTGCCGACGGTATTTTCGGACCGTCCCAGTGGGAGCCCGACGAACGTATCCCCTTTCCCGGAACCATGAGCTTTATTCACGATTTCGAGCAGTCTTTCCAAAAGCTTCCTGCCTATCATGCCGGGGCGTCCTTTGCCGCCTGTCAGATTTTGGAACGGGTGATTAGCGAAGCCGGTACGCTTGACCACGAGGTGCTCAGAGATCGTATCAGCGCGCTTGATGCGGTCACCGTGATCGGTCGCTTCAAGGTGGATCACCATGGTCGGCAGGTGGGCCATAACCCGATTCTCGTGCAATGGCAACAGGGCACCAAGGAAATCGTTTATCCCGCCAAAATGCGGACGGCCATGCCCCTCTTCGACCTGCCCCAGGAGGCCGGCCCGTGAACAAGAGCCCTGACGGCGGCGCCTATCCGCAGCGGATTCTTCTGACTATCCTGGCGCCGGTGCTGGTGGTCGGGGTTATCGCCTCGATTATTGCCGGCAGCCTGATTACCCCGCCGATCCTGCAGGCCATCCAGAAACGAATCGATGCCGAACTGGAGTATGCAGCCTCGATGGCATTGCAGATCTGTGACAGCCACCTCAACTACCTGCTCGAACTCCGGCTGGAAGATGATCGGGAAATGGATCGTGCCCTGCAAAAAGAAGCCGCCGCGCAAATCATCGGTCTGGTCGATCGCTTTGCCGACATCCATTTGCTGATTGGTGATGGGGACGGTCGCATCCGGCAGGTGTCGAGTCAGGGGATAAACGACAAGCACGTGCTCTCGCTCGATAAACGGGCGACCGGTACTACCCGGGATCTTGTCTTCGGCGGCGCCCCGGTCCGGGCGCACTACTTCTATTTTCCACTCTGGGATTGGTATGTGGTCGGCTTCATCCATGAAACGGATTATCAGGCGCCGCTGATTCTTGCCAGAAAAGCGATTTACGGTGGTGCACTCGCCGTGTTGATCGCCACCTGGCTGACGCTCTTCGTGGTGGTCAGCCGCCTGATCAGCTCTCCTCTGCGGCGGCTGGCCGCGGCGACGAGCAAGGTGTCGCAGGGTGATTTCACCCCGCTGCCCCATCCGCGCCGGGACGAGATCGGCCGGGTGGTGGCCTCGTTCAATGCGATGGTGCTTGATCTGGAGTGGAAAAACCGAGAAGTGGCAAAACTTATCGCCGCGCTGCGGGAGTCGGAAAAGCGCTATCGGGAACTCTTTGACGGCGCCGCGGAAGGGATCCTCGTCGCCGAGGCTGCGAGCGGCCGGGTGCGCTATGCCAATGCCACCATCTGCCGGATGCTCGGCTATCGCGAAGCGACCCTGACATCGCTGTCGATCGATGATATCCATCGGCGCCAGGATCTGCAGCGGGTCGGTGCCGGAGAAGTAGTCGGCCCGGGGGGGCAGGGGCCGTCGTCGGCTGCCGAGATTCCCTGTATTCGCCATGATGGCTCGGTCTTCTATGTCGATATCAAGGCAACCCCGGTGATGATTGACGGGATTGCCTGCGATCTGCGTTTCTACACCGACGTCACCGAGCGTCGTGCCGCCTTGGCGGAGCGTCGGGAACTGGAGAGCCAACTGCTCCGCTCGGAGAAGATGGAAGCGATCGGCCTGCTGGCCGGTGGGGTCGCCCACGATCTGAACAATATCCTCAGCGGTCTTGTCAGTTATCCGGAATTGATTCTGATGGATCTTCCCGAGGACAGTCCGCTGCGCGGTCCGCTGCGGACCATCGAGTCTTCGGGGCAGCGCGCCGCGGCCATCGTTCAGGACCTGCTGACGCTGGCCCGGCGCGGGGGGGCCGTCTCCGAGGTGGTCAACCTCAACCGCATCGTCACCGACTACCTGGAATCTCCCGAGCACCGCAAGCTGCAGCATGATCATCCGGGCGTCGTGTTTACCTGTCGGCTTGACGAAGGGCTCAGCGATATTCTCGGCTCGCCGGTGCACCTGTCCAAGACGATAATGAATCTGGTCGCCAACGGTGCCGAAGCGTGCGGCGGCGGCCATGGGCGGGTTGAGATCACCACCCGCAACCGGTCCGTCGATAAACCGCAGCACGGCTATGACGAGGTTGCCGTCGGAGCGTATGCGGTGCTGACGGTGCGTGATGACGGAATCGGCATCGCCGCGGCGGACCAGAAGCGGATTTTCGAACCGTTCTACAGTAAAAAGGTGATGGGCCGCAGTGGCACCGGTCTGGGTATGGCGGTGGTTTGGGGAACGGTCCAGGACCATCACGGTGCTATCGACCTGATCAGCGCCCCCGGTCAAGGGACCGAACTGTCGATCTATTTTCCGGTGACTCGGGAGCGGCGCTCGGCGGAATCGAAAGATCGAAGTGTCGCCGGGCTGGTCGGCCGTGGCGAGACCATCCTGGTCGTCGACGATGTCGCCGACCAGCGCGAGATCGCCACCGGCATGCTGTCCCGCCTCGGTTATCAGGTATCTGCCGTTGCCGGCGGCGAGGAAGCGATCGATTATGTCAAACGCACCGGTGTCGATCTGCTGATTTTGGACATGATCATGGACCCGGGCATGGACGGCCTTGAAACGTATCGACAGGTGCGTGCCGTCAGGCCCGATCAGAAGGTGATCGTTGCCAGCGGGTTTTCGGAAGATCATCGGGTCCGCGAGATACGGCGACTCGGTGTTGTCGACTATGTAAAAAAACCCTATACCATGGAGCAGATCGGTCTCGCCGTGAAAACGGCTCTGGCCGCCGGCGGGACAGTGGCGCCACCCTGAAGCGGCGTCCCGGGAGCAGGCAGCAGGCCGAGGCGCTGTCCATCCGGGTGCTTAGGCGGCGCGGGTGGGGATGATCGCACCTTTGTCCGCGACGCGGCAAGCCGGGCGTAGAGATACAAATACCCGTGCGCTACGCGGGGCGTGGGCGGCCGCCAGGCGGCCCGGCGACGAGCCAGCTCGTCCGCCGGAACCTGCATCTCCAGGGTTGTGCCCGGAAAGTCGATGGCGATGAGATCGTCGCCGCTGGGAAACGGCCGGGCCAAGGTTTGGATGACCTCGTAAGTGTTCCGTGTCGCTGCCTCGTACCGGTGAGCGCGGGGCTCAGCCGGCCAGGAGGGCGGCCAGCCTGATCGCCTCGATCATCGATTGCGGGTTGGCCCGGCCGTCGCCGGCCCGGTCATAGGCGGTGCCGTGATCGACGGAGGTGCGGATGATCGGCAGCCCGATGGTCACGTTGACCCCGGCCATCTGGTCCCAGGTGTCGGTTGTTTCGTCGTAATGAAAGCCGACCAGTTTGGCCGGGATATGGCCCTGGTCGTGGTACATGACCACCACCGCATCGTAGCGGCCGCCCTGCATCTTGGAAAAGACCGTATCCGCCGGCAGCGGCCCTTCGGCGGCAATACCCCCGGCAACGGCGGCGGCCACCGCCGGGGCGATCTCCTCCTCGTCTTCGCGGCCGAACAGGCCGCCCTCGCCGCAATGAGGGTTGAGCCCGGCGACGGCGATGCGCGGCTGCTCAATGCCGATTTGGTGCAGGGTGGCGGCGGTCAACTCGATCACTTTCAGGACCCGCCCGGTTTTTACCCGCTCGCACGCCTCGCGCACGGAGACATGGGTGGAGACATGGGTGACCCGGAAACGGCCGTCGGCAAGCATCATCGCATAGTCGGCGGTCCCGGTCAGCTCGCCGTAGATTTCGGTGTGACCGCTGTAATGAAAGCCGGCCAGGTTGATGGCCGCCTTGCTGATCGGCGCGGTGACCGTCCCGTCGATGTCTCCGGCCAGCGCCAGTTCGATGGCCCGCTTGATGTACTCGTAGGAGGCGCGGCCCTGGTCGGCGGTGTCGGTCTTGTGGCGCAGCTCGGCCAGCGGCAGGTTGGCCAGGTCGAGCACGTCGATGGTGCGGTGGATAAAACGGCCGTCGGCGACGCTTTCACAGGGGTTGATCGCCAGATCCAGCCGGCTGAAGGCCAGCGCGTTGGTCATGATGCCGGCATCGCCGATGATCAGGGGCCGACAGATCCGGTAGATGTCCGGGTCGGCCAGCGCCCTGGCGCAGACTTCCGGGCCGACACCGCCGGGGTCGCCCATGGTGATGCCGAGCAGGGGGAGGGAGGCTGGGGTGTGCATGATTGATTATCCTCTATGAAGCGTACTGGTTGACAAGCGTGATCAGGGAGTCGTCCTCGCCGAAGCTGCCGGCCTTGGTAATAACCGTCAGGCCGCTGCGGCGGCCGCCGACCAGTTCACTGCGAACCAGGCCGGGCAACACCTCTTCGTGGAGCAGGAGATTATCGGCGCCGACGCAGCGGCGAACGGCCTCAGCGGTGTCGCCACCGGACAGGAACAGGGCGTCCGGCCGTATCTCGGTAACGAGATCGGCTGTTATGTCGGCCAGGCCGCGAACGACCCGGCCGGGAGCTTCACCCAGACCGGAGTCGGTATGTGGCGCGATAGTCAGGATCAGGCCCGGCAACCGGGTGATCGCTTGAACGGCGCCGGTGGTGCCGGCGATCAGTTCCGCCGGGGTCAGTGTCATCAGCGGCCAGCCGGTGGCGGCGGCAAGGCGGCTCGCCTGTCGGGCCAGCACCGGAGAGGCCGATCCGCAGACGAAGAGCCATCGCTTCGCTATCGGTCGAGGGGCATGAGGCGACTGAGGCTGCCCTGCAGCCATGATATGGGCCAGGCTGCGGGCCAGCCCGGCCGAGCCGACCGGCAGGATGGTGCTGCCGAAGTGGGAGGCCAGGTGGGCGATGATATCGAGGTGGCCGGTCATTTCTGCATCAAAAACCAGGTGCCGGCAGCCCCGGCCGATCAGAGATTCGATCCGGGCGAGCAGCTGATCGGCCGGTTCGCCGAGTTGCTCGATGCCGATTCGGCCGATGGTCAAGCGGCTCTGGTCGGCCAGCAGCAGTGACAGGTGGGACCGGCGCACCGGGGCGAGCGGGTCACGGCCGATTTCCGTGTCGGCAATCGGCACCCCGTGCAAGCTGTGGACATCATTGATGGTGGTTCGGCCCTGGGCCGGATAGGCGGGGGCGACAAAGCTGGCGGCGGCTCCGGTAACCTCGAGCAGGGCGTCGAGCTCGGCACCGAGATTGCCGCGCAGGCAGGAGTCGATTTTCTTGTAGATCAGCTCCGGGGTCAGCGCGACAATGCGATCGGCGCAACGATGCACGGTGAGCCCGGCGGACCGGTTGGTTAGATGTCTGCTGTCGGTGGAGACGGTCAGGCCGGCGGGCAGCTCCCGCGTATCGCCCGGCAGGCCGTTTTCGGCAGTGGTCAGCAGCACCGGACCCACCGCCGGACAGAACTGCACCCCGGTATCGGCCGCTCCGGTCAGGTCGTCGGCGATAACCGCGATGCGCACGGGCGTGGCCATGGCTACCGATCGCCGGAGGAGGCCGGGATGGGCAGCATGTCCGGGGCGTGGGTCAATACCGTGAGCCGGGCGTCCGGACCCTGGCGGCGCAGGGCCTCGGCCACCGCGTCGTCGACGGTGGCGGCGTGGGTGTGGCCGAGGCGTTTCTTGTCCGCTGCCGGGATGCCCGGGGAGTACATGATGATCGAGGCCTTTTCCCGGGCCAGCGCCCAGGCGGTGGCCAGCGCCGCAGCTACGCCGTTGCGGATTTCACCGCTGCGATAGGCGGCCGTGATTCGCTCCGAGGACCAGGCGGTATAGTCGAGCAGATCGGTGTGCACCGGGCTGATGCCTTCCGGCGCCGGCGTGCAGACGATGATCGTGCCGCCCGGCCGGACCATGCGCTGGGCCGGGTAGAGCGATTTATGGGACTGCCAGAAATCGAGATCGCAGGGATACGAGTTGGCCACTACGATATCCGGGGTTTCCCGGTAGCTCACGCCGTAGATCTCTCTGGCCAGCTCGATGCCGGTGGCGAAACAGCCGCGCATCTCGCCGTAGAAGACGCCGACGGTCCGGCCTTCGCTGTCCATGACCACGTTAAGGATGGTGCGCATGCCGACCCGGTCGGCCATGTCGTCCATATCGCGGCGTACCGGGTTGTCGGCCATGCCGAGGAACGAGTCGCCGCCGCTGCAGGAGAGCATGTGCGTCTCCGCGGTGGTGCGCGGTCCGCAGACACCGGGTTGAATGATCTTCGACGAGCCGGAAAAGCCGGCGATATGGTGCGGCACGATGGCGCCGAGGCCGATGACCACATCGGCTTCGGCCACCAGCCGGTTGACCTGCAGCGGCGTGCCCTGGTGCGAAGCGCCGAGATCGACCAGGTTGCCGGGGTCGCGCCACTCGTGGTTGAAGACCCGGATCCGCCGGTAGACCGCCGGCCCCACCCGGTTTGCCAGCTCTTCCTCGGTCATGTAGCGATGGGTGCCGAGCGCCATGATGCAGCTAATCTGCTGGTCGGCGATGCCGGCCCGGTTGAACCGGTCGAGCAGGCGGGGGATGATCCGGTCGACCGGGGTCAGACGGGTCACATCGTCACTGACGAGCATTACCCGGTCGCCCGGTTTGACGAGCGTTTCCAGCGGCTGCTGGTTGATCGGTCGGGCCAGTGCGGCCTCGATGGAGCGGTCCAGATCGGGCAGTGGTGTTGACGGCTGCGGGCTCAATACCTCGGCGAGATTGCGATCGGGAACGTTAAACGCCAGGGGCGAGCCGTTGAAGGGGATGGTTACGCCGGCCATGGGATCAATCTCCAAAGGTGTTCGGAATGAACATGACAATGTCGGGGACGTAGGTCATCAGCAGCAGTACGCCGATCATCACCGTCAGGAACGGGACGATGTAGCGGACGATCTCGGAGAGCTGGATCTGAGCGATATTGCAGGCGATGAACAGGCAGATGCCGAGCGGCGGCGTCAACATGCCGATGGCCAGGGCGGTGACCATGATCACCCCGAAGTGGACCGGGTCGATGCCGAACTGCTGGATCACCGGCAGAAAGACCGGGGTCAGGATGATCAGCGACGCCGAGGTCTCCATGAAGGTGCCGATGGCCAGCAGACAGACCAGGATCAGCGCATAGAGCACCGCCGGCGAGGAGGTCAGGTTGACCAGGTAGGCGGCGACGTTCTGCGGTACCCGTTCGGCGGTGAGGATCCAGCCGAAGATATTGGCGGTGGCGATGAGCAGCATCACCGTCGACGTGGAAACCGCGGCCTTGGCGAAGATTCTCGGCAGATCGCGCAGTTTCAGTTCGCGGTAGACGGCAAAACCGACGATCATCCCGTAAATGGCCGCCACCACCGCGGCCTCGGTGGGGGTGAAAATGCCGCCGAGGATGCCGCCGAGGATGATGATCGGCATCAGCAGCGCCCAGAAAGCGCCGAAAAAGGTGCGGCCCATGGTCGCGAAACCGAGAAAGGAATCGCGTTCGTAGCCGGCCTTCTTGGCCATGAAATAGCTGACGATCATCAGGCTGGTGCCGATCAGCAGACCGGGGATGAAGCCGCCGAGGAACATCTTGCCGATGGAGACGCCGCCGACCACGCCGAAGATGATCATCGGAATCGACGGCGGGATGATCACGCCGATCGAGCCGCCGGCGGCCTGGACCGCGGCGGCGAAACCGCGGTGGTAGCCCTTGCGGATCATCGCCGGGATGGAGACCGCGCCGACGGCGGCGGTATCCGCCGCGGCGGCACCCGAGATGCCGGCGAAAAACATTGCCGCCACCACCGCCACCATGGCCAGCCCGCCGGCGATAAAGCCGACCAGCGCGTGGGCGAAATCGAACAGGCGGCGGGAGATGCCGCCCGACTCCATCAATTCCCCGGCCAGCATGAAGAACGGGATGGCCATCAGCGGAAAGGAATCGGCGCCGGTAAAGAGCCGCTGTGCCGCCAGCGTCAGCGGCAGGTCGGAGCCGAACTGCAGGGTGGCCACCGAGGCGATACCGAGGGAGAAAGCGATCGGTACGCCGATAATGAAACAGAGCAGCAGGGAGACGAAGAGGATGATGGTCATACCCGCACCTCCCGGTCCAGCGTCCGGTTCTGAATGGCGGCCACCATGACCCGCAGCGAGTTGATCAGCATCAGAATGCAGCCCACCGGTACGGCCATGTAGGGGTAGCGCATGGAGATGTGCATCGACGGCGATTCCTGGAACTGGATGATACCGAGGATCTTGAAGCCCCAGTAGATAATGATCAGCAGAAAGATCTGGATGATCAGGTTGACCACAACAATGGCGTAGCGGTAGGCATCGGGCGGCAGCAGCTTGTCCATCAGGTCGATGCCGAGATGGACCTGGTAACGGACCCCGGCCGCCGCACCGACGAAGGAAATCCAGACGAAGAGATAGCGACCCGCCTCCTCGGACCAGGACAGCGGGTCGTTGAGAATGAAACGATACCATACCTGGGCGGCAATGATCACCACCATGGCCGCCATCAGCAGGGCGAGGAACCAGTTGATGCAGCGGTCGAAGACTTCGAAACAGTTTCTGAAAAACACGACGGCCCCTTGTCGCTGATGATTGCGCCGGGATGCGGCTCCTGGGTCCGGCCGCGCCGATCAGCGCGGTGATCGACGCGGCCGGGGCTGGATTGGCTGGCGTTGCTGCCGCTATTTCGCCGCGGCGATGGCCGCATCGATGAGCTGCTGGCCGGCTTCGGCATCACCGCCGCCGATGGCTTTGACCACCGACGGGTTGGTGTAGACCTCGGCCACGGCTGCGGCGAACGGGGCCTTGTCGGGATGGGTGATGATCATACCTTCCTCGGCGCAGGCGGCTTCCAGTTCCTGGTCCGCTTTCAGCGAGATTTCTCGCTCGTAGGTGCGGGCTTCGGCCGCTGCCTCGGTGATGATCTGTTGTTGCTCGGGAGTCAGCGTCTTCCAGGTGATCTCGCTGATCAGCAGAACCGCCGGGGAGTAGAAGTGGCCGGTCATGGCCAGGTACTTCTGCACCTCGAAGAAGCGTGAGGAATGGATAACGGCCAGCGGGTTTTCCTGGGCGTCGACCGTTTTTTGCTCGAGCGCCGTGTAGAGTTCGCCAAAGGCCATCGGCAGCGGGCTGGCACCCAGCGCTTTCATGGTCAGGATGAAGACGTCGTCTTCCATGACCCTGATTTTCAACCCTTCCATATCCGCCGGGCTGTTGATCGGTCGCTTGGAGTTGGTGATATTGCGGAAACCGTTCTCGAACCAGCCAAGCGAACGGATGCCGACGGTGGTGAAACGGTCGGCGATGCTGGTGCCGATCTCGCCGTCGAGCACGCGGTAGCAGGATTCACGGTCCTTGAACAGAAAAGGGAGGTTGAAGAGTTTGACCTGGGGGACGAAGTTGCCCATCGGGCCGGTGGAGGTCAGCGTCATTTCCAGCGAGCCGAGCTGCAACCCCTCGACCATGTCCCGCTCGGAACCGAGCTGGGCTGCCGGAAATACCTGAACTTCGATGTCGCCGCCGGTCCGTTCGGCCACCAGTTTGCCGAAATATTCGGCAGCCTGGTTGTAGATGTGGGTCGGCTGGGTCGAGGTGCCCAGCTTGAGGATGGTTTTGGCATAACATGCCGGGGAGATGATGAGAATCGTCAAGCATAGGATTGATGCTGCAAGAAACCGTTTTCTGCTCATAACTTCCTCCTCGTGGTAGATTGACTGCAATATCGCCGCTACCGGCCCGTTCCCGCCCGTCAGGGGGTCAGGATCGGGAAGGTGTTGGCACCTTGCGGCATGACCGTGATGGTCGGGCTGCCGTTGCCACATTTTTCATACGCCAGCTGCAAGGCCTGCTCGACGGTGGTGACGCCGTGCAGGCCGGCCCTGCGGGCCAGTTCGAGATTGCTTTCGTGGGTAACCATGATCATGTAGCCCCGCTTGACGTATTCGAGCTGGCGGACCGCCACCCAGCCGGAGATCAGGAAATTGGCGCGCACCGCCTTTTCCAGTTCGAAAAACGTCTCGTTGTCGAACCAGTCGAAGAATTCGCTGGGTTCCTTGATATCCGGGCATTCGGCCAGCAGGATAACGACGCCGCCCGGTTTCATCGCATAGACGGCGTTGTCGATGGTCTTCTGGGCCTGGTAGAGGTTGATGTCTTTGGGGTAACCGCCGGCCGAGGCGATGACGATGTCGGCCTGCTCCTTGATCGCAACGCCGAAGATCTCGTCGACCAGCCGGGTGGCCGCCTGCCAGGCCGATACCCAGTTGCCGGCGAAAAAGCCGGTCAACTCGCCGTCCAGGTTGGGCACCACGTTGACGATAAAGTCCGGCTTGATGAAGGCGGCCACCTCCATCATGTCTTCGTGGGCCGGGTTGCCGGCGGTTTTCATGTTGGCGGCCAGCGGGTTGGAGCCGTCGCCGACGGTGCGGGCCATGGCCCACATATGGCTCTGCTGGATGGTTTTGAGTGAGGAGACGCCGGGCATGATCGACTTGCGGCCGCCGCCGTAGCCGACCATGTAATGGTAGATGACGCCGCCGGTCAGGATGACCCGGTCGGCTTCGGCGACCAGACGGTTGACGGAGACCTCGGTGCCGCGGCTGGTCGTACCGTAGTAGACCATGTTGTCGGTGTCCCAGGCATTGTGATTGACCACCCGGATACGATGGCAGACCTTGGCGCTGCAGAGCTCGACGAACTCGTCACCACTGTTTTGGCGATGGGCACCGACGGCGATGATCACGGTGATGTGCTCATCTTTGATACCGGCCTCGTTGAGGTAATCGATGAGCAGCGGCAGGGTCAGGTCGTTGCGCTGCCACCCCCTGGTGATATCGCTGACGGTGATTACCACCCGCTCACCCGCTTTGACGATCTGGCGCAGCGGCGGGCTGTCGATCGGGTGCTCGAGGGCGCGGCGGTAGGTGGCGGTCAGATCCTCGGGCGGCGGGCGGTTGTTGCCGACCAACTCGTAGAGCAGCTGCGACTCGGGGATCGAAAAGCTGGTCGTGCCCGTGCCGATTTTAAGCGTAAATTGACGGTCGTTCACGATGTCATCCATCCTACTTGCTGTGCCGGGCGGCCAGTTTGACGGCTTCCCCGTCGATCATCTTGTAGACGTGCTCGTCGCCGGGAAAAACGCCCCGGCGTACCTCGTCGATATAGGCGGCGAAGACCGTGCGGTATTCACCGGCGACGTCGCCGTAGCGTTTGACGAATTTCGGCGTAAAGGCCTGGAACAGGCCGAGAATGTCGGAGCAGATCATTACCTGACCGTCGCAGTCGCCGGCGCCGATGCCGTAGATCGGAATGGGCAACTCGTCACCAATGATTTTAGTGACCTCCGGCGGCACCCCCTCGACCAGCATCGAAAAGGCGCCGGCCTCGTAGACCGCATGCGCGTCGTCGATGATCGCCTGGGCGCTGTCGGCGGTCCGCCCCTGGGCCCGGAAGCCTCCCTGGGCACCGGAACTCTGCGGGGTCAGGCCGATGTGGCCCATGACCAGCATGCCGCCGTCGCTGATGGCCCTGATCACCGGGGCGACCCGGACGCCGCCTTCGAGCTTGACGCAGTCGACCGCGGCCTCCTTGTGAAAGCGGACCGCGTTGCGACAGGCCTCTTCAATGCCGACTTGGTAGGCGCCGAACGGCATGTCGCCGATGATAAAAGTGTTCGGCGCGGCCCGGCGTACCGCCTCGCAGTGATAGATGCACTGGTCCATGGTCACCGGCACGGTGCCGGAGTAGCCGTAGACGGCCATACCCAGGCTGTCGCCGACCAGCAGCATGTCCATGCCCGCTTCCTCGGCCAGCTGGGCGGTTACGTAATCGTAGGCGGTCATCCACACCGCCCGCCTGCCTTCGTCCTTCATGGTCTGCAGATCAAATCTGGTCAGCTTTTTCTTCAAAACGGGATCCTCCTGGATTGGTTTTTTGGTTCGAGTTGCGTTGGTCGTTGTGGGGCAGGCGGCTCGGCGACTTGTCTGAATCGGCCGGTCCGCCGATGGTTGCAACGGTCACCGGGGCACCGCGCGCCGCCAGGTTGTCTTCGATGGCGGCCGGCAGGGGCCGGTCGGTGACGATTTCACAGCGGCTGTCGATGTCGAAGGCGCGATAGAAGGCGACCTGGCCGAATTTGGTGGCGTCGGCCAGAATCATGACCGATTCGGCGGCAGCGACCATGGAGCGTTTCGCATAGGCGATGTCGAGGCTGGTGTCGCAGCACGACGAGTCGGCGGTGATCGCGTGAATTCCCATCAGCGCCACATCGACATGCACCTCTTGCAGAAACGAGATCCCCGGTTCACCGCACAGGGTATAGGAGCCGGGACGCAGGGTGCCGCCGCTGATCAACAAGCGGATCGACGGGCAGCCGGCGAGCAGTTCGCCGATGCGCAGGTCGTTGGTCACGGCGGTCAGGCTGAGGCCCTTCTCAACGGCCCGATAAGCCGCCTCGTAGACGGTCGAACTGGAGTCGAAAATGACGCTTTGACCATCGCGCAGCCGTTCCGCGGCACATCTGCCGATCCGGGTCTTTTCCTCCCGTGCAACTCGTGACGTGATATGGACATCAGGTTCAAAGGTCGTGCCAGGGGCGGTTTTCAGCGAGGCGCCGCCATGGCTGCGTTGAATCGCGCCGGACCGGGCCAGCCAGTCCAGATCACGGCGGATGGTCGGCAGCGAGGCCTCGGTGGATGCGGCAAGATCGTGAACGGAGATAACCCCCGTGCGACGGATCAGCTCCAGGATCAAATGGCGGCGCTGGGCAGGAATGAGATCCGCTTTTTTCTGCGTGACGGTCATGGGCCAATCTCGGAAGAGAGCAGGAATATGTCCTTAAAATGATCACAAACAATCACAAAAAGTCAACAAGAAAAACAATGAGCCAACGATCAACCTTGCCAGTCTGTCCTGTCACAGCTCTGTCGGCGCCACTATTGTCGGGGAAAGTGGTTCCTGTCGGCCAGGAGCAACGCTCTTTTTTTCACCAGTCATCAAAAGCATTTTTCCCCAGCCGGGTTGTCATGGTACAAAGAATGCTATCGATTATGATGAAGGTGACAAACGGTTTTACGACGATGGCTACACAGTCGACCTTGAAGTATACCGCCGGTATTGTCCAGACCTGGCGGTGGGGGCGGAGTATGCGGCTCATGCTGCTGGCCGCCTGCCTGCTGTCCGTGGCGCTGCCGGCGCCCGGAGCGGTCGCTGGCGTTGCCGAGCCGCTCGAACTGCGACTGGAGCAGGCGATTGAACGGGCGCTGCGAGATAATCGCTCGATCCGGGATGCCCACTACGCGATCGGCAGCAGCGAGTACGGTCTTGTTGCCGCCCGACAGGCTTTTAGTGTCAAAGTGCGGCCGCTTTCCAGTATCAACTACTCCAGCAGTGACGAGCGGGAGATCGCGGTCTGGCAGGTTGGTGGTACGGTCTCGAGAACATTTGAGACCGGGGTCGCGGTAGCTGTCGAACCGAGCATTGCCAAAGGTGACGATGGGTATGACGCGGACGTCGGGTTCTCCATCACCGTCCCGCTCCTGCGCGGGTTGGGCCGCGACGTGGTCCTCGACGAGGTCTATACAAATGAATTTAGCATAGCAGGCGCCCGGCGCCACCTGCACCGGCAACGGGTTGAAACGGTAGTGGAGACCGTTGCCGCGATTTACGGCCTGGTCAGGGAGGAACAGTTGATCGATCTCTTCCGGCAGCAGCTCGTCGAACTAAGGCAACACCTGCGGATGACCGCCGGCAAGGAGCGGATCGGTCTGGCCCGGTCGATGGATGTCTATCGGGTGGAGATTCGTATCAAGGAGACCGAAGACAGTCTCAACCTGGCCCGGGAACGTGCCGATACCATGGCCGATCAGCTCAAGACGGTGCTGGCCGTGCCGCTTGAACAGCCGTTGACGGTACGAGCGCCGCTGTCCTACTCGCTGATCACCATCGATCAGAGCGAAGCGATCGACGTGGCTTTGAGTCGGCGGGTTGAGCTCCGTCAAGGGCAGGCCGATATTGCCGAGGCACGGCGAAAAGCACAGGTCGCCTATCACAATATCATGCCCGACCTGCAGCTGGAAGCTGCCTACACCCGAGGCGGCGGGATCGGTTACGATGAGTTTCTGCCGGCCTATGACGAGAACCTGTTGAGTGTCAGGGTTTCCAGTTCCACGGATCTCGGCCGGTCGACGGAACAGGCGAGGTGGCAGCAGAGCCGAATTGCGGTGAGCCGCCGGCAGCTGCAGTATGCTGCGTTGACTGAGAACATTGTCCGGGAGGTGCGTCGGGTGCTCAATGCGCTGGAGAAATCGGCGGAGCGGATCGCGTTGCGCCGCCAGCAGATCGTTCAGGCCACCGGCAAGTTCCGGCTCGCCCAGGTCAAGTTCAGGCACGGCGAGGCCGACAACTTCGATCTGATGGAGGCCCAGGGGCAGGTGCAGCAGGCCCGCGCCGATCTGGTGAGTGACGAGATCAACTATATCATCAACGGCTATCGATTGCGGGCCGCCATTGGTACACTGCTTGACGGAAACGGGGTGGAGTGATGAAAGGCGGGCGGATGCTGATCGGGCTGTTGGTGCTCGCGGTGCTGGTCTCGGCCGGCCTGTATCTCGTTGCCGGGTCCCAGGCGCCGCGGCAGCGGGATCCCTACCTGACCCGGGTCGAGTTGCGCGATCTGGCCGTTGAGATCAACACCATCGGCACGCTGGAGGCACAGCAGGCCCATATGATCTCGTCGCAGATCAAGGGACCGGGGGCAAAGATCATCTATCTTGCCGGCAACGGCCGGTTTGTTGCCAAAGACGAGATCCTGGTCCGGTTCGATGCTCAGCCGTTCGAAAGAGCCGTCGACGAGTTGGCAATCGAGGCACACAACCTGGCCGCCGCGCTTGAGGCGGCGGAGCAACTGGTCGAGTGGGAAAAAAACGAGGCGGAGCAGCGGATCATCACCGCCGAATACCAGCATAAAGTGGCCCAGCTCGACCTGCGCCGGCTGGCGGAGGGAGAGGGGCCGCTCAAGCTGGCGCAGCTCAGTGACGATTTGGACGAGGCTGAACTCGCCCTGCAGCGCCACCGAGCCTACCTCGAGGATTTACAGGAGCTGGCCGAAGAAGGAATCGCCAATCCGGCGGAGCTGGACCGGGTCGGCGAAGATGTCAAGATTCTCGAAAAGACCCACCGCTCGGGGAAACGACAATATGACGGTTACCGAGGGTATGTGCTGCCTCTGTTGATCGAGACCGCCCGGGCCAAGGAGCAGAATACGCGATTGTCGATCGAGCAGATCCGCCAGGCCAGTGTGCACAAGATCGCCAACGCTTCAGCGACCCTGGCCCAGGCCAGGGGCCGGCTCAAGGCCGCCGAGGAGGCGCTGGCCAGGGCCCGTGAGGAATTGGACAAGACGGTACTCCGGGCGCCGTTCGACGGGATGATCGTGCACTACGAGACATACCGGGACGGTGAGATGCGCACCCCGCGTGAGGGAGATATGGTCATCGTTAATCAGCCGATCATGTATTTTCCCGATATCTCCAGTCTGACGGTCAAGAGCCGGGTCCGGGAATCCGACCTGCATCGCATTCGGGCCGGTCAGCGGGCAACCGTCTTTATTGATGCCTACCCGGAGGAGCGGTTTGGCGGCAGCCTGGCCGGCATCGGGGCTTTGGCGCGGAAAGGCGGGCAGGGTGAGGAAAAATTCTTTCAGGTGGATATTTCGCTGACCGCGACCGATGACCGGCTCAGACCCGGCATGTCGGCCCGGGTGATCATCCATGTCGCCCATCTGAGCCGGGTGCCGACGCTGCCGATTCAGGCGGTGTTTCGTGATGTCGGCGGTGACTATTGCTACCTCTACCGCGACGGTTTCTACGAGCGGCGTTCGGTCACCGTCGGTCGCCGCAACGAAGATTTCGTGGAAATCGTCACCGGCCTTGACGCCGGCGATCGCGTCTCGCAGGTGGAGCCGGATACGCCGGTGCCCCCCTCCGGCAAGCGCCGACAGGAAGCGCCGTGATCGTCGAATTACGCGGGATTTGTCATGCCTATCGGCGCGGGGCCGACCTGGTCGAGGTACTCGGCGGGGTCGAACTGGGTCTTGACGCGGGTGATTTTGTCGCGGTCATGGGGGCTTCCGGGACCGGCAAGTCGACCCTGCTGCATATCCTCGGCTGTTTATTGCGCCCGAGCAGCGGCAGCTATCTGCTCGATGGCGAGCAGGTACTGGGACGTGCGGAACGGCAGTTGGCGGCTATCCGTTCGCGCAGGATCGCCCATGTATTCCAGATGTTCTGCCTGCTGCCGCACCTCGATGTCGTGCAGAATGTCGCCCTTCCCTTTCTCTATCAGGACGGACCGACCAGAGCGGAGGTTCGTCGCCGGGTCGATGAGGCCATCGACCGGGTCGGTTTGTGGCAACGGCGGAGCCATCGGCCGGCCGAGCTGTCCGGCGGCGAGATGCAGCGGGTGGCCATTGCCCGGGCAGTGGTCCCCCGGCCCGATCTGATCCTGGCCGACGAACCGACCGGTAATCTCGACGAGCGTACCAGCGGTGATATCCTTGATCTGCTTCAGGCCATGAACGACGACGGCCATACCCTTGTCATGGTCACCCACGACCGTCAGGTGGCTTCGCGGGCCGGGCGTCTGGTTACCCTGCGGGATGGGATGCTGCACGATGACTGACTTTTTCTCCGACAGCGTTCGCACGGCGATCATCTCGCTGGCGCATCATAAGTTGCGCTCGCTGCTCACCATTATCGGCATTGTCTGCGGCGTGTCGACGGTGCTGGCGATCTTTGCCATCGGCGCCGGAGCCGAAGCGGAAACCATGCGGCGTATCGGCCAGCTCGGCCTCAGCAACGTCTATCTGCGCGCCGACGACCTGACCGATCGTCAGATTGCCCGGGCCCGGAGTTATCAATCCCGCGGTTTGCAGATCGGCGACTTGACGCGCCTGCAGACGACCGGCCTGCCGATCAGGCGGACGGCGGCCAGCAGGGATCGGCAGGCCGAACTGGTCGGCCTGCCCGACGATTTAAAAGGGCGGGTCATCGAGGCGACCCGGGAGTACCGCGCCATTCTCGGGTTGACCATGGCCGGGGGGCGGTTTCTGGCCGATCGGGATCTGGTTGATCGCAACCGGGTCTGCGTCCTTGGTTGGTCGGTTTCCGCGGCGCTCGGTGCGGGCGGCAAGCCGGGCGCCTTGATCCGGATCGGCTCCGAATTGTGGCGAGTGGTCGGGGTGCTTGATCGGCGGGATATCGATGCAGCGGCAAGCGGCCGTCTTTCGCTGCTCGACATCAATACGATGATCATCGTCCCGCTCGGCACGATGGGTGCGGTAACAGACGGTGAGCCGGTCAGTGAATTGATTGTCGAGCTGGCAACGGTGGAGCGGATCGATGCAGCGGTGGCGGTGATCACCGGCACGGTTCGGGCGGCTCATAACGGTGTCGACGATTTTTCCGTGATCGTGCCGTTCGAATTGCTGAGTCAGGCCAAAGAAATTCAGCGCTTGTTTACCATCGTCTTCGGCTCGATCGGCACGCTGTCCCTGGTCATCGGCGGGGTCGGCATCATGAATATCATGCTGGCCGGTATTGCCGAGCGGGTCAGGGAAATCGGCTTGCGCCGCGCGGTCGGGGCCCGGCCCGATCATATCGTCGTGCAGTTCCTCAGCGAGGCGGTCCTGCTGACCGCCCTTGGCGGTCTGCTCGGACTGGCGGGCGGCTGGGCACTGGCTCGCGGGGTGTCGCTCTATGCCGGCTGGCCGGTACTGTTCTCGCCGGCGACCGTTGCGCTGCCGCTGCTGATGGCGCTGGCTACCGGCTGTCTGTTCGGTATCTACCCGGCCTTCAAGGCGGCCCGGATGGATCCGCTGCAGGCCCTTGGTTACGGGGAATAAAAAACGATAAAAAACGGGACATCCATGATAAGTTTTGTCAAGGGGAAAACGGAGATTTCCCGTTAACCAC
>CAYSSK010000055.1:0-11672 GCA_964433645.1 uncultured Desulfofustis sp.
ATTTTGGCATGTATTAAGTTTGCCAGAAAAATGCCGATACTGTGTTTCCCCTTCGCTTTTTTCCTGCTGGGTCACGTGGTGGAATCAACCATACTGCCGTTGGAATTAATGTATGAACACCGCAATTACCTGCCGTCTGCTTTTCTATTCTGGCCCATTTTCTTTTACTCCATTTATGCGACAAAGAATTTCAAGCTCAGTAGATTCATGTCGGCCATAGTCATTAGCTGTTTGGTCGTTTACGGGGCATCCTTTTCCTTGTGGACATACCAGAGAAACAACGTCTGGCGGACTGAAGAATCACTGTGGACCGATGTTGCCCATAAGTCTCCAAATCTGGCGAGACCTTACCAGTTTATGGCTATGGCTATGGCCGGAAAAGGGGAGATGGGGATTGCCCTTGACTTATATAACCGCTCTCTCGACAAATATGACGAAACACCTGCTCGATCAGTTTGGTTGGCGCATAACAATATGGGGCTTATCTACATGGATCTTGGGCAATTATCCATTGCCCAGGAACATTTTGAAAAAGCGCTCAGCGTGATGTCCAATGACTTTGACACTGCTTTCCCCAACCTAGTCAAGGTTTTGATAAAGCAGGGGAAATATGGAAAAGCAGAAGCTCTGGTCGATAAGGCTCTGGACCTGGCCCCGGGTAATGGCGTGTTCCTTCATTACAAAGGATTTCTCTGTCTGCGGACGAATCGTCCCGATGAGGCACTTCGTTATTTCAGGGCAGCCGGATTTTCCAACATCGACTCCAGGATGCTACGCTATAACATGGCAATGGCTTTGATTTTGGGGGGGTATAAAGACCAAGCGGACGCAATGCTGAACGAGTTGCGTGACGTCTATGGCGATGAGATAATTTTATTGGCGATGAAGGCGGAGAATGCGCTCCGGGCAGGTGAAAAAGATCAATTTGGACAAGTAATTGAAAGCATATTGAGACAATATACCATCACCGACATCAACAGTGTACTTGTTGTCGAACCGGACAATTTGCCGCTGAGTGCGGCGGTACTCAAAGCGGCATTTGAAAGAGTATTGGATGAGCAGATTACCCGGCTTGAGAGAAAATAAAAATTATTCCATCGTGGTAAAAAGATCTGCCGGGAGAACACCGATGTGAATCTGGCCGTTGACCAGATAGGTCGGTGTTGCCGAAATTCCGTAGTGAAGACCCAAGGCAATATCTCTCCGCAGGTTCGCATAATAGTTTTCGTTGTTCAGCGCCCTGGCCAGCTCGTCGGCATCAAGGTTGGTCAGCCGGCCAATTTCATAGAGATCGAGTCTCTCCAGCTTTCTTCCCAAGCGATAAAGCAAATCGTTCATCTCCCAGAATTTCCCCTGATTTTTGGCATATTCCGCCAGAAGCGCCATTTTTCCGGCGCCGACATGGTATGGCTGTCCCCCGACGATGGGGTTGACGGTGTGGTCAAGCGGGAAGTTGATATGGGTAAGGCGGATTTTTTCAGGGTACCGACCAATAAGATTGCGCAAGGCGGTGTGCATTTTATAGCACTGAAAACAGATATAGTCGGAGAATTCAACGATGCTGATCTCGGGATCAACAGCCCCTATCCAAGGGTTTCCTTGCTCGGTGACTCCGGAGGGTAACGTGGTATCCGGTATAGGGGGTGCGAATTCCCAATAACGCGGTATGGCAAATGGAAGCGCTCCTGCGATGAAGAAAAACAAAAAGAGTACGCTGAGATTGTAACGTGTTGAAAAATTGTTCTTTATAGTAGTGAAAACGGCTTGGCTGCTTGGTTTCTCGGATGGCCCGAAACGCTGAAGAATGATCCATGAATAAAAGGTGAAGAGTAGTATGAAGCCGTAGTTCAGCATGCAAAAAATGCAGAAGGATCTGATCTGGGTGGCTGAGATATAGCCGAGGTAAAGGGAGAAGAGAGATCCGGCTATGCCGAGGAAAAACAAAACCCACCAGAGATAGAAATACTTTGACGGTGAGATCTGGAGACTGATAACAAAAAGAAAAAGAAAATAGAGAAGACTCCAGATGCCCAGTGGCACGGAAAACAAAATTGAATATGAGCTCTGGGCAACGGTATCGCAATTGATCGATTGGCTGATAGCGCAGATTGATGCGAACGTTATGTCAGAGTAGTTTTTGAAATGAATATAGGCGAGATAAAAGGAGCTTGCCGCACCTGCCAGGGTCAGCAGACGAGCTGGTATGGCGTAGGCCGGGTACGGTAGTCTGCTGATGGTTCGAACCATAAAAATACCTTGAAATTACCGTGAACTAAAGCGCACTGTTGTCAGTTTTTCGACTAATGTTGTTCTGGCATGTTCGTACGCCTCTCCCGAAGCTCCCAGGCCGTCAAACCTCTTGATTTCATCCACCACCTCAATAATCGGACAGAAAGACAGCAGATTGTCCATTCTTTGTGACAATAATTGCTCATCGCCAGATTCGTAGTGGAGTACCGCATCCAAATAGGATGTGCCACAGCGGAGTCGGTGGAGAGGCGAAAGGGACTGAAGGGTTTCGAGTGCTGCTTGCGAACGGCCTGAAAGAAACAGCGCCAGGATGAAGTCCTCAACGATATCAGTGTCGTCTGATCCAGCCTTGATGGCTGAAGCGAAAGATGCCAATGCCTGGTCAATCTTGCCTCTGTCAAGCGATATCCTGCCCAGTAACCAATGGGTAAGGGGACCGTCCTTGTTTTGGTCGATGATTATGTGGAGGTGGTGCTCCGCTTTCTCGATTTCCCCGATCGTTGTGAGTGCTTGAGCAAGATGATAGCGAAAGAAGGCGGTGGCAGGCATAATCTCGGTTGCCCGCCTCAGGTGTTCAACGGCAAGAGCCGAATGACCCCGTCTCAGATGCAGTTTCGCCAGCTGATGGTTGGTGTAGGCACGATATTTGAGCTGACTTGCAGCACTAAGAGGAAGAGAGCGCTGATAGAGCGTGATTGCTATGTCGTCGTGACCATCCCTGGCTGCTGCTTGCGCAAGGTAGAAAACTGGCCTGGCTTCTCCTGGTGCCTTTATCATGGCATCGGCCCAGAGCGATTTTTGAGTGGCCCAGGCCTGATTTCTTTGAAACGTACTCCAGGCAAGCAAGGCAACCAGCACTACCAAAGAAGTGTTGAGTAATGATCGAAAGAACACCGGGGCTTTAGGAGAAAAAGCTGATTGGGTTAAGAACGAGACAAGAGGCCAGAAGAGAAAGGTAGACGGCAGATAATTGCGGTGTTCAAAAATCAGTTCGAGAGGTAACGCTGTTGACTCAATGAGATGATTGAGAAAGAAGAAAAGGATGGCAAAAGAGAAAATCGGCTTATTTCGAACCAACGTAATCGCCAGGCAGATTAAGGAGGCAATGAAGATTACCGCAAGGATAGTTGTCAACGGGGTGAAAAGTGATGAGGAGAGAACGATGTCATGAGCTATAGAGAGCCGGGAGGGGATGGGATAGAACAGAAGTGACAAGTACCAGACAACGATGCGTGCTTCAGTAAGCAGTCGTTCCTGCAGGGAGAAAGAACGTTCGGCGTAGGCTTGAAATATCGAAAGATCGGGTGATCCAAGAATATAAATAGCAACGAAAATAGAGAAAACAGTTAGTACCAACAGGGATAAGATGCTGCGGATATGGCGCTGATACCATCTTTTCTCATCTCTGAAAAAAAATAGTTCGATTAGAAAAATAGACACCGGCAGTGTTACGGCGATCTGCTTGGAACCAAGTGCCAGCAGGAAACAGATAACAAGACCGAATATCCATAACGACTTGTTTGATTTGAGATACGACAGTCGGTATCTGAGATAACAATATATTCCGGCAAGATAAAAGAGGGTGGCCAGAGACGCCATGCGCTGGACAATATAGGTGACAGCTTGTGTTTGCACCGGATTGAGCGCCCAGAGTAGCGTGGCGATAAGAATGGTGAATCCCACTGCATCGTGAGGCGGATTTGCTTTACTGAGTGTCGGGGTTTGATAGAGTTGGCGAAAGACGTTGAAAAGCAGTAATGCCGCGAATATGTGAATAGCGAGGTTGAAAAGGTGGTACGTAACGACATTGTCTTGGCCAAGGTACCAATTGATCGCCAGAGTTAAAGCTGCAACAGGCCGAGAACGGGTTCCTCCGCCTCCCTCGGGAAAGAACGTATTGCTGATGGTGTTTAAGTCTATGCTTTCCCAGTGAAGCGAGGACCCACCATCTAGAAAATATGAATAGTCATCAAGCTGCCATGCCACATGGAAGGTGTTACTGTAGGCAAGAAAAACAGCACCCACGATAATAACCGGTATCAGGCGGTGCAATGACGTTCTGGTAGGCTTGGGTTGGTTCACATTGATGTTAGTAACGTATCATGAGGGATAATTATGGTTGTTGATGGGGACTGTTGAAGACAAAAAACCAAAAGGGGCTTTACGCCCCTTTTGGTTTTTAAGATAGTGTGCGACGTGAAACAATTACATGGACTTGTGGAAAATACCACCGGCAGCTGGCGTTGTCCAGCCGACATCAGTCGTACTGCCAGACCAATTTTGCGAATTACGGTAGTTCGTCGGGCATCGCGTGCTGACATCGGTTACGTCGACAAAATGAATGAGCGAGCCGTTCGCATCTCGCCAAGAACCAAGCGCAGCGGTGTTGCCGTTTGACAGGGCAGCAAAATTAACATTACCAATAGTGGTCGGTCCAGGCCCAAGGTTTCCGGTGATAGCTGCAACATGTGCAGGTACGGCGTAGTAATCAGCCAGAGTGGAAAGAATGGAGTTGGCGTCACCTTCTCCACCTGAGCAATAAGCTTTATCCCGGAAAGAGATGTAGTTCGGGATGGCGATAGCTGCCAGGATGCCGATGATCGCGATAACGATCATCAGTTCGATCAGGGTGAAGCCTTTTTCGTTGTGGTTGATTCTCAGTTTTTTCATGTTGTTCCTCCTAGAGATTCTTGGTTGGTGTTGTGGATGCCTTGTCTTCGGCATAGCTCCTTTGTCTGCCCTTGTAGCAAGCTTGATGCCATAAGTATTCAAGGACGATGCTTGAATTTAATATTTCTTCTATTACAGATAGTTGATTGGTGCCAAAGCTACCGGATAGGTGCTCGGTCGTCAACAGGTAAATAGGGTGAATTAGAAAATCCTGGTGATTTTTGACAGAGATGGGTCGTGCGGTGACAAAAAATGTCGTATCTCACTTGCCGTGAACGGGGAGTGTCAGGCATCGACTGGTTCGGCCTGTACTCATGCGGGAGTGATAAAACCATTCTCATTTGGCGGGGAATATGTGATTATATAAGAATCTTGAATATATTGCTCAGGGTGTTTGGGAATGAAATTGTCCGGGTTGACTGTTTCCATCGTTTCGACGTTTATGCTGGTGTTATGCGGCTCGTTGGCGCTGGGGCTTTTTGTGACCGTGGTGTTTTGGCAGCGCAGTCTGGTGCAGGCCGAGACGGAGCGGGCGGTGTTGGTGTTGCGGCAGATGGGCTATCTGCTCCAAGGGGACCTGGGGCAGGGGGAAGATCGTTTCGGAGAGGATACCCTGCGCTCGTTTGTCGACGGGGGTGGTTATTCGCTGAGTGCGGTGGCTTATTATAATGGTCGGACGGTTGCCAGTTATCCGGAGTCAGGGGAGACATCGTCGCTTGAACAGCTGGTGCGCTCCAGTGGGATGACCGGGCAGGAGATGGTGACGTATCGCGGCAGTGTCTGGGCGACCTTGTCGCCGGGACGCAAAACAGTGTTGGTAGCTCGGCCGGTTGCCGTTGACGGGGTGAGCCATGCGGCCATGGGGGCGGTTATCGAGTTGCTGCCACTGTACCGCCACTTCCGCGATGAGGTGCGGCTGGTCGTTTTTTATATGGTGGTCAATATCATTATCTTCTCGGTAATCGGATTGTACCGGATGTGGGGGCTGGCGGTCACACCGATCGAGCGGATGGCCCGGGTGGCCGAATCGTATACGGTATCCGGCGGGACGCCGTTTGTCGGGGATGATACCGGTAGCGAGTTTGGGCGCTTGTCCGTGGCCGTTAATTCGATGTTGTTGCGCATTGAGCTTGATCGCGATGAGCTGCGCCGGACCGTCGAGTCGCTGGCCGCGGCCAACGAGGAGTTGCGGCAGGCCCAGCGGGAGATGGTGCAGGCGGAGAAATTCGCGGCGGTGGGGCGGTTGTCGGCCGGGCTGGCCCATGAGATCGGCAATCCGCTGGGCATCGTGCAGGGCTATGTCGAGTTGTTGCGGCAACCGGATCTGTCGGCGGACGATCGCCGGCAGTTCGCCGAGCGGGCTTTGGGGGAGTTGCAGCGCATTGATCGGCTGATTCGCCGCTTGCTCGATTTTGCCCGGACCAAGCCGCGGCAGCATGAGGTTTTTCGGGTTGGTGAGATTTTGGAGGAGTTGCAGGATATGTTTGCTGCCCAGGTTCGTCGGGCGGGTATCGATCTGCGGGTGGGGGTTGACGGTGACGATAGTGTGCGGGGGGACTGGGATGGGCTGAAACAGGTGCTGCTCAATTGCCTGCTCAACAGTTTTGATGCCATTGAGTCTAGCGGCAGGAGCGGGGACGGGGTGGTGACTGTGGAGGTCAGGGAGGAGGGAAAGACAGGGGCAAAACGGTGGCTGACAATAATTGTCAGTGACAATGGGAGCGGTGTCGATACGGCCGATTCGTCGTTATTATTCGAACCGTTTTATACCACCAAAGAGCCGGGCAAGGGGACCGGGCTGGGGTTGTCGGTATCGCAGGCCATTGTCGAAGCGCATGGCGGGCGGATGCACCTTGACGGCGAGAAGGGGCGAGGGGCGACGGTGACCATCGACCTGCCGGCGGCCGATGCCGACGGCAGGCAGACAGGCGGGGCGTGATGAGCGAGCGGGAGAAGCGTCAAAGGCTGCTGATCATCGATGATGAAGAGAATATGTGCCATATGCTCAAGGTGATGCTCGAGCGGCATGGCTACGCGGTGCAGACCGAGACCAGTGGCGAGCGGGCGCTGAGTCTGGTTGCGCGGCAAGCGTTTTCCTTTGTGCTCTGCGATGTGCGGATGCCGGGCATGGACGGGCTCAGTTTTATCCGGGCGGCAGCGGACGCGCTGCGCGACTGTCCGGTGATCATGATGTCCGCTTACGGCAGCGTGGAGAGCGCCATCGAGGCGATGAAGGTTGGTGCGTATGACTTTATTTCCAAACCGTTCAAGGCCGACGAGGTATTGTTGGCCCTGAAAAAGGCCGAGGAGCGGGAGCAGCTGCGTCACGAGAATCGCTCGCTGAAGAAAAAACTGGCGGAGCTGTCCGGCAATGAAGGCTTTGCCGGCATGATTGCCGGCACCAAGGTGATGCAGGAGTTGTTTCTGCTGGTCCAAAACGTTGCTCAATACGACACTACGGTGCTGATCACCGGTGAGTCGGGAACGGGCAAGGAACTCATCGCCCGCGGCATTCACGAACACTCGCCGCGCCGGGGCAGGCCGTTTGTCGCCGTCAATTGCGGGAGTCTGCCGGAGCATTTGCTGGAAAGCGAGTTGTTCGGCCATGTTCGCGGCGCCTTCACCGGCGCCGATCGCTCAACTTCGGGGTTGTTTCGGGCGGCGGACGGGTCGACCATTTTCCTCGATGAGATCGCTGAGTTGCCGCTTGCCATGCAGGTCAAGCTGCTGCGGGTGCTGCAGGAGCAAGAGGTTCGTCCCCTGGGCGCCACCCGGCCGGAACCGGTCGATGTTCGGGTGCTGGCCGCTACGTCAAAAGATATGCCGGCCCTGGTGGCCGACGGCCGGTTTCGCGAGGATCTCTTTTATCGCCTGAATGTGGTGCATGTCAAACTGCCGCCGTTGCGTGAGCGAAAGGACGATATTCCGCTGCTGTGTCATCACTTTGTAAAAAAATTTAATAAACGGTTTGAAAAAGCGGTGGTCGGGCCGAGCAGTGATGCCATGCTGCTGCTGCTCAGGCATGACTGGCCGGGCAATGTGCGCGAGCTGGAAAATGTCATCCAACGGGGTCTGGTCTTGTCCAGCGGGGACGCCATCGAGGTCGAGGACCTGCCCCGCGTGGTCAATCTGGAGCGGAAGCGTTCGCCCTCCCACTCAATGATCGATGCACTGGCCCTTGACGGGTTTTCCCTGAAAAACGCTCAGCAACGGCTCGAGTCATTGCTGATCAAATGCGCGCTGGCTGAGAGCGGCGGTAACAAGAGCCGGGCGGCCCGGATGCTGGAGATGAGTTATCCGTCGTTGCTGCACAAGATCAAGGAGTACCGGATCACGCTGGATGACCCTGGTGGAACGCGGGAAGGACGGTGAAGTGTAAAAAGTTTTTATAACGGGTGTTGGTTGGGCGGATCAACTCCGCGACGGATCCTGGTAACATGCTTAAATTGCTAAGTTATATCTTGACTTCAAAAGATGGATCGTTCTTTGCATGCAGGGAATACTGAATCCATGAGAATCGGAGGGTATGCGGATGTCATTGTTAAAATGCAGAGGGTTCACGATGCTGGAACTCCTGATCACGATTGCCATTATCGGCATTCTCACCGCGGTCGTGGTGCCCAGCTATTTTGCCTATCGGCCGAAACATCAGTTGAATAGTGCCGTCAACGAGTATCACAGCTTGTTGCAGAATGCCCGGATGCTGGCGATCAAAAACCGGGGCAGCTGCTCGGTCAACTTTGCCGCTACGTCTTATACGATTACCTGCACGACCAGTGATTACACGCGAACGGTAAACCTGAGCGATTATGGCGGCAATATTGAATTCATCCGTCATGACGGTGGGTCCGGGATCCCCGGCACCCCTGTCACCTTTACGAGCAGGGGAACCAGCAATACCGGCTACCTGCATATAACCAACAGCCAGCGAAGAGAGTTCTATCGGATCGGCCCCCTTATTTCCGGGGTAATCAGAAAAGACATTTATGCCGGAGGTGGAGATTGGACCGCTTTATAAATTTCGTTTCGCACCTTTGGGAAAACAGCTTTTCCAAAGGACCGCGTCGCCTCTTGAAAGATCAGTCCGGATTCACATTGTCCGAGCTGCTCATCGCCATGGTCGTTTCCGGCATGGTGGTGGGTGGAACGACCATGGTGTTTCGCACCATGGTCAAGGGCCACAATACCGAGGTGCGGACCTTGACCATGCAGCAGAATCTCCGGGCGACGATGAACTACCTCGAACGCTATATCCGCATGGGCGGTTTCGATCCGACAGGGGCGGCGGGAGCCGAGTTTACCACGCTGCTGTCCAATAACATCGCCTTTACCCGGGACAAGGGAAAGCCGGTCGGGACCGCGATCGATAACGATCCGAACGGTACCATAGACAATCATTGGGACGAGATGATCGAGTTTCGTTTCAACGCCGGCAATAGTGCGATAGAGCGGTTGCAGGCCGGTGGTACGCCGGTAACCCTGGCAGAAGATATCGAGGCGCTCAACTTTGTCTATCTTGATGCGGATCGACTGCCCACCAACAATACAAGCGAAGTGCGGATCGTGCAGGTGGCGATCGTTGCCCGATTCGGTGACCAGGCAGGATATACCAGTCAGCAACGGGATACGACGGACTATCGCAACCAGCAGGGCGCCGTGATACTACCGGCACCCAACGACAATATCCGGCGGATGATGCTTACCGCCGATGTCAGTTGCCGCAATATGGGAAGGTGAGGTTATGTCGACGACGTTGAACGATAAAAAAGGCGGATTTGGGCACGTAATCCGGCCCAATGAAAACGGTTTTTCCCTGCTCGGGGCCTTGATGGGAATGGCCATTTTCGTGATCGGGATTCTGGCGGTGTTTGCCATGCAGACCACGGCGACGGTGAGCGGCGGCTCATCGATGAAACTCACGGAAGCCAATTCCTGGGCCCAGGATGCCATCGAGATCCTGGTGAGTAGTCCCTATGACGATCCGAATTTGGAGCCGCCATACGGTGGTGGCGACCCGGTCGATCCGCTCGAACCGGTAGACTGCTCCGATGGCAGTTGTCCCGATGACGTCCTGCACCAGCAGACGGAGGGGCCGTACACGGTGAAATGGGTTGTCTTCACGTCTGCGCATAACGGGCGGTCGATTAACAGTTTTACACCTATCAGCAATGATCCAATGTTCGACGGTGTTGATAAAACGCAGACCTTTCAGGATATACCGGCCAACGCCAAGCTGGTCAGCGTGCATGTCTCGCATCCGAGAGGCGAGACATGCCAGTTTGCTTTTTTTAAGGCTAACATATAAAAAATGATAATCGTGCGGAACACGTCCGTGGGAACCAGACCTAGCCGTGCTTCAATCGGCTGCCGCGCTGCCGGAGATACTCTGGGCGGCTTCCGCGGGAACGAAAACCATTCATAACACGAGTCTGATTATGCGTTTTTTCTTCACTACCGGAAAATGTTGCGAGGATTGCGGGCAATCGCGCCAATCTTGTTTTCAACCACACGATGACCGAGGATTCGTGACGGTGATCGTCGTGCTCCTGATGCTTGTTCTGGTGACGATCATCGGCGTCTCGGCGCTCAATATGACGATGGTTGAATCCATGATTGTGCGCTCCGACGGCCAATATAAGCGAAATTTTTACATGGCCGAGTCAGCCGGGCACGAAGCCGCCCAGCGGCTGCAAAATGCCACCTTGTCCGAAACCAATCCAACGGGCGGGATACCGTGGGTCATTGACCTCACGACCGACATGACTCTCTGGGACAGTTGGCGCAACGATAGCGGCACGCCGAGTGATTTTTCCGATGACAACTGGACGGCGAACTCCACACCGTCCCAGGCGTTTTTCACCACAAACCCAGGGGTCAACCCGGCCAATCTCAATATCCTGATGCCGGGCAACCACACGACCGACAACCTTCGTCTGGCCGCCAATTTTCGCGGGATTGCGCCCGGTTCATCCTTGAAGGTAACCGGGCCGGGAGGGCGGCTTTATTCGTTCGGGGTCTACGGCATGTATTCGGACCTTGCCGCCAACCAGGGCGAGGTGTTGCTTGAGATGGGGTATAGGAAGCGATTCTGATTTTCATTTGCATAAACCGTATAGAAAACATTCGGGTTCTGCGTCTTTTACGTCACAGGGGTATCTCATGAAAAAAACACACTGGATTTCCGCAACGTTCATAATGCTGTTTATTGCCAGCTTTTGTGGAACATCATTCGCGGCTACTTTGACCGTCGGCAACAATCCGGTCGATGCGGGGTCGGTAACCGGGAGCGGTGGTATCAATTGCCCCGACGTGAGTTGCAGTGCAGTCTTCGGTCCTCCAGATCCCGTTTCATTAAGTGCGGCGCCTGAATCGGGGTGGGAATTTCATAACTGGACCGGAGATATCGGCGGTATAGCAAATGATGACGATAATCCGGCCAATTTTAACATGGGCGGTGATGATCGGACGATCACGGCGAATTTCCAGAAAGTGGTATATGCCCTGACCACCTCACAGGTCGGAGACGGCACGGTAACGTCGGACACGACGTATGTGTATGACGACGGTTTGGCCGTTGAGGCAGTGGCCGACAGCGGCTGGGAGTTTGTCAACTGGACGGGTCCGGGAGCGGGCAATCTGGTTGATGCCGGGGCGGCGGCGACTTCAATTGTTGATCCGACTTACAGCGATACTGAGGTCACGGCGAATTTCCAGAAAGTGGTATATGCCCTGACCACCTCACAGGTCGGAGA
>CAYSSK010000055.1:11772-25599 GCA_964433645.1 uncultured Desulfofustis sp.
ATTGTTGATCCGACTTACAGCGATACTGAGGTCACGGCGAATTTCCAGAAAGTGGATTATGTCCTGACAATCACAGCACAAGGTGACGGTTCTTTCACTCCTGCTTCGGGCACAACCTATAATTATGATAGCGGAACCCCATTAACTGCAACTCCTGATGCAGATGAAATCTTCCGTAGATGGCAAGGTGACTCAGGTCACTTGGACGATATGTTCGCTGCCTCGACCGAAATAATCAACCCAATATACTCGGATACAACGCTTATCGCAGTTTTCGGCCATGAGATTACTTCCAGTGCCGAGGCGGAGATCACCATCAATCCGGACGGTGTTACTCCCATTGACTATGGTGATGATATTACAATCAATTATGCTCCTAATGATTCTGGTTTTTGCGTCAATGAGATCGAAATCGACGGATCGGTTGATCCCGGCGCTTCCACTTCATCCTACACTTTCAGCAACGTCACGCAGGACCACTCCATACATGTGACATCTCGACCAATTTATACGGTGACCGCAACGATTGCGCCTGATGAAATTAAATATGAGGCCCGCTGGCGCGCCGTTGACGACGATACCGGGGCTGCGTTTACCGGCTGGCTGCAGGATGGCGATGTGGCCAATATTCCCTGCGGTACGGAACAGGTCCGCGTTGAGTTCAGTGATTTTCCATGCTATGGCACCCCCTCGGACCAGGTGCTAAGCGCAGCGCCAGATTTAGCCTTCAGCGGCGATTACAGCTTGTTAAAGTACAATTTAACTATGAACATGAGTGGCTCCGGCACCGGCACAGTCTCTTCAGATCCCACCTATACCGATCCGATTGCCTGTGGCACTGAAGTAACGGTGGCCGCGTCTGCCGATCCCGATTCCGACTTTATCCAGTGGCTTGGCAATGTCGACGACCCCGGCAACTATACCACGACCATCACGATGTATAACGATGAGACGGTGACGGCGGTTTTTGATGAGTTGACATATACGTTGTCCTTGAGCGTCAGCGGCGGCGGCATGGTTTCGCCGGCAACCGGGTCCCATGAGTATAGCCCCGACACGGAGGTGTCGCTGATTGCCACGCCGAACCCCAGTTGGACGTTTCAGTACTGGACCGGTGACGTCGACAACACCACGTCGCCGTCCACGTCCATCCTGATGAATGCCGATCAAACGGTAACGGCGGTCTTTTCCACTTCGCAGAACCCCGATATCGATAATGACGGCGACGGTTATACGCCGGCCGAGGGTGATTGTAACGATAATGACGCGGATATCTATCCGGGTGCTACCGAAATCTGCGGCGACGGGATCGACCAGAGTTGCAGCGGCAGTGATGCGATCTGCCCCGATGACAACGACGGCGACGGGTTTATCGCGGCCGACGACTGCAACGACAACGACTCGACCGTCTACCCCGGCGCCCCGGAGACATGTGGAGACGGCATCATCCAGGATTGTGACCGGTCGACCGATCTGCCCTGCGACCCGAATCTGATGGATGGGGATAACGACGGGTTCTCTCCCGCCGGCGGCGACTGCGACGATTCCGATTCTACCATCCACCCCGGTGCCACCGATATCTGCGGGGATGGAGTCGACCAGGACTGCTACGGGGGAGATAGTATCTGTGATGTGGCCGATACCTGTGTCACTATTTCCGATATCCCGCTCAACTCCGAAGTTCAGGCAGCACCGCCCAACGTCATGTTCCTGCTCGACGATTCGGGCAGTATGGACTTTACGATTCTGATGATGAGCAACGGCGAGACCGACGGTGTCTTCCGCGGCTATGAATACATCTTTGATGACCCGGGGGATAACGTCTACGGCAACCGGTTTCCTCTCGCCCGGTCCGAACGGCGCTTCTGGGTGACGCAATGGTCCGAGGCCAGCGCCCTGTGGTACGATCCGACATCGTATTACTTCCCCTGGGTGGATCATAACCATACCTGGGACCCCTCTTCATTCGAGGAGTGGCCGTCCCTGCCGGATGCGAACATGGATAATCCGCGCAGCAATCCGGTGCACAACAGCCATACCCAGACCTTCAATCTGGCGTCCACTGCCACCAATGGCGGCGTCGACGCGACCACCTATTTCACGACGCTCTACGAGCCAGGCGGGCAGAGAGTAACGATTCAGCGTGATTCGGGAAGCAACCGGACGTATACGAGAGCCGATGCAATTCGTCTGATGCCGCTGAGCGCTCCCGCTGAAACGCGGGTAGGCGCCAGCCACGATGATGCCGAGCAGCAAACAGACGGTGATATGGATCTCGGTAGTATTGATCTCGATATGGGCGGTACCACCGACAACATGGGCGCGGTTGGTATCCGTTTTGCCAGTGTCACCCTGCCTGCTGATTACGGGCCGGGCAACCCGATCACCGAGGCGTATATTACCTTTACCGCGAGAACCAATAAGTCGGGGTCCACCAACCTTGTCTTTGAAGGGGAAGATGGTGATTCCGGCTCGTTTACCGGGGACAATAGTAATATAACTTCGAGAGCAAGAACATCCGCCTCCGTCAACTGGAACAACGTGCCGACCTGGTCGGCGGGCAATACCTACGATAGCCCGAATCTTGTTGATATCGTCAATGAAATCATTGATCCCGTCGGCGGCTGGTCCGAAGGGGGGCCGATCACCTTTATCGTTACCGGGACCGGTTCACGGGAGGCACAGTCACATAATGAAAGTACCGCTCGTGCTCCGCTGCTCACCCTGCGAACGGCGACTTCGGCGGCAGCTACCGAAATCACGCTGGATAATACGGACCCGGAGTTCTTCTGGGACGACAACTGGGAGTACCTGCTCACCAACAGTGCCTATCATCCGACGTCCGAAAACGAGCGGGTATTCAGAACCGAGATCGGCGAGGCTTCCGGTGATCCTATCAGTACCGCCGGCTGGGTCTTGAACATCGAAACAGCCGGGTTCCACCGCCTCTACACCTACAATCCGGATTTGGGAGCCAGCGACGAAAATGCGCTTTATACCATCCATTATGACGGCGGCACCACGAGCGGAACGTTGCGGGTCAACCAGCGAAATGCGGATTATTGGCAGGAACTGGTGAAGACCACGGTGCTGGACGGTAACGCCGCGAACGGTTCGCTAACCATGTCCGTCGACGATCTCGGCCAGGCGCCGCGGGTTGGCGCGAAATTTATCCTTGGCGACGATCTGGATGAAATGGATCCGCAGGTCTATACGGTAGCTGCGGGCAGTACGGCGACAAGCCTGGTATTTAGTCCACAGCTTACTCAGGATTATTCTGACGGCGATCACCTGGTCTTCACCGCGTACTGGTATTTCCAGGATACCACCCGCAACGCCCAGAATATTCATCGGGCCCATTACTACCGGATGGCTGAAGTGGCGACGGCAACCGTTGATGCCAACTATTCCGGCTGGACCAATTCCATCAATATCACCGGTCTGGCCGCCGGCGTTATCGAGGCCGGTGACCTGGTCAAACTGGCGGATCGACCCGGTGCCACACCGCTCGGTTCCGCCTCTACCGCGGGGCAATTGCAACTGACCAGTTCGATCAATGCGTCGTCCAATACCATCGTTGCCGGTGAAGAAGTTATTATCGTCAGGCCATACCTGGTGGTTCTGGATTCCCATGATATCAACGGCAATTCGCTCGGCGGGGAGACCATCCAGTACTATCGGTACCGCGACAACAACTGGGATGCGGTCGACGACTTCGGCGAGGGTAACGACATGGTCGATTACGGTGAGCTGACCCGTGACCTGAGCCCCCCGGCCGATGTTCTTTCGATGAAGAATTTCATGCGCACCACCAGCGGCGGCAGTGTCGGCGCTGATACCCTGGCGATCGAGTCCACCGGTACGGCGATCGCGGTCGGCACCACCTTCAAGGTGGAAGGTGATCTGCTGGAGCATACGGTAACCGGCGGGACGACGGCAACGCAGCTGGAATTCATGCCGGGTCTCGGAGCCGCGGTTGCAGCCAATGCCAAGGTTATCTTCAACGACCCGACCATCCAGTTTGAAAAAACCTTTTTCGATGAAAAACACAACCTGGCCAACTGGTACCAGTATTTTCTGCGCCGCGAGCTCACCGCCAAGGCGGCGGTCGGCAAGACCATCGCCGAGATGACCAATGCCAATATCGGGCTGCACACCATCCATTCCCGGAAAAATATCGGGGTGCAAACGGTGAAGCCGCGCGATTACCAGAGTGATGCGAGTTGCACTTCGGCCAATAACTGGTGCGATCGTACCGACTACCTGCTGGGTCACCTCTACGGGATCAACTCGAGCGGCGGCACGCCGCTGCGGCGGGGTCTCGAACGGGTCGGCCGCTATTATGATGCCACCGACGCCGATGACGGCGGCCTCGGCAGTTCACCCTGGTTGTCCACCGCCGATGGAGGCGGTTGCCAGCAATCGTTTACCATCATGATGACGGACGGTTATTATAACGGCCATGATCCGCTCATCATCGCCGCCAATGCCGACGGTGATGACAACTCGTCCTGGGACGGCGGTGTTTATGGCGACACCAAGCATAATTCCCTGGCCGATGTGGCCATGCACTTCTACGAGCGCGACCTGGCGCCCGGGCTCGACAACCAGGTGCCGCGCAACGAGGTGGACCAGAACAGCGCCCAGCATATGGTCACCTACGGCGTTGCCTTCGGGGTCACCGGCACCCTGCCGCCCGAGCCGGCCGGCAATTGCCCGCCCGACTGCGCCTGGCCGACCAGCGGCAACTTCAATAACCAGGAGCGGATCGATGACATGTTCCACGCCACGGTCAACGGTCGCGGTGACTTCATTACCGCTGCCAGCCCGCAGAGCCTGGTCGATGCCCTGCTCGCCATCAAGAGCGATATCGAACTCAAAACCGGTACCGGTGCGGCGGTCGGCATTACCCCGACCGGCCAGTTGACCACCGAGACCGTTATCTTCCAGGGTATTTACGACCCGTCCAACTGGTCGGGCGACATCAATGCCTACGGGTTGGTGACGCTGGCGGAACAGATTGCCGACCAGGAGTTGCAGACGCCGACCGGGATCAAGGCCGGTGATATCAAGTACCCGCCGATCTGGACGGCGGCAACGACCATGAAGAATATTCGCGATAACGACCCGAACTGGTGGCAAAACACCGCCTCCGGGCAATCCTACATCCGGCAGGTGATCAGTTATAACGGCACCTTTGGCGTCCCGTTCGCGATGCCGGCAGACCCGGCGGCGCCCAACCCCGACGAGTTGACCATCAGCCAGCTGGGCAGTCTCGGTGCCTCGAATACCATCCAGCAGGCCAAGATCAACTATCACCGGGGCGATACCAGCAACGAGCAACCGACCGGTTATGGCTGGCGGGGGCGGGACGGTGAGATCTTCGGTGATTTCATCAGTTCGTCGCCGAAATTTTTCACTACGACCGTGCAGGTGGCGGGAATCGGTGACGGCGTCGATAACAATGACGACGGCTCGATCGACGAGGTCGGGGAGGAAGAACCAAAACTGCTCATCGGCGGCAACGACGGCGGGGTGCATATTATCAATCCCGATAAAGAGGGTGAGGAGATGCTCTTTTACATCCCCAATCTCGTGCTTGCCAATCTCACCGACTTGACGGTGGCCAACCCGCTGTATGAACACAGGTTTTACGTCGACAATTCGGTCTACGCCAAGCGGCTTGGAGACTCCGTAACCGCTCCGGTGCTGGCGGTGGGTGGCCTTGGAAAGGGCGGCAAGGGCTATTACGCTCTCAATCTGTCGGCGGTTTCCGCTACCGGAGCGGAAAGTAATGCCGATCAGATCGTCAAATGGGAATACCCGAACGCCAACCTGATCGTGCCGGACAACGATGTCGCAGGCGATGACACGCTGGCCGACAGCAACGGCTATATGGGCTACAGTTACAGCATGGGCTATATCGTCCGTTCCAATGCCAGCGATGCCGATTGGATGGTGGTCTTCGGCAACGGCTACGAGAGCCCCAACGGTACCGCGGTATTGATCATCCTCGGGCTCGACGGTGATGGTGACATCCTATGGCGCCGGGAATTGGACACCGGGGTGGGCGATCCGGCAATTATACCTCTTGCCGGAGAATGCAACGGTCTCTCCTCGCCGGCTCTTATAGATATCGATTATGACGGCAAGGTCGATTACGCCTACGCCGGCGACCTGCTCGGCAACCTGTGGAAATTCGATCTGACCGATCCTGATAAGGCGGCGTGGGAGATCCCCTTCGAGAGCCTTCTCGGTGAGAAGCAGCCGCTCTTTACCGCCCAAGGGGCAATGAACCGCAGCGGCAGCGGCTGGGAATCGACGATCCAGCCGATCACTACGGAGCCGGATGTCATGCTTGCCTGTGCCTATGGTCAAAAAGGCTATATGGTGCTGTTCGGCACCGGCAGGTATCTCAAGAGCGGGGAATACGAAGATCTCAGCCCGCAGTCGATCTACGGTATCTGGGATTGGAGTGATGAGTTCGCCACCGAGGCCGAAAAGGAGGCCAGTTATCTGGGAACGCTGAATCTGCCCAGCGAGGCGGACGCGTCGCTGCGGCCCACCTATGTCAGGACCCTGTCAAATCAGGCATCGCTGCCGGTGACACGAGACCCGGTCAGGACGGGATCGACCGGGGTATCCCTGCAGCAGCAGGTGCAGATCAGCGGCGCTTCGGACCCGGCCGCCGCGGTGTTCAGGATTATCAGCGACAACACGATGAACTGGTATGACCCTGCCTCAGGTGATGGCGAGCACGTCGGCTGGTATTTCGACCTGCCCGGCAATGGTGAGCGAATAGTCTCTAATCCGTTTGTCGTTGACGGCGTGCTGCGATTCAACAGTATGCAGCCGTCCGACTCTCCCTGCTCCGGAGGAACGCTGTCTATTATCCACGGCACCAATGCCTGCAGCGGGGGCAGAACCACGCAGCCATATTTCGATATCAATGGCGACGGCAAGATCAATCACGAAGATATGGTGACCATTAACGTAGGTGGTGTACAGGTGTCGGTCGCGGTCAGCGGTCTCTACCGTTCGGGACAGAGATATATGCCGTCCCTGATGCCGATCGGGGAAACCGGGTCAAAAACCGGGACAGCGGCAAATGTGTCGAGTGGTTCCGACGCCACGGTGAATAACGACACCACCGCGGCTGAAGGGGTCGGCATCGTCAACTGGCGGGAAATCGACTAAGAACCATGCTCGAAGCGTGGTGGAGGTACTATGAACTGCATCTGTTATAAAATCGTTGTTATGCCGTTGTTGCTCGCAGCGTTGCTGGTTCTGAGCGGAACGATGTTGGTCGGCGTGTCCTGGTCGGAGGTGGCGTCCGAGCTTGCCCCGAGTGGTCCAGCTCTTATCGAGCGTATCGACCACGGCGGGGGGCAGGTCGTTATCGAGGATCAACTGCTTTTTCTCGGTCCTGAAACCAAGTATTTTGCAGCAAACGGCAGGGTGGCGGCGGTGGCCGATTTTGAGGAAGGAAGCCTTGTCGAATACGCGCTGGACGGCCAGGACATTCTGGCCCTCTGGCTGGCCTATGTCTCCGATTACGATTACGGCGAGAATGTCGTCGAAGAAACGGCGGAGGCGGGTGCGGGCGAGCCTGAGCCTCCCGCTCAGGCAGGAGACAGCGGCGGAGAGCAGCAAGGCGCCTCGCCGGAAAGCGACACCATACGTTTTGAGGATGGTGTCTGGCGCAACTAGCAGCGACGAAGTGCAGCATATACCAGAACCATTCCCCGCCGCGGCGGGGAATGGTTCTTTTTACGGGGCCTCCGCCTCGAAGCCAACCTTCTTGATCGCCTCGACGGCCTGCTCGGCGGCGATATTCCCGCGGTAACCGGCCGTTCCTCCCTCCAGATCGACCCGGACGTCGGTAACACCCGGCAGTTCCTCAAGCGCCTTGGTGACCGAGGCGACGCAGTGGTGGCAGCTCATTCCCTTTATCCTGATGGTGGTCATTGTTATCTCTCGAAGGTTTCTTATGGTTTATCCTGATGGCGGAACGGGTCCTACGCTGTATGATTGGTACAGTAAGGAATGGCGGGTGATCGATCAAGGGAGTGCGATTGATTTATGGCTGATTCGGAAAAGACATTTTCGGTTGGCGGCATGCAGTGCGCCGCCTGTTCGAGCCGGATCGAGAAGGTGCTGTCGCAGCTGGGCGGCGTGGCATCGGCCGAGGTCAACCTGGCCACCGAGGAGCTGCGGCTGCGCTTCGATCCGCGGCAGGTGAGCGTGGATGAGGTGGCCGAGCGGGTGGCCGGGCTCGGGTTTTCTCTTTCCGAGCAGTCGGGCGAGGAAAAGTCGGTCGCTTTTGTTGTCACCGGGATGCATTGCGCTTCCTGTTCGGCGCGGATCGAAAAAACGCTACGTGGTTTGGACGGGGTGAGTGAGGCCGAGGTCGGCCTGGCCGATGAGCGGGCCCGGGTGCACTATGACGGGCGGCGGGTTAGTGTGCGTCAACTGCGGGAGGCTATCGAGAAGCTTGGCTTTCAGGCGACGCGCAGCGAAGAGGGGGGCGATGAATACAGCCGCCGGCGGCGGGCGGCCGAGGAGCGGCTCGGGGCGATGAAGAAGCGGCTGGCCGTTTCGCTGGTCTTTGCCGGCCTGCTCTTTGTCGTTTCCATGGGCGAGATGGTCGGGATGCCGCTGCCGGCGGTGATCGACCCGCACCGTGCGCCGCTTGCTTTTGCGGTGCTGCAATTGCTGCTGGTGCTGCCGGTGATGGTGCTCGGCCGGAATTTCTTTCTTGACGGCCTGCCGGCCCTGTGGCGGCGTGCGCCGAACATGGATTCCTTGATCGCGGTCGGCACCGGGGCGGCCTTTGTCTATTCGACCTGGGGCGTGGCCGAGATCGCGCTGGGGATCAACGTGCAGCAGCGGGTCATGGATCTCTATTTCGAGTCGGCCGGGGTGATCATCGCGCTGGTATCGCTCGGCAAGTTCCTCGAGGCCCGCTCCAAGCTGCACACCTCGGATGCCATTTCCCAGCTGCTGCGGTTGACACCGGAGACGGCAACGCTGCTGGACGGCGACGAGCAGCGGACCATCGGCGTCGATGAAATCGGCGTTGGTGACCGGCTGCTGATCCGGCCCGGCGAGCGGGTGCCGGTGGACGGGGAGGTGGAGAGCGGTTCCGGCAGCATCGACGAGTCGATGCTTACCGGCGAGAGCCTGCCGGTGGACAAGACGGCAGGGGACCAGGTCTTCGGCGGCACGCTGAACCAGACCGGCGCGCTGCGGGTGCGTACATTGAGCACCGGCGAGGATACCGTGCTGGCCCGGATCATCAAGACGGTGCAGCAGGCCCAGGGCTCCAAGGCGCCGATCGCCTCGCTGGCCGACCGGATCAGCCTCTACTTCGTGCCGGCGGTGATGGCCGTGGCCATCCTGTCGGGGTTGGCCTGGTTCTTGTTCGGCGGGGCCGATTTCTCGCTGTCCCTGCGCTTTTTTATCGCCGTGATGGTGATCGCCTGTCCGTGCGCGCTCGGTTTGGCGACGCCGACCTCGATCATGGTCGGCACCGGCCGCGGCGCCCAGCTCGGCGTGCTGATCAAGAACGGCGAGGCGCTGCAGACCGCGGAGCGGGTGGGAACGATCGTCTTCGACAAAACCGGCACGCTGACCCACGGCCGGCCGGAGGTGAGTGATTTTTCCGTGGTCGCCGAGGGCTACGATGACGAGCAGGTGCTGCACCTGGCCGGCTCGCTGGAGCAGGAGTCGGAGCACCCGCTGGCCGAGGCGCTGGTACGCTATGCCCGGGAGCGGGTGGATCGTTTCGGGCAGGCGGAAGAATTCCGGCCATTGGCCTGCTCCGGGGTCAGCGGGACGGTGGCCGGCCGCCGGGTGCTGGTCGGCAACCGGCGCATCCTGGAGCAACATGGCATCGAGTTGCCTGAGCACCTGCGAGATGATGACAGCCTGTCCGCCGCCGGCAAGACCGTGCTCTTTATCGGTGTCGACGGGCAGTGCGTCGGGGTGGTCGCCATTGGTGATCGGCTCAAGGAAGATGTGATGGAGGCCGTGGCCGAGCTGCGCCGTCTCGGTATCTCGGTGGTCATGTTGACCGGCGATCACCCGGTGACCGCGCGGGCCATCGCCGATCAGGCAGGTATCGGTGAAGTGATCGCCGGCGTGCTGCCGGACGAGAAGCAGCAGAAAATCGAGCAATTGCAGGGGGGCGGGGCCACGGTGGCGATGGTCGGCGACGGCATCAACGACGCGCCGGCCCTGGCCCAGGCCGATATCGGCATCGTCATGGGCTCCGGGACCGATATTGCCATCGAATCCGGTGATATCGTGTTGATGAAGAGCACCCTGAACGGGGTGATCACCGCGCTGTCGCTGTCCCGGGCGGTGATGAAAAATATCCGGCAGAATTTGTTCTGGGCCTTTGCCTATAACGTGATCGGCATCCCGGTGGCGGCCGGGCTGCTCTATCTGTTCGGCGGGCCGACTCTCAATCCGATGCTGGCCGGTGCGGCGATGGCTCTGAGCTCCGTGTCGGTCGTGACCAATGCCCTGCGCCTGCGCTTTTTTCGTGGCTGAGCGAGGCGTGGCGGCAGTGCTTTTAACTTGACTTTTTCTCCTTCTCCTATATATATAAGCCTTCGTTAATGAATAGCGGTTCAGGCGCTGTTGCCTGCGTGCTGCCTGCACCGGCATGAATCAGTTTGTCCGGAAGAACGTTTGCCGGCTCGCTCTGGGTGGGTCGGCGCCATTTATTTCAATACATTTTAGAGAGGAATGCTATGTCGAAATTAGTTGCTCCCCATGGTGGAAAAGGTCTTGTCTGTGCCCTGCTTGAAGGTGCCGAGCATGCCGAAGAGATGAAAAAAGCGGCAACGCTGAAGCAGATCGAAATCTCCGCCCGCACCAAAGGCGATTTGATCATGATGGGTATCGGCGGTTTCAGCCCGCTCACCGGTTTCATGAATCAAGCCGACTGGAAAGGCGTCTGCGAGAATCTTCAGATGGCTGACGGCACCTTCTGGCCGGTACCGATCACCTTTGATGTTTCCGCCGCCGACGCCGCCGACATCAAAGAGGGCGAAGAAATCGCGCTGGTTCGTGGTGGAGAGACCTTTGCCACGATGAAGGTCGAAGAGAAGTACGAGATGACCGAGGAAAACAAGAAGTGGGAGTGCGAGAAAGTATTCCGCGGCGAAGGCGAAGACTCGATCGGTGACAAATTCTGGCAGGTGGCGATGGACGATCATCCCGGCGTCCAGATGGTCATGGCCCAGAAAGAGTTCAACCTGGCCGGCCCGGTCAAGGTCCTCTCCGAGGGCGAGTATCCGGCCGAGTACCCGGGCATCTACATGCGCCCGGCCACCGTCCGTGCCATGTTCGAGGAACGCGGCTGGGCCAACGTCGCCGCCCTGCAGCTGCGCAACCCGATGCACCGTTCGCACGAATATCTGGCCAAAATCGCCGTCGAGGTATGTGACGGCGTGCTGATCCATTCCCTGATCGGTAACCTCAAGCCCGGCGACATCCCGGCCAAGGTTCGCATCAAGGCCATTGACATCCTGATCGAGAACCACTTCGTAAAAGAGAATGTCATCAGCTCCGGTTATCCGCTCGACATGCGTTATGCCGGTCCGCGCGAAGGTCTGCTCCACGCCACCTTCCGTCAGAACTACGGCGTCAACAACATGCTGATCGGTCGTGACCATGCCGGTGTCGGCGATTTCTACGGCCTGTTCGAGGCCCAGGAGATCTTCGATCGTATTCCGAAAACCGGCGATCCGGCCAAAGACCTGCTCTGCCAGCCGATGAAAATCGACTGGACCTTCTACTGCCACGAGTGCGACGGCATGGCATCGCTGCGCACCTGCCCGCACAAGAAGGAATCCCGCGTCATCCTGTCCGGCACCAAGCTGCGCAAGGCGCTGTCCGAGGGTACCGAGGTCGTCGATCACTTCGGTCGCGACGAAGTCCTCGCCCTGCTGCGCGAGTACTATGAAGGGTTGACCGATAAGGTCGAGGTCAAAATGCAGGGCTTCGCAGCCGGAACAAAGATGTAATTGAATCGTTTTACATCGCTGTCATGCTGTACCGGGAGATGTCGCTGTGCTGGCGGCATCTCCTTTTTGTTTCATTGCGTTGCGTCTGGGAGAAAGAGGCCGGACGTTGCAGCCGCCAGAGGAGAATGACAGATGGGAATCTTGCAGGTCGGGCTGGGCGAACGGAGTTACCCGCTGATCGTTGAATCCGGATGCCTCGCAGCGGTGCCGGCCGAGCTGGCCGCCCGCTGGCCGGCCAGCTGCTATTGCCTGGTCGCCGACGACACGGTGGCCGCGCTCTACGGGCAGCGGCTGCTCGAAGCGTTGCGGGCTGCCGAGCTGGCCGCCGAGATGCTCAGTTTTCCGGCCGGCGAGGCGAGCAAGACCATCGACACCGTGGCCTGGCTGGCCAGTGCCGCGGCCCGGTTGGGGCTCGACCGGCGCGCCGTGATCATCGCTCTGGGCGGCGGGGTGACCGGGGATTTGGCCGGGTTTATGGCCTCGGCGTATCTGCGCGGCGTCGATTTCGTGCAGGTGCCGACCTCTCTGCTGGCCCAGGTGGACTCGTCGGTGGGCGGCAAGACCGGCGTCGACCTGCCGGAGGGCAAGAACCTGTTCGGCTCTTTTTACCAGCCCAAGGCCGTGTTCATCGATCCGCAGGTGCTGCAGACCCTGCCTGAGATCCACTATCGCAACGGCCTGGCCGAGGTGATCAAGTACGGGGTGATTCGCGAGCCCGCCTTTCTCGATTATCTCGAGCAGCATCGCGACGCCATTCTGGCACTCGAGCCGGCCGCGGTGAGCAAGGTGATCCTTACCTGCTGCCGGATCAAGGCCGACGTGGTGGCAGCCGACGAGCGCGAGGGCGATCTGCGGCGGATCCTCAATTTCGGCCACACCATCGGCCATGCGGTGGAAGCCGCTTCCCGGTTCGAGGTATTGCACGGCATGGCCGTGGCCATCGGCATGGTGGCCGCCGTCCGCATCGCGGTGCGGCGGGAGCTGCTCGGCGCCGAGCGGGCCGAGCGGATTACCGACTTGATCGAGAGCTATGGGCTGCCGACGGAAATACCCGAAGACCTTGACCGAACGCAGATCAAAAGCTATCTTCTCAGCGACAAAAAACGGGTCGGTAGCTCCCTGTTTTTCATTCTGCCGCGCACCGACGGCAGCGTGGTGATCACCGACCAGGTTACCCAGGCCGATATCGACAGTGTTCTGCCGGTTGGGCCGTAGGGATATCGTACGTGTTTCAGAGAGGATGAAGCGATGCCGATTTACGAGTTTTATTGTCAGCCCTGCAACACCGTGTTCAATTTCTACTCCAAGCGTATCGATACGACGACCACCCCCAGTTGTCCGCGCTGCGGCGGTCCCGATCTGCAGCGGCGGGTGTCGATGTTTGCGACCATCGGCAAGGCCAGCGAGGAAGACGATCAATTCGCCGGTCTCGACGAGAACAAGATGGAGCAGGCGCTCGAGTCGCTGATGCGCGAATCGGAAGGCATCAACGAGGACGATCCGCGGCAGATGGCCGGGTTGATGCGCAGGTTCTCCGAGAAAACCGGAATCAACCTCGGCGAGAACATGGAAGAGGCCATCGCCCGGATGGAACGGGGCGAAGACCCCGAACAGATCGAGCAGGAGATGGGCGAGTTGTTCGAGGGCGACGACTTTTCCTTCGAGGCGATGAAAAAGCGGGCCCTGGCCCGCTCGGAGCAGCCGCGTCACGACGAGACCTTGTACGATTTGCATCCGGAATAAAAAAAAGAAAAAAAGGGGGACAGACCCCATTTTGGCTTTACCAAAA
>CAYSSK010000056.1:0-24805 GCA_964433645.1 uncultured Desulfofustis sp.
CCTCGTGGCAGATTCCGCCAAAGCAGTGAGCGCTGTGGCACGGCTCTTGCTGCAATGAGGGAGGAACTGCCGCCTGAACGGTCCATCTGTCAGCTTGAGACCAGCATCGGGCAGGTGTTACTCTTTTTTACCGGGAGGATGAACATGGCATTGGTTGACGCCCGCGATCTGCACAAGAACTATCGGGACGGCGCAACGATCGTGCAGGCCGTCAACGGGGTCAGTTTTTCCATCGAGCCCGGCTCACTCGTCTCTTTTGTCGGCCCCTCCGGGAGCGGCAAGAGTACGCTGCTCAATATGATCGGCTGCCTCGACCGACCGTCAAACGGCAGTCTGACCGTCGCCGGCCAGGACGTCAGCCGTTTGACATCGCGGGAATCGGCCCGCTTTCGCGGCCATCATATCGGCTTTATCTTTCAGGACTTCAACCTGCTTCCGGTGCTGACCGTCTACGAAAATATCGAATACCCGCTGCTGATGGTGCAAAACCGGCCGCCGGATCAGCGGCGCCGGCAGGTGGAAACGGTCCTGGCGGCGGTTGGCATGACCGATCAGGGACACAAATACCCGCAGCAGATCTCCGGCGGCCAGAAACAGCGGGTCGCCGTCGCCCGGGCGCTCGTTTCCCAACCGCAGCTGGTGCTGGCCGATGAACCGACCGCCAACCTGGACAAAGTCACCGCTCTGCAGATCATCGCGCTGATGAAACGGATGCGCGACGACTTCGGGACCACCTTTATCTTTTCAACCCACGACCCGAAAATCGTCGGCACCGCCGAAGTCGTTCTAACGCTGGAAGACGGCCGGCTGCTATCTGCCCGGGAGCACGGAGGGACGCCATGAAGAAGATCCTGACCATCGCCTTTCGCAACCTGCGCCGCTACCGGCGCCGCACCCTGCTCACCGCCTCCCTGGTCATGCTCGGCGTGCTGTCGGTGCTGCTCTTCACCTCGGTAACCGGCTCATTCAAGCAGATGATGACCGGCCAGATCACCGATGCGATGCTCGGCCATATCCAGGTGCATCAGAAAGGGTTCCTGGCCGCCACCGACACGCTGCCGCTCAACCGCAACCTCAAAGCGGCCCAAGTCGACCAACTGAGCGCCGTGCTGGACAAAAAAGATGCAGTCTCAGCCTATTCGCCGCGGCTCAAGTTCGGCGCCATGTTCAGCACCTTCGCCGAGACCACCAACATCCGGCTCAACGGGGTCGATCCCGACCGGGAACTGCAGACCGTGCCGCTGCTTGGCGATCGGATCAGCGGACGGAACCAAGCCGGCCTGCTGGAGAAAGGGGAGATCCTGGTGCCGAAACTGTTGGCCGGCGGCATGAAGGTCGGCGTCGGTGACGCGGTCGTGCTGGTCGCAACCAACAAGGATGGCTCGGTCAACGGCCAGAACTTCATCATCGGCGGCATTGTCGAGGCCTTGACCGGCCCCGGCGGTCGTGACGGCTATATCCACATCGAGGATGCCCGATCGCTGCTGCGCATCGATGAAAAGGAAGTCAGCGAGGTAGCCATCCGGCTCAGCGATATCGGTCTGCTGGAAAAAACGAAGAACGCCCTGGCAAAGCAGCTCGCCGAGCTGCGCACCACCGGGGACAAACCGCTTTTTGAAATCCACAGCTGGCAAGACTTGACCCCGTTTTTCAATATCGTCAAGATGATCGACCTGATGACCTTTTTCATCAAGATCATGCTCGTTGCCATCGTCCTGGTCAGTATCATGAACGTGATGGTCATGGCGGTCTATGAGCGGGTCAACGAAATCGGCACCATTGCCGCGATCGGCACCGGTCCGGGACGGATCATGGCGCTGTTTCTCAGCGAAGGACTGCTGCTCGGCGTCATCGGCGCCGCGCTCGGCATCATCGTTTTCCTGGCGGCGGTTGCCGTGCTCAACATGGTGCCGATCAGTTTTGATTTCGGCAAGCAAAAGGGGCTGCTGCTCGAACCGGCGATCAGCATCGCCGAGATCGTTTCGATCAGTCTGATTGTCGTCGTCATTGCCGTGCTCGGCAGTCTGCAGCCGGCCTGGAAAGCGGCGACCATGGACCCGATAACCGCGCTGCGTCACGTTTAGGAGTTTTTTTATGAGAGCCCTGATTTCTTTTCTGCTCGGACTGCTGCTGGTAGTGCTGACCGGCACCGCTGCACCGGCACTGGACGGCGATGGTCTGCTGCTCCAGATGGATCGCCGGATGAATCCGGAATCCTACGAGATGTACCGGAAACTGATCAACGTGGAACCGGACGGCAGCAGCAAGGAGTTCGTTCTCTACACGGTCAAGAAAGGCCGAGACAAGATGGTCGCCCTCTTTCTCTCGCCGGCCAGCGAACAGGGGCGAACGACGCTGCGGCTCGGGGACAATATGTGGCTCTATATCCCCAATGTCGGCAAACCGATCCGGATCACCAGCCTGCAGTCGGTAATCGGCGGTGTCTTCAACAACTCGGATATCATGCGTCTTGATTACTCCACCGAATATTTTGTCAGCAAGACCGAGGAAACACCGGAGCGTTACCTGCTGCAGCTGAAGGCCAAAACGGCGACCGTCGCCTACGACACGCTGAAGATGGAGGTCGACCGGGATACTCTGCTGCCGCTGACCATCGAGGCCTACGCCGCCAGCGGCATGCTGATCAAGACCCTGCGCTACAGCGACATCGAGGATTTCGGCGACGGTCTGCTGCGACCGGCCCGGCTGGAAACGGACAGCCCGCTCTACCAGGGATACAAATCGGTGATGCTCTTCGCCAGGATCCAGAATCGAGACTTTGCCGACGAGGTATTCACCCTCAATTACCTGCCGAAAATCGATGAGCTTCGCTGACCGGGCACCGGTTCCTGTTTGCCGGTTACTCTTACCGATCCTCCTGCTCGGTGCCGGTCCGGCCCTGCTCGCCGGCTCGGCCGCAACCGCCGACACCTTCAGCTTCGATGCCGATGAGTTTGCCAGGAAGCCCTATGATTTCACCGGATATACCGAGCTTAAAGGGCAACACGAAACGATCAACAAGGCCGGCGCGCTGGGCCGCCTTGACGGCTCCGAACCGCTTGATTCGACCAGGCAGCGAGCAACCGGGGCGCTGCAGCTCGGAGGCTACTATCGCTGGCAACAGGCATCCTTCAATTGGCTGCTGACGGCGGCGGGAAAGCAGGCCAGCGACGGCTGGCAAGACACCGCCGACGTCTATGAAGCTTTTTTCAGCGTCACGCCGGGCGCCACTACCTCTGCAACCATCGGCAAAACATCCTACAATTGGGGAACCGGCTACGCCTGGAATCCGGTCGGTTTCGTCAACAGGCCCAAGGATCCGGGTGATCCGGAAGAAAGCCGGGAAGGCTACCTGACCGTTGCCGCCGAGACGATCAGGAGTTTTGACGGCGCTTTGCGTAATGTGGCCGTCACCGGCGTGCTGCTCCCGGTCCTGTCGGGGGTGAACGAGGATTTCGGCGCCGCCGACCAGCTCGATCTGGCGGTAAAAGTGTACCTGCTCCTGCACGACACCGACATCGACTTCGTCGCGCTGATAGGCGAAGACACTACCCGCTTCGGCATCGATTTCTCCCGCAATCTGACGACCAATTTCGAGCTCCACGGCGAAATCGCCTATAACCGCGAAGCGATCAAAACCGCACCCTCGCCGGACGGCGGCATCGTTGGGCACAGCGAATCGACGCTTTCCTGGCTGCTCGGACTGCGCCACCTGAGCACCTTCGAACTGACCACGATCATCGAGTATTACCACCACGGCGGCGGCTACAGCGAGGACGAGCTGAGCGGCTTCTACCGCCTGGTCGACACCGCCCCGCAGCAGGCCCGCTCGCTGGCCCGGCAGGGTTATGGTCGGCCGTTCGCCGGCACGGATTATCTCTATGCCCGTTGGTCGCTCAAGGAGCCGTTCGACATTCTCTATCTGACCCCGGCGCTGACGGCCATCGTCAACCTCACCGACGGCAGCTTCTCGGTGGCGCCGGAAATCGGCTACACCGGCTTTACCAATTGGCACGTGCGCGCCCGCGTCACGCTGCTGGGCGGCGAGACGGAATCGGAATACGGCGAGAAACCAACCGATGCGCGGGCGGAACTGCGCCTGCGTTATTTTTTCTGAGCATCCATGATCATACCATCGCCTCGGCCGACGATGGTGCTTATTCTGTCAACGGACTCCTACGTTTTTCCTTGAAAACGATGGCGACTCGATGATAGTGTCGGCGGACAAAAGTCCCACACGACACAACCCGCTAGAAACCACGCACCAGAAACGTGCCGGCACGATGAATACCGAACATCCGAACCAACCGATTTCCCTCCAGCCATTGACGGCGCTGCAACCGGCCGTCAACACCGGCGGCTGCCCCACCGGCGATGATGCGCCATGCTGAGGCCCCAAGCAACAACCCCGGTCCGGGGTTCACGAACGGCCGGGTTACCGGCTCGCTCCGTTCGTCGTCGATTTTATCGAAACGGCTGTCGGTCCCGTGCCGCAGGTGGCGATCAGACCCGACCGGCATGATCGAACCGGTGCGTTTTTGACCCGGCTCGGCCCGATCAGGAATCATTACACCGTAGTCCCCGGCCTGTATGCGGTCGGTCAGCCGACCGCCGAGGCGCCGGTGCTGGTGACGGGCAACTACAAGCTTTCCTTCGATGCAGTGCGCTTCGCTCTGGCGGGAGTCGACGCCTGGATTCTGGTTGCCGATACCCGCGGAGTCAACGTCTGGTGCGCCGCCGGCAAGGGAACCTTCTCCACGGAGGAAATCATCCAAAGCGTTCGGCAGGTCCGGCTAACGGACATCATCAGCCATCGCCGCCTGATCCTGCCGCAGCTCGGGGCCACCGGCGTCTCCGCCTTTGCCGTCAAGAAGGGCTGCGGGTTTTCCGTCGTCTACGGACCGATCAAGACCGACGACCTGCCGGCGTTTCTGAAACAGGGCAACACCGCCGATGAAGCGATGCGAACCGTAACATTTCCACTCAAAGAGCGGCTTGTACTGATCCCGGTGGAACTCTATCTGCTGCTCAAGCCGCTGGCCCTGATCATGATCGCCGGCTTTGTCGTCTCAGGGGTGTCGCCGGAGATCTTCTCGCTGTCGGCAGCTTGGCAGCGCGGACTGTTGCTGCTGGCCGCCACGGTCATCGGCATGATCTGCGGCTCGGTCCTGGTCCCGGCCCTGCTGCCCTGGCTGCCCGGCCGGCAATTCTGGGTCAAGGGCCTGTGGCCCGGCCTCCTCGTCGGCACGGCTTTTATTCTCAGCACGACAGCGTCGCCGCCGTCCCTCGATCAACTGGCTATGCTGCTCTGGATCGTCGCCGTCAGCTCGTTCCAGGCCATGAATTTCACCGGCTGCACGCCCTATACCTCGCCGTCGGGGGTCGAATTCGAAATGCGACGAGGCGTTCCGCTGCAGCTCCTGCTCGTTGCCGCCGGAGCGATACTCTGGCTGGCATCGCCGTTTTTCAGCACGTGAGACGAAGAGATGAAGGATTATCGCTACATTCCCGATACCGCAACTCTGCACCTGGACGCTGAAAAGTGTATCGGCTGCGGCCTGTGCCAGACGGTCTGCCCGCACCGCATCTTTACCGTAATCGACAACAAGGCGAGCGTGCTCGACCGGGATGCCTGCATGGAGTGCGGCGCCTGTACCAGGAACTGCCCGGGCGAGGCGATCACCGTTTCTCCCGGCGTCGGCTGCGCCGTCGAGATCATCGCCCGCTGGATCAACGGCATGACCGGTCGAAATGTCATAAAAGGCTGCTGCTGACGGCTCCGGGTCCGCCTGCTTCAAACAAGGGCCGGGAGATTTTTTCAGGCGATATCCTGTCTCCAGCATCCTGGCCACAAACGCCCCGAGGGGGCCAACCGTCGGGACAGCGTTCAGGGCGCTCGCACGGCCAAGGCGAGAACCCGGTCCCCCTCGCGAAACATCAGCCGTTTACGACAGAGTTGATCGACAAACCTGTCGATCGCCGCCGGGCTGAGCCGGGGAAAGGCGGTGCTGATCGCCGTCAGCGATTGCGGCTGAGCACAATACAGGTACAGCTGCCGCGATACGCCGCGCAGCCGGTGGAGAAGCGAGGGCTGCCGGGGCAGTTCCTGGCTGATAACAAGAAACGAGTAACCATCACGATAACTCAGGGGCGGCGTTTCCCGGCCGCGCCGCTGACGATGAAACTCCTGCCAGGCACCAATCTTCCGCCGCACCGGCCGCCACAGTTTTTTCTGCCGCAGCCGATCACCGCGGTACCCGGAAACGAGCATCGTTCCCCGGCAGCGATCTGGAAAAAGCGCCCGATAATGCGGATGAGTCAGGATCGCGGTAATCCCGTAATCCCGCGGACGACGATACATCGGGGCCCCGTAGCCGAGAAAAAACGATGCCGCATCGAGCGGCGCAAAGGGCAGCGCGTAGTCAAGATTATCCAGGGTTTCCGAGATCTCAGCCGGGCTCGTACCTGGGAACTCGACAATAAGGTTGCCCATCAGTACCACCCCGGCGGCAACGCAGTTTTTCATCATCGCCAGGTTATCCATGGCCGTGGTACCCTTACCCATACGAGCAAGCAGCGATGTTGACAACGATTCGACACCGACTTGGACCGTGCGCAGACCGCCGCATCGATAGCGGATCAGACGCTCAAGGGAGGTCGTCGCCCGCAGTTCGCCGAAAAAAGTCATATCTGCCGGTGCCGCCGCCACGGCCCGAAAAAATTCATCCATTTCCCGGGCCGGCAGCACGTTGTCGGTAAAGGCGAAATGAAGAGACTCATTGGTGGCGGACAACTCCTGCACCTCGGCAATCATCCGCGCCGCCCGTTTGAGGCGATACCCCCGCCACTGCAGGTTGAGATTGCAAAAGGTGCAGCGTTGCCAGCTGCAGCCCCGGGAAAACTCGACCGGCAGTGTCGGCAGAAACGGCAGATCGGCGAACGTCTTCTGCAGCTCCTGAAAATACGGCCGATAATCGGGGATCGGCAGATCGTCGAGCGGTGCAATGTCAGGGCTGCTCGCTCCTCCGCCTCGACCCGTGTCGGTGATGATCCGGCCGGGCAACGCTCCCTGCCCCCGGTCCAGGTGTTGACACAATGCCAGCAGCGGACCTTCGCCTTCGCCGTCGACCAGGTAGTCGATCTGCTCGAACCGCTCGACCAGCGACCGGCCCACACCACCGGCGCACGATGTCCCACCGAAGACGATCGGCAGGCCGGCTGCTGTTTGTTTCAAGCGGCCGGCAAGATAGAGTGAGGCGAGCAATTGGTTGAAGCAGAGCGAAAACCCGACCAGCGACACCTGGTGCCAATCGGTCCCGGCTTCCCAGGCATCGCAACATGATCGAACATCGGCCACCAGCGCAGCAAAATCGGGCACCGGGCCGCGGCCGTCACCGCGCAATTCGGAGTAAAAGAGGCGGGTCGCCGCGTCCGTTTTCTCGGGAAACTGCAACGCGGCGAACAACGCTTCGCCGGCCCAGCCGGAGCGGGCGATACGTGCGTAACAATCGATACCGATCCGTCTGGCGATCGCCAGATAGGCATGATTACAGTCGGCCTGGTAGTCACCTTTTTCCAGTAAATAACTGCGCAGGCTGGCAACCTGGATGGAAGGCCGGTGAAAGAGCGCCCACGGGGCAGAAACGAGCACCACCCGAAAAGAGTGGTGATCCTGTTCGAGGCCTGCTTCCCTGTTGTTTTTTAGTTTACCCATGACAATTCTCGGGCATGTCCGCAGTGGTCAGCACGAGAGAGAGCGCCAGGCATTGGCCTCTTTCCCTGCTGCCGTATAAATTGTGCCCTCAATGTTCGCGTGTCCGGGGGCTCGCTTCCCTCCATCGTACCATACCGGCACCGAAGACGGCATGGATAACGACACGACCGCTCACCGCGAATGCCCGCAGGCGCCACAAGCATCAACGGCCCCCCCACTTGATGCGGACTCTTTTCAACATGGGTGCCGGTCTTCGTTCTGCCCTGGCTGTATTTACTTGGTCGGCGGATCTCCGTCCCAATTATCCCCAAAATCGAGCACCGGAGCGCACCCAGGTGAACCGATTGAACATTCCGGCCGGTTCACCCCTTGCATTGTCGGCCGACTGTACTAGGGTGTAACTATTGTTTGGCCGGCGGCCGTCTGACGGCAGGCACAATTGCAATGACCGGTCATCGCCGCCGACCGCCAGACAACGATCTTTATTTTGTCACGCAAAACGCACCAGGCCGAACATTTCCGGCCACAATCCCCCTGATCATCGTCTTCACGGCGAAAGGAGAATCCCATGACAGTCGCAGAACACGGCAATACAGTCAAAATTCATTATACGGGCACCCTGGACAACGGCTCGGTTTTCGATACCTCCGCAGGTCGCGAACCTCTTGAGTTCACCCTTGGCGGCGGCCAGGTCATCGCCGGCTTCGATGAAGCGGTGGCCGGCATGGCCGTCGGTGAGAAAAAAAACGTCAAGGTTCCGGTGGACAAGGCCTACGGTCCGAGAAACGAAGAACTGGTCATCGCCGCGCCGAAAGAACATGTACCGGCCGACATCAACCCTGAAGTGGGCCAGCAATTGCAAATGGGCAGCCCCAACGGTGAACTGGTGGTTGTGACCGTTGTCGAGATCACCGACACACACATCAAGCTCGACGCCAATCCCCCGCTGGCTGGCCAGGACCTGAACTTCGACATCGAACTGGTGGCCGTCGACTGAGCCGTCGGTTCATGAACTGAGCCGGCACCGCTGATAAGACGCGATGCCGGCTTCCCCCTCTTCGTGTTCGCGCACCTTCCGCTGGTAAACCAGGTTCTCAACCGCAGATATCTTGACATCAAGATATCTGCGGTTATTGTCTCCTCATGACTATCACTCGCCTGGCAAACACCCCTCCGCACTGAAAACCGACACAGCTCGGGAGTTCTTGTTGCCGGCGGTCTTTACGAGCAAGGAGCAGCAGAACATGAACACAACCCAGGCCATCAACGGCATCCATCATATCACCGCAATCAGCTCATCGCCGGCTGCCACCGTCGCGTTCTACGAGGACGTGCTGGGCCTGCACCTGGTGAAACAGACGGTCAATTTCGACGATCCGTTCACCTACCACCTCTATTTCGGTGACCGCCACGGCACCCCGGGTACCATCCTGACTTTTTTCCCATGGTCCGATATGCCCCGGGGGACACGTGGCAGCGGCATGGTGACGGCAATCGCGTTCGAGATTCCGGCCGGGTCGCTGGTTTACTGGCGACAGCGGTTGCAGCACCATGGGCTCGCCGCCCGGCTTGGGACCCGGTTTGGAGACGACGTACTCAGCTGTACCGATCCCGACGGTCTCACGCTGGAGCTGATCGCACCGGGCCGGCCGGATTCAGCCGCCGGAAAAGTGGGGGACGCCGCAGGCGCCGACCACGGAATTCGAGGAATTCACTCGGCCACCGCGTTGACCCGGTCAGCGGAGAAAACCGGCTCACTGCTCACCCGATCGCTGGGCATGAGGCAACGGGAGCGGGAACGCGACCGCGTCCGCTTCGCCATGAACACAGAGGAATCACCGGGCCGTTTTTACGACCTGGTCGTTGACCCGCGGGCCGAAGAGGGCCGGCAGGGCAGCGGAACCGTGCACCACATCGCCTTTCGCACCCCGTCGGATGCCGGGCAGCTTCGCTGGCAGCGCTCACTGCGTGACGACGGCTATCAGGTTACCGCGGTGCGCGATCGCAGCTACTTCAAATCCATTTATTTCCATGACCCGGGCGGTGTGCTCTTCGAAATCGCCACCGATCCGCCCGGCTTCACCGTCGACGAGAGTCCCGAGCAGCTGGGCAACACCCTGCAACTGCCGAAGCGGCATGAATCCCGGCGGGCACAGATCGCATCTCGCCTGCCGCCGCTCAGCCGGCACAAAAACTGACCGTCCGATGCAGACCGGAGCCCATCTCAGACTGCTCTTCGGCAGGGCCAACAAAGCGATCGAACAGGTCGACCAAACCGGTATTGCCCGGACCGGTCTCAATGTCAGCGATTTTGCCATCCTGGAAGCTCTGCTCCACAAAGGGCCGCTGCCGATCAACACCATCGGCCAAAAGGTGCTGCTGACCAGCGGCTCGATGACCGCCGCCGCCAATCGCCTCGAGAAGAAGGGTCTGGTCAGGCGGGTCAGAGACCCCGCCGACGGCCGCAGCTTTCAGCTGCATCTGACCGGGGCCGGACATGAACTGATTCAACCTGCCTTCCATGAGCACCGTGAAAATCTGGAGCTGATCTTTGCCGGGCTTGATGAAAGCGAGCGCGAGCAGCTCGCCCGGCTCTTGAAAAAAGTCGGCAGGCAGGCACAATCCATCGAGCTTTGCTGAATCCTGCCGGATCGTCTCACCCGGTCGATCCGGCTTTATCTGCAGCTCTACAGCGGGTTGTGCAGCTTGCTCCGGGGGAATGCCGGCGCTCAGCTCCACCGGCGCCCGCCCTTCCAACTCGATCCGGGAAAAACTCACCACAAGGGGTGCGCCGGGAAGCCGCAGGCCAGAAACGGCGGCGGCCAGTTCACCATCGGCTCGTACGCTCAGGCCGTCATCGTCACCCGTTCCGGTATGCTCGATTCGCCGGCATGAGCGGTCTCATAGACAATTGTCTGCGGTGCCTGTCGGTTTTTTGTCGATTTCTGCAGCGGAACGTGGTGTGATTGAACGATGATCTCCGCTCCCCGCTACCACTACGCGATTGCCGGCGCCTGCTTCATGATTCAGGCCATCGGTATCGGCACCTTCGTCAGTTACGGGGTCTTCTTCACCCCCCTGGCCGACGAGTTCCAATGGCCCCGGGCCGTCATATCCGGGGCATCATCCTTCGCCTTTATCACCAGCGGGGCCTTTGCCATCCTTATCGGCAGGCTCCTCGACCGCTACGGTCCCCGGCGGCTGATGAGCATCGCCGCCGTGCTGCTCGGCATCGGCTGCATGGCCATGTCCCGGGTCCAGGAGGTCTGGCAACTCTACTGTGTGTACGGCATCGTTTTCGGCATCGGACTCGGTTCCGTCGATGTGATCGCACTGACAACAACGGCCCGCTGGTTCGTCCGCTCCCGGGGCCTGATGACCGGGATCGTCAAGGTCGGCACCGGCGCCGGCCAGTTCTGCATCCCTTTCCTGGCCGGTATCCTGATCGCCCTCTACGGCTGGCGCAGCACCTACCTGATTATCGGCTCCGCGGTGCTTGTCCTGCTGCTGCTCATCGCCCAGGTTCTCCGGCCTGACCCGGCCTCCAGCACGTCCCCGCGCCGCCCCGATGAGCCGGCGGCGCCTGTCGAACCGGTGCCGGCTTCCGCCGGCATCGACGCCGGAGCAGCTATGCGAACCCCCCAGATGCTGATCATCTGCGGCGCTTCCGTATCGACCGTCTTCTGTCTGCTGGTCATCCTCGTCCACATCGTGCCCCATGCCGGCGATATCGGCCTTTCCACCACCCACGCCGCCGGCGTGCTGTCAACGATCGGAGCAATCAGCATGCTGGGCAGATTTTGCAGCGGTGTTGCCATCGACAAGATCGGCAGCAAGACGGTGCTGATCATCTGCTATGTCGTGTTGACCGCCAGCCTGCTCTGGCTGCAAGCGGCCGATTCGCTGTGGATGCTCTACTGCTTCGCCGGCATCTACGGCCTGGCCCACGGCAGCTTCTTCACCGCTATTTCGCCTCTGGTCGCGGAAACCTTCGGCATCGTCGCCCACGGATCCATTTTCGGCATCGTCGTCTTTGCCGGGACGGTCGGGGGTGCCATCGGCCCGATTGTCGCCGGCCGGGTCTTTGACCTGACCGGCAGTTACGCCGCGGTCTTTATCACCATCACCCTGCTCAGTCTCATCAGCCTCGGCCTGATTCTGCTCCTCAAGCCACTGGTCGACCGACAGGCCCCGGCAACGCCATAGCCGGCACCCGGGGAGCCATGGCGGTTCTCTCCCGGCCGGCGACAACGGAGATATCTATTTTCACTGAAAATAGGTGCAATACCGAAAGGAAAACGAAGCTGCTTTTAAAAGCATAGTCATTGTGATATAGCTCATTGAGAGATAATCATGGCATCTTGCCGGCTTACGGCACAAAGACATAATTGTTACCGGCACCTTTCGGGGCCCGCGGGTCGCTGAGGGCGCTGAGCCAATAACGTTCACAGAGGAGGGTTGAAGCATGAAGAAAATGTGGCTGTCACTATGTGCTGTTCTACTCTTGGTTGTCGGCCCGGCCGTCGCCGAGGACAAAGGAACCCTGGTGGTCGGTGTGTCCTCGGATATCCACACCCTGGACCCGGGTGTTTCCAGCGACAATTACGACTGGCGCCAGATCTACCCCTGTTATGACCGCCTCGTCAAATACAAGGTGGTCAACGGCGAAGGCTCCACCGAGGTCGAGCCCCAGGCGGCCGAATCCTGGACGGTTTCCGACGACGGTACGGTGTGGACCTTCACCATCCGCCAGGGCATCACCTTCAATGACGGCACCCCGCTCGATGCCGAAGCGGTGAAATTCGCCTTCAACCGGACCCTGACCATCGGCAAGGGGCCGGCCGACAATATCGGCGCCATCGAATCGATGACCGTCATCGATCCCTATACGCTCGAGATCAAACTGAAAAATGCCTATGGCCCGTTCCTCCAGACCCTGGCCACGGACGGTGCCTCCATCGTCAACCCAAGCGTAATGCAGCACGAAAAAGACGGTGACCTGGCCCAGGCCTGGCTGGCCGAAAACACCGACGGCAGCGGCCCCTTCACCCTGACCGAATGGGCCAGGGGACAACGGGCGGTGCTGGCAGCCAAACCCGACTATTGGGGCGGCGCGCCGAACATCGACAAAGCGATTATTCGCTTCATGAGCGAATCCGCCGATCGCCGGATGGCGCTTGAACGCGGCGATATCGACATCGCCGAGAATATCCTCGTCGACCAGATCCCGGCCCTTGAGAAGAACCCCGATATCGTCGTCAAACGCTTCCCCTCACAGCTCGTCGAATATGTCTATATCAACTGCCAGAAACCGATCCTGTCCGACAAACGGGTCCGCCAGGCCTTGAACTACGCGATCGACTACCAGGGCATCATCGACCACGTGCTGCAGGGCAACGGCGTCCAGATGCGCGGGCCGATACCGAAGGGCATGTGGGGCCACAAGGAAGATCTCTTCCAGTATTCCCTCAACGTCGAAAAAGCCAAACAGCTGCTCAAGAAAGCCGGTGCGGAAGAGTTGAGCCTGACCCTGATCTATTCCGATCGACGGGCCGCCTGGGAGCAGATCGCCACCGTCATGCAGAGCAACCTCCGGAATATCGGCGTCGATCTCAAACTGGAACTGATGGCCAACCCGACCCTGCGGGACCGCGTGGATAAGGGTGATTTCGAGCTCTGTCTCGGCGCCTGGAGCCCGGATTTCGCCGACCCCTATATGTTCATGAATTTCTGGTTCGAATCGGACAAGTGGGGATTGCCCGGCAACCGGAGCTTCTACAAGAACGAACAGGTCGATACGCTGGTCAAGAAAGCGGCGGTGCTCAGCGATCAGGCCGAACGGGTAAAGTTGTATAACGAGGCCCAGGAGATCATCATGGAAGACGCGCCGTACATCTTCCTCTACCAGGTACAGACCATCGTGCCGATGCGCAAGAACGTAACGGGCTATGTCTATAATCCGATGCTCGAATCCATGTACAACTTCGAGACCATCGCCAAGTAAGCGCCGGACCACCAATGCGCGTCCTGCACTACGTTCTGCGGCGGCTGGCCTACATGGTCCCGGTTTTGTTCGGGGTCACCGTGTTGGTCTTTATTATCTCGCACGCCATTCCCGGGGACCCGGCGGCAATGATCGCCGGACCCAAGGCCAGCCGCGAGGCCGTGGAGAATATCCGCCAGAGCCACGGCCTCGACCGGCCCCTGGTCGTTCAATACCTGACGTTTGCAACCGGACTGCTGCAAGGCGATCTGGGTACGTCGATTCGTAATCATCGCCCGGTCACTGAGGACCTGGCCGATTTTTTCCCGGCCACCCTGGAGTTGACCCTGGCCAGTATGACCCTGTGCCTGGTTATCGGCATCCCTCTGGGGATCCTGGCGGCGATCAGGAGAAACCGGATTACCGACCATATCATCAGGGTTTTCTCGGTCTTCGGGGTTTCCATGCCGGTCTTCTGGCTGGGACTGATGCTGCTCTTCATCTTTTACCGTAATCTGGGCTGGCTGCCGGGTTCGGGACGGCTGGATGCGGTGCTGACGCCGCCGGTCCAGGTCACCGGGCTGTATCTGATCGATTCCCTGCTCGCGGGCAATTGGCCGATCTTCGTCAACGCGCTCTGGCACATCCTGCTGCCGGCCTTCTGCCTCTCCTACGTCTATCTGGCGATTATCACCCGAATCGTCCGCTCGTCGATGATCGCCGTGCTCGGCCAGGAATTCATCACCACCGCCCGGGCCTACGGGCTCTCGGAAGCGGTGATCGTGCTCAAACACGCCTTCAAGAACTCCCTGATCCCGACGGTGACCATCACCGGCCTGTCGCTCGGCGAGCTGATGGGCGGCGCCATTTTGACCGAGACCATTTTCGGCTGGCCGGGCATGGGAAAATATGTCGTCGACTCGGTCAACTCTCTTGATTTTCCGGCGATCATGGGCTTTACCCTGGTCGTCGCGCTGGTCTACGTCGCGATGAATCTGCTCGTCGATGTCCTCTACGCCGTGCTCAACCCCCGAATCCGCTACTGACATGGCTATCGCGACGCTCCGTCATCACCCCCGGTTCCGGGAACTGGGCCTGACCGTTAAAATTCTTGGTCGTAACCCACTGGCCGTGGCCGGTGGTATCATTATCACCACCATGGTCCTGCTGGCGACCTTCGCTCCGCTGCTCGCACCGTTCGACCCGATTGCCATCAGCCTCGGCGACCGGCTGCAGCCGCCGGGCGGCGATCACCTGTTCGGTACCGACGAGATGGGCCGCGACATCTTTTCCCGGATCCTCTACGGGGCGAGGATATCCATGGTAATCGGCCTGATGGTGGTGAGCATCGCCGGCGGCGTAGGGACCCTGATCGGGGCCACCGCCGGTTTTATCGGCGGGCGGATCGACAATTCCATCATGCGCTTGATGGACGTGATGCTCTCCTTTCCGTCCCTGGTACTGGCCATGGCGCTGGCCGCTGCGATGGGTCCGAGCCTGACCAGCGCGGTGTTCGCCGTCACCGTGGTGATGATCCCCAAATTTGCCCGGCTGGTTCGCGGCGAAGCCCTGGCGGTCCGGGAAATGCCCTATATCGCGGCGGCCCGGGTATCCGGCGCCAAAGACGGCTGGATCATCCTGCACCACGTGATCCCCAATTGCATCAGTACCGTCATCGTGCTCGGCACGCTGACCCTCGGGGACACCATCCTGGTCGCCGCCTCTCTGAGCTTCATCGGCCTCGGGGCCCAACCGCCGACCCCCGAATGGGGCGCCATGATCAGCGTCGGCCGTAAATTCCTGATGGACCAGTGGTGGTACGCCACCTTTCCCGGCCTGTTCATCCTGATCACGGTCATCGGCTTCAATGTGCTCGGCGATGCGCTGCGCGACGTCCTCGATCCCCGGATCCGCAGGTAGCCCATGAGCGAGATTCTTCTTGATATCAAGGAGCTGTCGGTCGAGTTTGCCGGCTATCGCGGCGTCGCCAAGGTACTCGACCGGGTCAGCCTGAGCCTGCGCGCCGGCGAGATCTTCGGTGTGGTCGGCGAGACCGGCTGCGGCAAATCGGTGATGGCCAAGTCCGTGCTGCGGCTGATACCCGAACCGCCCGGCCGGATCACCGGCGGCCGGATCCTGCTGCGCGGCGAAGATATCCTGCAGGCCGACAACCGGCGGCTCCGAAACATCCGGGGCAATTTGGTGTCGATGATCTTTCAGGAACCGATGTCCAGCCTCAACCCGGTCTTCACCGTCGGCAATCAGATGCGGGAAATCCTGCAGCTGCACCGCCCGCTGGACCGGCAGGCGGCGGAGGCGACCTGTGTCGATCTGCTGCGCCGGGTGCAGCTGCCCGATGCCGCCTCGATCCTGGCCAAATACCCGCACGAGCTGTCCGGCGGCATGCGCCAGCGGGTGATGATCGCCATGGCCCTGTCCTGCGATCCCGACCTGCTCATCGCCGACGAACCGACCACCGCCCTCGACGTCACCGTGCAGGGTCAGGTCCTGGCCATCCTGACCCGGCTCACCCGGGAGCAGGGTGTTACCGTGCTGTTCATCACCCACGATATGGGCGTCGTCGCCCAGACCTGTGACCGGGTGGCGGTGATGTACGCCGGCCATGTCGCCGAAGTCGCCGAGGTGACGAGCCTGTTCGCCGCGCCCCACCACCCCTACACCGAAGGGCTGATGGCCTGCATCCCGACCATCGGCGAAGACCGGGAAACCCTGATGTCGATTGCCGGCACGGTGCCCGAACTGATCGACCCGCCGTCCGGCTGTCGCTTCATCGCTCGCTGCCCGCATGCCGAAGCAGTCTGTAACGAGCGCCCCGGCCTTTTCCCGGTCGGTCCCGATCATTTCGTCGCCTGCCACCTGTTCCGTCCCGATCACCGGCAGGAGGACTTCGCATGAATCCGGTCGTCGACGTCCGTCATCTGGTCAAGCACTTCCCGCTTGCCGGTGGGCTGTTGGGCAGGAAAATCCAGCTTCTCAAGGCCGTTGACGGGGTGTCGCTGGCGGTGGCGCGCGGAGAAACACTCGGATTGGTCGGCGAATCCGGCAGCGGCAAGTCGACCGTCGGTAATTGCATCCTGCGGCTCATCGAACCCGACCGCGGCGACATCCTCCTTGCCGGCCAGTCGATCCTGGCGCTTACAGGCCAGGAGCTGCGCCGGGCGCGCCGCCGCATGCAGATGGTATTCCAGGACCCGCAATCATCTCTGGACCCACGGATGACCGTCAAGAAGATCGTCGGCTATCCGCTGGAAGTCCACGGCCTGGCCGCCTCGTCGGCGGAGATCGCCGACCTTGTGGCCCACCTGCTGCAGGAGGTCGGGCTCAGCAGTGATCACCTGGACCGCTACCCCCATGAGTTTTCCGGCGGGCAGCGGCAACGCATCGGCATTGCCCGGGCATTGATCACCAAGCCGGATTTCATCATCTTCGATGAACCGACGTCCGCCCTCGATGTCTCGGTCCAGGCCCAGATCCTCAACCTGATCAAGGACCTGCAGCGACGCCACGGCTACGCCTACCTCTTTATCTCGCACGATCTGACCGTCGTTCGCCATATCAGCCATCGCATCGCCGTCATGTACCTCGGAACCTTGGTGGAGAGTGCAACCAGAAAAGAGTTATTCGACCACCCGGCCCACCCTTACACGCTGGCCTTGCTCGCCTCGGCCCCCAAACCGAACCCCTTGCTCCGCCAGGAACTGGCGGTTCTCCAGGGCGATCCCCCGAGCCCGGTGCAGGTGCCGTCGGGATGTCGTTTTCATCCCCGCTGCCCGCACGCCATGGAGGTGTGCCGTGTCACGGAACCGGAGCAACATGATATCAGCCCCACTGGTGCCGCCAGCCCCCACCTGGTATGCTGCCACTTGTATAGGGAGGGGCAGCGGCGATGAATCCCCGTTTTGCAGCCATGATCGACCAGCGATCGACAACCAGCCACATCCATAAACAGCAAGCAGAACCAATCATTCTTACGAGGCAGGTATGAGAGTCTATATTTCGGCAGATATTGAAGGAATCGGCTGCGTTGTCCGCAGCGAGCATTCTTCACCGGGCGGCAGGGAATACGAGCGGGCCCGACGCTTCATGACCGCGGAGGTCAACGCCGCCGCCCTGGGCGCCTTTGCCGCCGGCGCCGTCGACGTGGTGGTGGCCGATTCCCATAACGTCGGCCTGAATCTTGTTCCGGAGGAACTCGACGAGCGAATCCGCCTGATCATGGGCTCACCACGGCCGCTGGCCATGATGGACGGCATAGAACTCGGTTTCGACGCCGCCATGTTCATCGGCTACCACGGCCAGGCAGGGACTGCCGATGCGGTCATCGCCCACACCTTTACCGGCCGGATCGCAGAAGTCCGGATGAACGATCTGGTCATCGGCGAAATCGGGCTCTGCGCCCTGCTCGCCGGTCACTACAACATCCCGGTGGTCTTTATGGCCGGCGACGACGCCGGCTGCCGCGAGGCCGAAGCCCTGCTCCCCGGCCTGGCAACGGTCTCCGTTAAGCAGGGAATCGGCGCCTATGCGGCTCTCTGCCCGCACCCCGCGGTCTGCCGGGAAAAAATCCGGACCGCCGCCGAACAGACCATGCTGCGCTGCCGCCGTGAAGGCTTTCCCCAGCCGCTGACGACGGCCGGTCCGGTGACCCTGCGGATACGCTTCACCACCGCCTCCAGTGTCGACCGGGTGCTGCGCATGCCCCGGGTGCAACGAGTAAGCGGCACTATTATCCAGTACCAGGCCGCCGACCTGCCCGAAGCCTTCGCGGCCTTTAACACGATGGCGGATCTGGTCGAGCTGACACCATTTATCTAGGCACTCCTTGAAGCTTCCAGCCCCAGAGAACGCCACGGAAAGACCGGCCGGGCAAAACGTGCAGTGAGATGCCGGATGAGCACGGATCAAGGATGACTCGAGAAATTGCAGGAGGACACAATGGACAAGAACTTGGCAGGAAAAACGGCGGTCGTGACCGGCGGCTCCCGAGGGATTGGCAGGGCGATTGCCGGTAGATTGGCGGAAAAAGGCGCCTCCGTGGTCTTCACCTATCTCCAGGACGAAAAAAGTGCGACTGAATTGGTCGCAACGATAGCGGCGAACGGCGGCAGCGCCACGGCGATCGGTGCCGATATGGCGGTACCGGGAGATATCGATAACCTTTTCGAATCAGTCATGGCCTCCCACGGACGTCTCGACATCCTGATCAACAATGCGGGCATAGCCATCTACAAACTGTTCGCGGAGTTTACCGAGGAAGAGGTCAACCGCATCTTTGACGTCAACATCAAAGGGGTATTTCACTGCTGTCGCCATGCGGCACGATTGATGGAAAATAATGGCGCCATCATCAATATCGGTTCGACGGTGACGCGGGTCATGCTGCCGAAATACGGCGCCTATGCCGCATCGAAAGGGGCGGTCGAGCAGATGAGCAAGGTACTGGCCAAAGAACTCGGCGGTCGCGGGATACGGGTCAACACCATCTCCCCCGGCCCGATCGATACCGAACTCTTTCGCGCAGGCAAAACCGGTGCACAGATAGAAGGACTCGCCGCGCAGGCCGCACTCGGCAGGATCGGCAGTGTCGACGATGTCGCCGATGTGGTAACACTGCTGCTCGATGATCGTTCAGGGTGGGTGACCGGGCAGAACATCCTCGTTAACGGCGGTTTTGCCGCTTGAGATGTGATGCTGCTCCAGCGCAATCATGTTAGGAATGGATTCCATACCTGTCCGTGCGACGCACATCAATGACTGCCTGGTGACAAAACCGTTTCGTTCTTTGATGTTTTGTAAAATATCGCCTTTTCCGGACGGATACTAACTGATTTTCTGGTATATATCTCTTCTGTGGCCGACTTTGACGATCCATACAGTTAACTCATAGTCCTGGATAGAGTAGACTATGCGAAAATTTCCTTGCCGTATGCGATATCTTTCTTGGCCTGTCAACTTTTCGCTTCCGACAGGACGAGGATCGATATGAAGTGATTCTATCTTTTCAAGAATCCTGGAGAGGTCTCGCTGGGGAATGATTTTGAGGTCTTTCTCAACCGATTTCTTAAAGAAAACTTTATATTGAGCCATTTTGCTTTAGCTTTTTAAGCATTTGCTCGTAGCTTACCAATGGCTCGTTCAGTCTTTGATCAAACGCTGCGAGATCTTCTGCATCTTCTGAGAGAGCTTCCCTAACAGCCTCGTTGACCAATTCAGTGATGGACCGCGATGTCTCCACAGCCTTTAATTTGAGGGCTTTGTGAAGATCAGGGTCGAAATAGATTGTTGCCCTTTTTGCCTGTGTAGCCATAGCATCACCTCCTAATGGCAACACTATAGCGTCATGACGTTATTATGTCAAACTTCACCAGTTAACGGTGAGTTCTGCGGGTCCGCGCTGTTCGCGGATCAGCAGAAACGCTTGGTTGTGCAATTTGTATTACACTTTCAAAGCATTACAAGTATACACTTGACAAATGTTCGCACATATGCTTACATCGTGTTGTGCGAGAAATTATTTTTTACAAAACCAATACTGGCAAATGCCCAGTAGAGGAATACCTTGACACGCTTTCAAACAAGCAGGTTGAAAAGATATTTTTTGTACTTGACCTGGTTGAAAAGATGTCCATCGTCCCTCGCACTTATTTCAAGAAGCTCGAATCTACCGATGATATTTGGGAGGTCCGAGTTCAAGCAGGTAATAATATTTTTCGATTGCTAGGTTTTTTCGACGGTTCTGAACTTGTGATACTCAATCATGCGTTTACCAAGAAAACCCAAAAAACTCCAAGGAAAGAAATAAAAACAGCCGAGAGCAGAAAAAATGACTATATCTCAAATCGGAGGTACAAATGAGTGATTTTCAGAAATACAAAAAGAAACGCATGGAGCAGGGCCCGGAATTCTGGAAAGACTATGATGAGAATTTCGAGACTTTCAGACTTGGCGTTATGCTTAAGCAAGCTCGCAAAGAAGCAGGACTAACGCAAGAACAGATTGCCAGCGAACTCAAAACTACCAAATCAGTGATTTCCAGAATGGAGAATCATGCAAATGATATTCGCCTCTCTACTTTAGAAAAATTTGCCAAAGCTCTAGGCAAGCGGATCCACGTTTCTATTCTTTAGCACCTCCATCTTTTTTTTAATTTTCTCTGGCTCCTGGCTTAACGGTTAGTGGCTTTTTGCACAACGTTAAGATAACCGACTGCCGACTCGAAACCGATTAACTTTGTCTATTGGGCAAATTTTTCCGAAGCCGATTCGTTGATTAAACCGGGGGCCTAAGGCAGTGTGTGTTAAACGATCGGTCATCTTTATTTTTTATAATTAATTTTGAATTCTATAGCTATTGATTTCAGTCTTTTATCAAACGTCCAGAGACTTGTCTGAGATAATTTTGCTGATGCTAATAGTTGGATATCTATGTATCCAATGCCTTTGCCGAATAAATTGTGTTTTTCGACAAAATATAGATATTCTTCAAAATCAATTTCAGGGGACATTGGCAAAGCTTGTAGTAAGCCGATAATTTCTTTTCTGTTTCTTAAATTACCACAGACAAGTTCACCAATGATAAGAGGATGGCAGACAACTTCTCCATCTAGTAAGAGGAGTTGTAAATGTTGATCATTGTTTCGGAGATGATCGATCCAAACAGATGTGTCAACAAGGACCATGCTTAGTTTGCTGATCTTCTGCGTGGTATTGCTTTTAGGTCTTTCTCTGTACCACCCAGCATGGCAAGGCGCTTACTACTCTCGCGGGCAATCAGCGCTTCTAATCCCATGTGAATTAAAGAGGTTTTCTCTTTTATCCCGGTAAGCGTTGCCGCTTTTTTCAGCATTTGATCATCTATGTTTAATGTTGTTCTCATGTGTACATGTATGCATCATATGTATGCGCGTGTCAAGTATTGTTTTAGAAGATAACGCTGCAAATAGCCGGTGCAAATGGAGCGCAGCGGAATTTGCATCCGAGTTGATTTGCCTTGTTGGCAACATCTCAATTAAATATCCAGTGCGAACCGAACAGCCCGCCCGACCTCTATCATTTTCATCCGGGGCAGGGATGTGATCAATGCCCCGATTCTCCCTTTGGAAACAGTCTGCAAATGATCACAATTAACAGCACAATCTTTAGGCATACCGTCGACTGTCGAGAGAAACACTTCTGACGGGATATCACGTACGGTAGTTGTGATAGGCGCGATAGTCACTTCTCCAAGGTATTCCAACACAGAATCACGCGTCAAAATAAGGACCGGTCGCTTTTTATCCGGAGCCAGGAATTTAAACCAACGTATTTCGCCGTGTTTCATTCATCCCCCCAAGCCTGCTCTGCTTCCCAAACTGCGAACTCGTCGGTAGCTACCGGATTTTGTTCGTACCCACGACGATGCTTGCGCTCTAGTTGTTCGAGTTTATAACGGTCCAGAGCCTCCTGCAGAGCTTTCCTGGTAAAAGCGGAACGGCTTGTGCGAAGTTCTTTTGAAACGCGATCGACTGCTTTGACAAGATTATCATCAAGGGTCATTTGAATAGTTCTCATATTTCACCTTCAAAATGTGGGTTTTTATAGTTATAATAATCCACATTGCAGGGAGTGTCAAAAAACTCGATTTGCCAATCGCGGCGCTGACTGGCGCCGCGTTGTTCCCGCGCAGCGGGGACATCGTTGAGCCACAGGCCGCTCTGTTTGCGGGTCCTGTGAAGTGACTAGTTAACCTATTGATTTTTAATTGTTTTTTGTGTATCTGCATTGAGGGCAATTTGAGCAACCTAGGAAATAGTTGCCAGCAGACTGCCCCTGTTTAGCTTCCCTTCGCTTTAATTTACCACCGCATTTAGGGCAGGTTAAATCATTTGTTGCTGTTTGATTCTATCGAGTTAAGTGCTTTTTTCAACAGCATATTAAATTCATCGGGCTTTTCCAGCATTGGGAAGTGACCAGTTCCCTCAATATAGAAAAGTTGATAGTTTTTTATATGCTTTTTGTTTTCTTCAGGTGCTGTCGGCCATAATCTGGCGTTTATTGAGACCACAGGAATGTTGATATCTTTAAATACAATGGCAGCTTCTCCACTTACATACTGCCCCAGATAGTTGCGAAAGGCATTTAAGGCAATTTCCCTTGGGGCAGAAGACATATCTTCTTTTACCCAATTTACCAATTGTCGATCAGTATCTTTCGGAAACATTTGTGAAACAAAATTTTGTGCGGCACTTTTAAAATCAGTTTTAAAGGGCGTGACCATTTCGTCAATCACACTTTGCGGGGTGCGCTCCGCAACATTTTGCAAGGTGTCAATTGCTACAATCCCAACTACTTTTTCTGGCATTAATCTGGCCGCTTCAGCAATTACACCGCCTCCCATTGAGTGGCCGACCAAAATAGCTCTATCAATGTGTTCCTTATCAATTATTGCTTTTACATCGTTAGCGAAAGACAGCATTGAAAACTCGGATCTATCTAATGAAGAATGTCCATGGCCAGCCAAATCTACTGTGATTACTTGATACTCTTGTGCGAATACAGAAATTTGTTTCTGCCAGTAACGTCCGTCACAACTCCAGCCGTGAATAAAAATAAGCGAGGTTTTTCCTTTGCCGACCACATCATAGGCGATACGTTCTGAATCAAAAGACAATGCGACATCATGCCTGAGAGAAAGCTCGTTGCTCGCACATCCTGATAATAGGAGAAAAGGTATTAATATAAATAATATCTGTTTTTTCATTTTTGTTCCTTGTCTTTTATATAACGCCCAGGATTCCGCAAATCTTTCTTCGCCGACTTGAGGTATCGACCAAAGTCTCGATCCTTTTTTCGTCTCTCCGCATAGGACATGTCGTTGAATGCCGTTTCTTCTTTGAGCTTGAGAAAACTATCAAGATATTCCTGGCTGATTTCGCCGGCGTGTACGGCCGCGAGTACGGCACAGCTTGGCTCGCCAGTATGGCTACAGTCTTGATAGCGGCAGCGGGACGCGAGGGCGATGATGTCGGAGTAGCTGTTCGCTATGCTGCTTTCCGCGCCGATGATGCCGAATTCGCGCATTCCTGGGTTGTCGATGACCAACGCGCCACCATCGAGACGTATCAATTCACGACGAACGGTCGTGTGCCGCCCTTCTCCTGTCCCGCTGACAGACCTCGTTTCCATCCTTTCACGGCCGACCAACTGATTGATCAGGGTGCTTTTTCCAACTCCTGACGATCCGACGAAACAATAGGTCTTTCCAGCCAGTAGCAACCGTTTAACATCCTCTAGGCCGTCTCCTGTCACGTTACTCAAAGGCACTATCGGCGCGGTGATACCGATAGACTGGATTTCCGCTAACTGGGTGGCCAGCACTTCAGGAGTCACCAAGTCAGTCTTGGTCAGCAGAATGTACGGCTCGGCGCCACCTTCCATCACCATGACGAGATAGCGTTCTAAACGCTTTGGATTGAAATCGAAGTGGCAAGACTGCACGATGAGTACGTAATCCACGTTCGCCGCAATCATCTGGTACTCTATGTCGTTCCCAGCGGACTTCCTGCGCAGAGAAGTCCTGCGCTCCAGTAGCGCGTGGATTACCCCACAGTCGTCGGCAGACTGCTTTTCCACACAAACCCAGTCGCCTACGCACGGCAGCTCTTGGTTCAGGTGGTGATGGTGCAAATAACGACCAGCCAACTTTGCCCGAAAGTTCCCGTCCTGATCCACGAGCAGCAATTGGTCGCGGTCGACCGCCGCTACGCGGGCGACGGTATCAGGCGGCTTGCAGTCTGCCCGCTGTGCAAACCAGTCAATCCAGCCCAGTTCACTCAATTCACAATAGTGATTCATCATCTATTTTCGTTCATCAAATGGCCGCGGTACTGCGGCCGAGGCGGCAATCCAGTGCACATACTACTCGTCTCGTGTCTTACCGCGGCATCAGCGCGAACACACCCCAGCCCAGATATTCACGCGTGTAACTGGCGTAGCGCTCAGGTTCCGAAGACAGTTGGGCGCGAACCTCCTTGGCTAACTCGTCGCCGGGATTGGCTTCAAGCCAGCGGCGCATGGTGAGCCACTTGGCCGCCTCGTATCTGTCCCAGC
>CAYSSK010000057.1:0-6411 GCA_964433645.1 uncultured Desulfofustis sp.
GAGCGGAACTGCCGTTGCCTACGGTGATTTTCCGCCTGGCGATACTATTGAAAAGCAGCTCCCAGATGATGGCCGAAGCGATCGAAAGTGTTACGACACCAAGGGCCGCTCTGCCGTAGAGAATGATGCCCGGAATTACTGCCGGCAGACAGGCGAGGAAGATATGATAATTTTTTTCGGAGACACTGCTCCCGTTGTGCCGGAATGGCGCATGAGAAACATGTAGTTTGTTGCTGCTCTCCACTAGCGAGGACATAGTGCTTCCCTCAGACCAGACCATCGATGGCCGGTGGATCGTCCGGCCCGGCGATCGTTCTTTTTTCCGCCGCGGCCAGTTTCTCGGTGATCATCAGAGTCGTCATCGATTCAGGGCGGCTTTGGCGATTTTAATATGTTGATATACGGCGATTCTTGCCTCGCAGACATAACTGCACAAACCGCATTCTACGCACGAAAACAGGTTGTATTGGGAGGCTGCTTCATCGTATTGCTGCGCTTCGAGCAGCCTGATCAACATGTTCACCTGAATATGGGCCGGGCACACGCGCACGCACGCCCCACAGTTGATGCAGGCCACGTCCTCCATTTCGATAATGTCGCGGCGGTCTTGAACCATGATGATGTCCGTGGCCGGGCCAACGGGAAAATCAGCGGAGAAAACGGCGGTTCCGGTCATTGGTCCACCGGTGACGAGCCGGTCTCCTTGGTGCGGAGTTTCATCGAAATGATCAAGAATTGCACGAATCGGAGTGCCCACAGGAGTGGAGACGAGCCGTCTTTCTCCAGTCTTGCCGACAAAAGTAAGGACCTTGTTAGGAATACCGGCGCCCTGTGAGCAGACGGCATAAAGAGCGCAGACCGCTTCGGCACTGAAAAAAGCGCTTGTTTGGTCAATCGACGACGTCTTTGTTTCCCGGCTTAGGCGATGTCCAAGAATTTCTCGATTGGCCTCCGGGTAGCGGGCGCTTACCGTTCGCACCGTGACGGATAAACCTGATACCGACGATTCAAGATAATCCGGAACAAATAACCAGCAGTCTCTCAAGCCACTGATCGCTTTGAGCAGAGCAATTCCACCCGCCAATTCAGCCGCCTGATGATTGACAAAAGAGCTGTTGGTACACCCCAGCAGATCGTCGTCGACTCCGAGGATGACAAGCCGCTCGATCCGGTTTTCAGGATCTGCCAACCCGAGAAAATCAGGTCCGCCCGGAAGACCGCCGAAGAAGCGGCCGGCTTTCTCGAGGGACGGGGTTTGGCAGGCATCTCTGAAATGTTCGTCAACCTCTTGCGCGGCTTCGGCCGCTGAGATTGACACGGCGACCAGTTGCCGGCCAAAGGTTCCGGTTAGTTGAGTACACGCCGTTATGTGTCCGGCCCGTGTGGACAGGCAACAATCATTTATCGGCTGGTTTAAACAAAGCCGTTGGCCGATCTTGACAGCGTCTCCGGCTTTCAGCGGGCTTTTGTGGTAATGATCGCCTGCGCCGAGATGATAGACAAGATTTTCCGCCGGCCCGATCGAGAGTGGCAGAGGGGGCTCATCAGCGGCGGCGGCGGCATATAACTGAGGCTTTGTGCGTCTGGAAAATAGTGTTTTAAGCATTGCTTTCTCAGTCTGTTTTGCCCACCTGCGGCCAGCGTTCACCACCGGGGCGGAAGCATCAAAACGCGTGGCACCAGGTACAGTCCGATTCGTTTCGGGTCGGTCCGGCTTCCATGTCTTCGTGACATCCGGCACAGAGATCATGAAATGCGGAACCTCGATTGCGCGGCGTGTGGCAGCCGCTGCAATCATCTTGTACCGGTGCTACGTCGAATGCTTCGTGGCATCCGATACACTGCCCATGGAATGCATCCGGGCGATCAATAGTGGAATAACCTCCCGAACCGGCCGTGTGGCAAGAATCGCACGCCTGTGGCTCCGATTCGTTATGGTCATCCATGTCATGATGGCAATCGCTGCAGGAGACGCCCATGTCTTCACTGTGCAGGTCGTGATCAAACAGCCCGTTTGTTCCGAATGGCGTGGACCCTTGATCCATCTCCCGTTGATGACAGGCGCCGCAGGAAAGGAGTCCTTCGGTGGAAGATTCGATGATGGAGTGATGACACGAGTCGCAGGCTAGTCCCAGATCCTCGAAATGGCGATGATGGTCAAAGAGAATCGATCCCCCGGTATTGCTGAACATGATGCGATTCGGGAGATCACTGACGGATTTCGAGGGTAAGCTGTAGCAGAGGAGGGCGACGATCAGGCAAACCGCGGCCAGACTATAAGCAAGATACCTTTTTGTTAATACGTGCATGGTCGTGCTAAACTACTCTGAAAGGGCTTTGTCTTTTGATCCAATGAGCCCGGGTAAGGACGGCAAGCACAAGCTTACTGCGCCACCGTCTCCACGGAATACAAGGGGCTTCGGCTCAAATGAGGTGAGTCTGCCCTGATCAGATCGAACGTTAACATATGCCCATAAACTCTATCTTGCACGATTCGCTTTTGCAAGCGGTATCGACCGCTGCCGAACCGATTCAATTCATAAGAAATTTTTAACCATCTTCGCCAGGAAAGGAATAAATCATATAAAACAATTGCATATGGGGATCATGCGGTTGTCTGTTCGGCGAAGCGGGAGCCCTTCCGTCGTGTTTTCCGGTTCAGTACCAGGCTCGAAACAAATGATTGTTGCTTACCGTGAGCAAAGCTGACAGAATAGTTCGAATTAGCGGTGCCGATAACGCGGAAAATATGCTTTGCAGGCGTTGTGCCAAAAACGGCCGATTGGGAGCTCAGAGCCCGGCAGCGGGCGCAGGCGAGTTCCCGGTAACCAACAAGGAACGGATATGATGGGGGGCGCATGAAAATCAAAATTTCGAAGAATGAATATCGCTTGATGCTCGATGTGTTTGCGATAGCCGAATGGGTCATGAATTCCTTTAAAACCGGCAACCAGAGAGATTCGGAAACGAAGTCCTATCATAAGCTGGAACAGAAGATCATGTCGTATGCCGAAGATTTCGGCCTCGGCCACCTGGTCACCTATGACCGCAAATTGGAAGAATTTTTCCCGACAAGAGAATTAGAGGACACGGGAACCTATACCAGGTTTATCGAACAATTCGAAGACGACGTCTTTTGGGAGGAACTGGGGCAGCGGCTGGCCTTGCGGGACCTGATCAACGATCAGGGGCTGGAAACGGTACAAAACATGGACCCGCTTTCTCGAATGAAGGCCCAGGACGAGATTGCCGATCGTTATCACCAGGAGTTTTCCGAAAACGGCATAGAAAACCTCTTTTTATCTCGAAATAACTGATGGTGGGCGGGTTGCCCTGCAGCAGCGCCCGCTCAAAAGTCAAATGTCAGGCCGGGGTAGTGTTCTTTCAGGCATTCAGGACAAATGGTGTGGCTCAGGTCGGCTTCCGAATGTTCCGAGATATAGGTTTCCAACTGATTCCAGTAACCACGATCGTCACGGATCTTCTTGCAGTGACTGCAGATCGGCAGGATGCCCCGGAGGGTCTTGATCTTCCCGATGGCATTTCCATGAATCGGGTTCATTGATGAAAATAACACCACGTTTGATGAAATTGATACTCAACCTGTATCCCCCCTACCTAGGTACCGGGATCAGAGTGACGTCCATTGCCGGCGACTGGCGGGAGATCCGGGTGTCCATGGTATTGCGCTGGTATAACCGCAACGCCGTCGGCACCCAATTCGGCGGCAGCCTGTATTCGATGGTCGATCCGCATCTGATGTTGATGCTCATGAACCTGCTGGGGCCATCCTATCTGGTTTGGGATAAGGGTGCCGAGATCGAATTCGTCACCGCCGGCCGTGGGACCGTATCGGCGGTCCTGACGATAAGCGATGATGAACTGGCCCTGATCAGGCGGCAGACCGCCGATGGAAAGAAATATTTCGCAAGGTTTCAGGTAATTATTCGCGACGACAAGGAGCAATTGGTGGCCAGGGTGAAAAAAACGATTTACGTGCGAAAAAATCGATCGCACCAGCGGGAGAAAGGAGATAGATCCTAACGCGGGGCAGAAGACGATATGGATATCTGGATAATCAGTCTGATCCTGGCAATTGTATTGTTTTTGCTGGTTACCGAGGTGATTTCGGTCGACTTGACGGCTATCGGCATCATGGTCGTCCTGGTCGTCACCGGGCTGCTCACACCGGCAGAAGCGGTGTCCGGACTGGCCAATCCCGCGCTCGTCACGGTGGCGGCGATGTTTGTCGTCAGCCGTGGCTTGATGCGGACCGGCGGGGTGGAGTTTCTCGGCCGGCAGGTGGTCAAGGTGGCCCGGAAAAATCTGACGGCGGCGCTTACCTTGATCCTTGTCTCCGTCGGTTTTGCCTCGGCTTTTATCAACAATACGCCGGTCGTGCTGCTGTTCATCCCGGTGGTGATGGCGATGTGCTGTGATCTCGGCCTGAGTCCCTCGAAATTTCTGATCCCGGTCTCCTATGCATCGATTCTGGCAGGAACATGCACGCTGATCGGTACCTCAACCAATATAATCGTCAGTGACCTGAGTGCTCAGCATGGCTACGGTGCCTTATCCATGTTCGAGTTGGCGATGGTCGGGCTTCCTATTGCCGTTATCGGGATCGTCTTTCTGATTGTTGCCGCCCCACGATTGCTGCCGGCGCTGGCCAATCCGATCTGTCAGATGCAGGACAGCGAGCATCGCAAGTATCTCGCCGAACTGCAGATCCGCTCTACCAGCCAATTGGTAGGACAGCAGCCGCACCTGGCCTTTGAGTCGCGTTTTCCGAACCTGGAAGTGATCGAGGTGGCAAGCCATGATCGCATCTATTACCCGAGGCGCGACCAGAAGGTCATCGAAGAAGACGATATCCTCCTGGTCAAGGGATCACTCAACGATCTGGTCGCTCTTCTGCATCAGGACGGCGTGGAACTCCCCTCCTCCGAGGAGGAGTTGACGCTTGGCGCCCAGAAGGATGCGCCAATCATCGTTGAATTGTTGATTGCTCCGGGCTCATCGCTTCAGGGACGGCGGATTGCCCGGACCGAGTTGGCCCGTGATCCGGCAATCAACATCATTGCCGTCAAACGACAGGGGATGCGTCTGGCCGAGAAGCAGATCCGCGATGTTCGCCTGAAGACCGGTGATATCCTGCTGATCTGGTGCTCCGAATCGAAGCTCGCAGAGTTGCGCAGTGAGCGGGATTACCTGCTCTTCGAAGATGTGTACGAAGAGATCGTCCACAAGCGGAAAGCCTTGTGGGCGATTATCAATTTCATCGGTATGATCGTTACCGCCTCACTCGGCCTGGCGGATATCATGACCTGTGCCCTGACCGCCGCCTTTTTGATGATCATCACCGGGTGTCTGCAGATGCGCGATGCCTACCGCGCCTTGCAGGCCGACGTGTTATTGCTCATCGCCGGCGCCATCGCCCTCGGTCTGGCCATGGAAAAAACCGGCGCCAGCACCATGTATGCCGGTCTTTTCCTGAGATTGTTCATCGATATGCCGACAATCCTCGTTCTCGGCGGTGTTATCGTTCTGACCAGTATCTGTACGCAGATCCTGAGCAATAATGCCGCCGCCGTGCTGCTGCTGCCGATCGCAATTTCCACGGCGATCGGAGTCGGCGTGGACCCGAAGCCGTTTATCATCGGCGTCTGTATCGGCGCGAGCGCCTGTTTTGCATCACCGATCGGTTACCAGACCAATCTGATGGTTTTCGGCCCCGGCGGCTATCGCTTTGTCGATTATCTGCGACTCGGTATCCCGCTCAACCTGCTTGTGGTTATTACCGGCACGATCCTGATCCCGTTAATCTGGCCGTTTTGACAAGCAAAAACAGCTGTGGTCCGGTCACGTGAAGCAAGGCGGTCATGTTGCGGAGAAGCGTGGACCGGCATGCTGGACCGATGAATTGCCGATGAATTACCGGGTCGATTCATGTGCCGCCAGGAACTGAAAGGTGCGGCAATCGACTTTCGAGGCGTTGTCGGCACGAAAAAAGAGAAGCGAGATCAATGAACTGCTGCTTTCAGTAAAACGGCGAGGGGGGGCTTGTGTCTTGAGGCGAAATGAGGCACGGTTTGACGAACCGCCGGGTGCTGACAGCCCGGAGTGCTGCTAATCGATGATGTAGTCCCGTTGCATGATGAACTCCTCGATAAAATCAGCTCCTTCAATGTCCCGGTACGCCCTGACGATAAGATACGATTTGGGCGCCTGGAAGGCCGGCGTTATTGCCCGGGATTTTCTTTTTTTCAACGAAGGCTTGGCATGAAGGATATGTCCCGGTTGCTTTTCCGGCGGTTCCCCCTGTACGGGAAAACCTTTCGGTTGCCGCTTGTTTCCTCGAAAATGACTGTCCATGGACCCCTCCTGACGTCATCACGCTTATCGTGATCT
>CAYSSK010000057.1:6511-23658 GCA_964433645.1 uncultured Desulfofustis sp.
TATGGTATCGAATCCCTGAATCGATTGTGCGCCTATGAGATGAATGCGAGCGAGCCGCACTATTTCCAGCTCGTTTGCGGCGATGGCCCGGCCGGCACGGGTGCGGGCAACCTCCCAGCTGTCGGCAAAGACGATAATCGTTGCCAGGCCTTCGCGAACACGGGAAGGGGAGGGAAACCACGGGATCTGCCTGACGTGGTACTGGATGAAAAATGGGTATTGCTTCAGCATTGCACTGCCCTCTTTACCCAAAGTATAGCAAAACATGGAGCGACAGCGCAAATCCAAACGGCGTTGCGCCTTCAAAGTAACACATATAGTACGTCAGGAAGCACAACAGGCTGGCATCTCAGCGCCGATTGTACTATTATTACGTGGTCATATTGTCATGCGAGAGGCTGCCCAAAACGCGATTGCCGGCATACCGTCTCTTTATCGTGTCCGCTGTTTGCGGCCCATTTTCATTGCCGGGCGATGCCGTCTCGACGCGTTTTTTCCATCGTGCCCGATCGGTGTCCTGGCGCCGATACGTCGGGCAGAAACGCTCTTACTTTAATGCCACGCTGTTTTGTTGAGGAGTCAGAATGAAAGAAAACGGTCTTTATGTCATGCACATCAGCATACACGGTCTGATCAGGCACCTAAGGCCGGAACTCGGTCGTGATGCCGACACCGGGGGGCAGGTCAAGTATGTTCTCGAGTTGGCGAAATCACTTGGTGAGGTGGAAGGCGTCGATCGGGTCGATCTGTTGACCCGCTTGATAGACGACAAGCGGGTCAGTTCCGATTATGCCCTGCCGGTGGAACAGATATCCGACCATGCCCGGTTGGTCAGATTACCCTGCGGCGGCAAAAAATATCTGAGAAAAGAGCTGCTCTGGCCCCATCTTGAGGAATTTATCGACAACACCATCACCTTTATCACCAAACAGGGCAGAACCCCAGACCTGATTCACGGACATTATGCCGATGCCGGCTATGTGGCGATGGAACTTGCCGCCGCGTTCGATGTTCCCTTCGTCTTTACCGGTCACTCACTTGGACGCAACAAGCGCAACAAGCTTCTCGGCGATGGGCTGAACTCGGCGAAGATCGACAGCCAATACAAAATCGGAACCCGTATCGACCGGGAAGAGCGCATTATCGAAACAGCCGATCTGATCGTCGTGTCGACGCAGCAGGAAATAGAAAAGCAATACGGCCTCTACGACAATACCGCCAAGGCGGCATTGCAGGTGATTCCGCCCGGGCTTGATCTCGAGGCGTTTTACCCGTACTACGACATCCAGTTCGATCCGGATCTCTTCAGTGATGAAGTGAAACAGACCAGGCACACGTTGTTGCGGGAATTGCACCGGTTCTGGATGTCGCCGGACAAGCCGTTCATCCTGGCGTTATGCCGCCCCGATCATCGCAAGAATATTGCCGGTTTGATCAGCGCCTACGGTACCGACCCGGAACTTCGCGCCGTTGCCAACCTCGCGATATTCGCAGGAATACGTAGTAATATAAGCGATATGGAGGATAACGAAAAAGATGTTCTGACCGATATGCTGCTGCATATGGACCGCTACGACCTCTATGGCAAACTGGCAATCCCGAAAAAACACGATTTTGCTACGGAGGTTCCTGAACTATACCGTTTATGTGCTGAAAGCGGGGGCGTTTTTGTAAACCCCGCGTTGGTCGAGCCATTTGGTCTGACCCTGATCGAGGCGTCTGCCTGCGGCGTGCCGATTGTTGCCACCGACGATGGCGGCCCCCGGGATATCGTCGCCAATTGTCAAAACGGGATTCTCGTCGATGTGACCGACGCCTTGCAGATAGGTGCGGCGATCAAGTCCATCCTGCTCGACAAGGAACAATGGACGATGTTCTCCAATAACGGTATCAACGGCGTTCGCTCGCATTATTCCTGGCGGGCTCATTGCGAAAAATACCTCGACGTCATCAAGGGGCTGCTGCCCAAAGGGGCTCACCCAGGCTTGCATGAAAGCGAGGCGACGGCAAGTACCAACAGCCGACCGTCCTTTGGACGACGGCTGACCAATGTCAGGCATTTATTGATCACCGATATCGATAACACGTTGGTTGGCGACGACGAGGCGATGGAACGGTTGTTCAGTCTGCTCGAGGAAAACCGGGATAAGATCGCCTGGGGAGTGGCGACCGGCAGGAGCCTGGAATTGACCATCGAGGTCATGACGGAGTACAATTTCCCGACGCCCGACATCATGATCTGTTCGGTGGGCACTGAAATTTACTACGGCCCCGATTTCCGCATGGACAAGGGATGGCAGCAACACATCTCCTGGCAGTGGCAGGCGGAGGAGATCAAGCGAGCGCTTGCCGATTTTGATTTTCTCGTCTCGCAGGAAGCGGAAGGGCAGCGCAGCCACAAGATCAGCTACTACCTCGAAGAAAAGGAGTCCCGGCTACAGCAGGTTCGTGATGCGCTGGAGCAGATGAAGCTGCGCTGCCAGGTCATCTATTCCCATGGCCAGTTTCTCGATATTCTGCCGCTGCGGGCGTCAAAGGGCAAGGCAATCGAATACTTGATCCAGAAATATGACTTTTCGCCTCGTCATATCATGGTTGCCGGTGATTCCGGTAACGATGCCGATATGATTGACGGCCGCACCAGAGGGCTGGTCGTCGGCAATTACAGTGACGAGCTGGATCACCTGAGCGATCGGCCCAATATCTACTTCACGTCGGAATCGTATGCAGCCGGCATTATCGACGGACTGCGCCATTACGGTTTTATCTAGCCCCGAACGGGAAGGGACCGGGCACAACAGTTCAATGCTGCCCGATGCTCGCGGCGCGATGTTTGAACTGCAGGTGGTAGAGCATCTCCATGTAACGCCTGGTTTCCTGGCGTTCCAACTTAGTGGAATATTTCCAGAAGCCGTAGATGCAGGTCAGCGACAATAGTCGTTTGGCATAGCGACGCCAGGTATAGCGCTCTTCCACCCGGTCGATGGCGCCGTTGGCAAGCTGCTGCCAATAGCCGGGTTCCGAGGAGCAGCGTTTGAGAAATGAGGAAAGCGCCGCTGCGACGCGATCGCCGTGATTCGGGTCGATGTGAAAACCGGAAATACCGTTCTTGATGATTTCCAGGGGACCGCCGTAGCGGGTAGCAAAGGTCGGCAGGCCGCAGGACATCGCCTCGATGACGGTCAGGCCGAAGGCCTCGAAATATGCCGGCTGAACGAAAACACCTTTCTTGTCGGCGATAAATCGATACAATTCTCCGGATGTCTCTTTGTCGAGCCGGGTTCCCAGCCAGCGGGCGTGTCCGTCAAGTTCGAGAGCTTCGAATAATTCATGCATCAGGCGAATCTGTTGACGCTCTTCGTTGTCCCCGGACTGTTCCTCGGCGATCGAGCCGCCGATGATCAACAGATTGGCCTGTTTGCGCAGTGTTTCATGTTCGCCGAACCAGCGGGCCAGGCCGGTCAGGTTTTTGATGTGATCGAGTCGCGCCATCGAGAAGATGATCGGTTTGTTCCGGTCCCTCATCGTGCCGCGGAAGTTGTCGCCGGCTTCGCCGAAAAGAAGGTCGCGGATCTGGTCGTGTCGATCGACAAAACGTCGCGCCTGATCGGTAAAGGGAAAATAAATGTCGGCATCGGCGCCCGGCGAGACGATGTTGAATTTCGGGTCGAACACGTCCACGCCCTGGATGACCCGCTGCAGGTCGGGCATCGTGAACGAGCCGTAACTTTCGTACTGACCGACCACATCGTTTGACCCGGCGATTTCCTGGTAGGTAGACGCGATAATGAAATCCGAGGAATTCATCGCGATCAGATCGGCGGTAAACTGGCAGGAGAAATGGTATTGCTCTTCCATATCCTTCCAGTACAGGGCGGAATAGAGGTATTTGGTCTTTTCCAGGGCATGGGCGATGGTGCACTGGGTCACGCCGAGGCTCTGAGCGATCAGGTAAGCCGCCAGGTTGCCGTCCGAATAGTTGCCGATAACCAGGTCCGGCTGTCGTCCGAGACGCTCGACAATGGCTTGCTCGGCTTCGATGCTGTAGTGCTCCAGATAGGGCCAGACCTCGAAACGGGAAATCCAGTGATCGATGACCGAGCCGTCCTTTCGGCGAAAGGGGACCCTGACGATGGTGACGCCTTCCGTTCCTTCCACCGGTTCTTCCGGTTGATCACAGGTGGTCCCGTTCGCTTCGGGAATGAGGCGGGTGACGATCAGGATGCGTGGCTGGATATCGAGCCCCTGGTTGAAAAGTCGCTTTTGCATCTCCTTTTCCAGTGCCTTGACCTGGTCCAGGATATAGACGACCTGACCGCCGGTGTCGGGCAGGCCGAGGACCCCGGTTTGCCCGAAATAGCCGTGGGGAGACAGGATGGCAATGTTGAAGATCATCGGGATGCGGGCCAGAAAGGTCTCGAGAATCTGGTGATCGGGGGCTTCCAGCAGATCTGCGAGCAGACTCATGGTCTTGATGATGCCGTCGCGTGATCGTCCCCAGCCCGGTTCAAAGCCCATCAGACGCAGGGTGTTCTCGAAGTCCGACCAGTGCTGATCGGCCGGCTGGTTTTCCAGATAGTTCATTCCTTTGACCAACGCACCCCGTAGTTCCTTGACCGACGATATCGTCGAGTTGATCATGAACGGCTGCGAGTCATACCCGTGCACGCTGAGAAACGAGAGGAGCAGTTCCTCGCCCCGGGTCAAGTCGCGAACCAGGCGACTGGAAAAATGCCGGTTGAGGAATTCGACCCCGTTGCCGATGGACCGGGTCTGGTTCATCTTGGGAAAATCACGTTCAAAGGGGGCAAAGTCGATTTCCAGCACACGGTCGCTTGGAGATTCCGAGATCAGGGACTCCTTGAAGCTCAGAAATTCAGCGGCGGATATCATGGACAGGGTTTTGTGATCGTACGAGTAGTGATAATAGAGCCAGCGGGCCACCCCGGGTCTGATTATCACGTAAAAATCGGTTTCGGAGAGCGAGGCTTCCTGACTTTTGCGGATTACGTCGGCCAGCGGGGATTCTTCCATCGGGGGCAGCCGGTCGGCGGCGAAGGCCAGATAGCCGTCCCAGAGCTCGCTGCCCAGCAACAGGTTTTTACCGGTGGCCCGGTAATGATCGAACAGCTCGTGGAGCGTTTCCGGATAGCGTTTCGCGTATGATTCGAATTGCACGTGCATGGCAAACTCCTTTGTTTTCCCCCTGCCAGCTTATGCAGCGCATACCCGCAGCGGTATCCAATGACCAGGATCGCCAGGAAATCCTGCTGGTGCCTCGGGCGAGAGTCGAACTCGCACGGACGCAAGGTCCAAGGGATTTTAAGTCCCTGGTGTCTACCGGTTCCACCACCGAGGCTGGATCTGTGTCTTTACCACAGGCACTTTCCGCTTGTCAATTGAGATGACTGCTTTGGCGCAGTCCGCGCAGCCGTTACCAGCAGGCCCCCTCGATGATGGCCTGCATTTCCCTGACGGCCTCCTCCAGACCGGTGAATACGGCACGGCTGATGATGGCATGACCGATCGACAATTCTTCGATATAATCGAGCGCTGCGACGGCTGCGGTATTGTTGTAGTTGAGCCCGTGGCCGGCGTTAACGCGCAGACCGAGTTGGTCGGCCTGCTCGGCCGCGGTCGCCAGCAGCGCAAGCTCTTCCTGCCGGTGGGATTCCCCACGGGCCTCGGCATAGGTGCCGGTGTGCAGTTCGACAAACGTGGCGCCGATCTCGGCGGCGGCGGCAATCTGGTCACCGACGGGATCGATGAACAGCGATACCGGGATGGCGGCCCGCTCCATCCGGGCGATCGTTTTGGCCAGCTTTTTTTTCTGCGAGACGACGTCCAGACCGCCTTCCGTCGTCAACTCCTTGCGTTTTTCCGGTACCAGAGTGACCATGTCCGGGGCGATGTCGAGAGCAATCTTGATGATCTCCGGCGCTGCGCCCATCTCGAGATTGAGCTTCGTCTTCACCGTTTCCCGCAACAGCCGGACATCACGATCCTGGATATGACGCCGGTCTTCCCGCAGGTGGACGACAATGCCGCCGGCGCCGGCAATCTCGCAGATCGCGGCAGCGGTGACCGGGTCCGGTTCGTTGATGCCCCGGGCCTGCCGAATGGTGGCGACGTGGTCGACATTGATGGCCAAAATGATCATCTGAAACCTCCTTGAGTGCAGCACTGATTGGTGTAGATGTTCTTCCTCGATTTCCATCTGCCGCGCCTCTTCCGGGGATCGCTCGTGGTCGGAGCCGAATAGATGCAGCAGGCCGTGAATCATGAGCCATTGCAAACGCCGGTAGAGGGTGGTGCCGGCATCTCGCGCCTCGTCTTCGGCCCGATCGACCGAGATGACAATATCTCCGAGTTCGCTGAGTCCGAGTGATTGCACGGCGGGATCAGCGCCGTCACCAAAGGGGAAGCTCAACACGTTGGTCGGCTTGTCCTGGTGGCGATACCGCTGATTTAACGCGCGAATCTGTTCGTCGCCGGTCAGCATCACCGTGACCGCGCCGGCGCCGGCGCGACGGATACGCAGCATCGTTGCGCCGTCCCGGCGCAGGGCCTGAGCCAGGGGCGGGGTAATTGCCGGGTGGTGGTTGAGCAGCGTGATCGGCATCGTGGGTGTTTCTCGTGTCAGGGTGTGAGCGCTACGATCGGGCTTCGATCCACCCCTCGCTAGACAACGGTGTCGTTGCCGGCCTGGTGTATCTCGTAGGCATGGATGATTTTTTGTACCAACGGGTGGCGTACGACATCTGCTTTGGTGAATCGACAGAAGCCGATGCCGGGGATATTCTGCAGCAACGCTTCGGCCTGGATCAGCCCGGAGCGCTGATGAACCGGCAAATCGACCTGGGTGGTGTCACCGGTGACCACCGCCCGGGAGTCAAAGCCGATCCGGGTGAGAAACATCTTCATCTGCTCCCGGGTCGTGTTCTGCGCTTCGTCCAGAATGATAAAGGCATTGCTCAGCGTTCGGCCGCGCATGAAGGCCAGCGGGGCGATCTCGATAACCCCTCGCTCCACGAGATCCGAAGCCTTGTCCGGGCCGAGCATATCGATCAGGGCATCGTTGAGCGGCCGCAGGAACGGATCGACCTTCTGAGCCAGATCACCGGGGAGAAAACCGAGTTTTTCCCCGGCCTCGACGGCCGGCCTGGTCAGGATGATGGAACGCACCTGTTCCTCGACCAGGGAGGAGACGGCCATGGCCACGGCCAGATAGGTCTTGCCGGTACCGGCGGGGCCGATGCCGAAAACGATGTCGTTGTCGCGGATGGCGTCGATATAGATCTTCTGATTCGGGGTCTTCGGCGAGATGACCCGGTTTCTCGTGGTGACGTAGACTTTGTCGAGAAAAATCTTGTCCAGCCGCGCTTTGGCGTTTGCTTGCAGGATTTTCAGGCCGAAGGCGACATCGGAGGAGAAGACCGGGTAGCCGGTTCGGATCAGTTCATAGAGCTGTTCGAGCAGGTTGACGGCCAGCCCCACATCGTGGCGGGCGCCGGCGATGGTCAGGCTGGCGCCGCGGATGTGGATTTTGACGCCGGCGCCGTTTTCCAGCACCAACAGGTTCTTGTTGAGATCACCGTAGAGGATGCCGGCCAGTTCATTGCTGTCCAACTCCAGGGTGCGTCGCTCCTGTTGCTCCTGCATCGGGCGTGTTATTGACCCCCTTCCTGCAACTCCTGGTCGATCATGTACTGGAATCCTTCAAGAGAGCGGTTTTTTACGCGTTTACCGTTGACGAAAATGGTCGGTGTCCCGGTCACGCCGGCCTCCTGGGCGGCCTGCAGGTCTTTGTTGATCTGCTGCCTGATGGCGGGCGAGTTCATATCCAGCTTGAACCGGTTCATGTCCAGGCCGAGTTTGGCGGCGGCGTCGGCGATGACCTGATCGTTCAGTTGCGGGGCGGCGAAGAGAATATCGTGCATTTTCCAGAATTTTCCCTGGGCCCCGGCGGCCAGAGCGGCCCGGGCCGCGGGGTCGGCGTACTCGTGGAAACGAAGCGGCATATTCTTGAAGACAAGGCGGGTGGTTTCCTTGTTCCGTTCGTGAACCTGGTCGAGCGTCGGTGCAAACTGCTTGCAGTAGGGGCATTCGAAATCGGTAAAAACGGTGATGGTCACCGGCGCCCCGGGATTCCCTTTGGTCGGCGATCCGTCAACATCGATAGCGACGACGAAATCGATGGCGATGGTCGAAAACGTGTTGTCGGAGCTGTTGATCAGCAGGATGGTTTCGCCGCGGGCATCGGTGTCGATGGCGGTAACGCCCCGGTCGACCGGGACACTGCCTTTGAGTTGACCGGTGGTCTCATAGATGAGGACCGATTGCTGGTCGGTCAACACAAACAGGTATTTGCCGTCAACCGATTGTACCAGATCGAGTGGTTTCTGCGGGAGTTGCCATTGGTTCGTCTGTTCATACATCAATCCGGTGGTGGCCGGCTGGGAAGCGGCCGAGGAGAAGGTGGGCAGCAGCAACAGGCTGGTGATGGCACCGACCCGTAAAAACCAGAGAGAAGACATGATAACCTCGTTGAGAAATGATTTAAAATTCCTATCCGGCGCGGCTACGCACCGATACCATACACATGACTAGCAGCCACCATAGCCATTATCGTACCCTTTGACAAGACTCAAAAAATCGCTCTGTTATAACAAAAAGAATAGATTACCGATACAATAGATGGTAGTATTCTTTCCTTTTGTGGTCTGCAGACTTGATTCCATTCCCCCGGCATCTTACGGTTTGCCCGCAGTCGACTGTCGGGAGCGGCCCACGATCGGGGAACATGTTCAGGCTGCATACGACTCGGGCGAGAGTGGCGGAACTGGTAGACGCGCTGGTCTTAGGAACCAGTATCTTTGATGTGTGGGTTCGAGTCCCTCCTCTCGCACCACGTACTCATATGCAATTGAGGTCGTTGAGTCGCTCTTGACGACCTTGAAACGAAGGCCGCCGTGGACAATCATCGCACTGCCATCGAACGCCGAGGAAGGGCGAAATGGCGTTCTGCGGGGCGGCGTGGAACCAATGGCAACAGGTTAACAACCAGAGGATAATCTCACATGGATGTAAAGGTAGAAGAACTCAGCATATTGACGAGAAAAGTCACGATCACGATTCCCGCCGAAGAGGTGCAGGGCCGGCTTGACGAGGCCTATGCCAAACTGCAGAAGGAATCGAAGATGAAGGGATTCCGCAAGGGCAAGGTGCCGCGTTCCGTTATCGTCAAGAGCTATCAGGGGCAGGTGCAGGGCGAAGTCGGGGAGAAGCTGGTTCAGGATACCTATTTCGACAGCATCGAAAAACAGGATTTCGATCCGGTCGTCCATCCGGAGATTACCGATGCCACGTTCAGCGACGACGGCAGTTTTACCTATGTTGCGCAGGTCGATGTCCGCCCGGTTGTCGAACTGGGCACCTATAAAGGTATCGAGGTGGAACGGCCGGACAATACGGTCACCGATGCCGCCGTTGACTATGAACTCGCTTCGATGCGCCGGCAGATGGCGGTGCTCAAGAGCGTCGAAGATCGTCCGGTTGCCGTTGATGACGTGGTCGTGGTCGACTATCAGGGCTTTCATAAAGACCGGCCGATGAAACACGTGAAAAGCGAAGATCTCTCCGTCGATGTCGGTTCCGGTCAACTCGATGCCGAATTCGAGAATAAACTGGTCGGGATGAAGCAGGGTGAGGAGGCCTCCTACGAAGTCGATTTTCCTGAGAGTCATCCCAATCCGATCCTGGCCGGCAAGAAGGTGAGCTTCAAAGTCACGGTCAAGGATGTTAAAGAGCGGGTCCTCGCTGAACTCGACGATGAATTTGCCAAGGACGTCAACGAGCAGTTCACCACGCTCGACGAGTTGAAGAACGCGATCCGGGAGCGTCTGCAGAAAGAGAAGGAAACGGCCGCGGCAGGAGAGCTCAATGACCGGATCATGAAGAAGCTGCTGGAGAGCCACCAGTTCGAAGTGCCGGAGCGGCTCGTTCGTTTTGAACTCGACGAGATAATCAAAAACACCCAGGAGCGGCTCGAGAAGAACGGCATGAGCCTGGAGGCCGCCGGCATCAGCCGTGAAGACCTGGAGAAGACCAACCGGCCGATTGCCGTGCAGCGTGTTACCGGCGACTTCATTTTGAAAAAGATTGCCGAAGTCGAGGATATCAAGGTCCAGGACGAGGATCTCGAACGGACCTTCAAGCGGATCGGCGATCAGTACAATATGCCGGTATCCCGGGTCAAAGAGTTTTTCCAGAACCGCGATGACCTGTTGCCGTTGATGAACGAAGTGCTCAATGAAAAGATCCTCGGTTTCCTCAAGCAGGAGGCACAGCTGATCGATCCCGCGCCGAAAGCGGATCAGCCTGCCGACGAGGCAGCCGTAGAGCAAAAACAGGATGCTGCAGCAACGCCGGACGAAGAGAAAAGCATCGAAAAATAGAAGACATCAGAACGGTGCCCGGCAGACGGCACCGGAAGGTGACACGGAGCCGTTGATTATTTCCGCTTTGGCTTTACTGTGTCAGTGTCAGCCACTTTCGACTGCAGGGGCTCGTGCCCGTTGCAGTCGACTTTTTTCAGGGGAGCGGATATGAATCTGGTACCGATGGTAGTTGAACAAAGTCCTCGCGGGGAACGGGCCTACGACATTTTTTCCCGCTTGCTCAAGGAACGTATCATTTTCCTTGGCTCAAACGTCAACGATGACGTTGCCAATCTGGTCATTGCGCAACTCCTCTTTCTCGAAGCCGAGGATCCAGAAAAGGACATCACCTTTTACATCAATTCACCCGGCGGCGTCGTGACTGCCGGCATGGCGATCTACGATACGATGCAGTTCATCAAATGCGATATCGCCACGCTGTGCATGGGTCAGGCCGCGTCGATGGCCGCCGTACTGCTCGCCGCGGGAGCCAAGGACAAACGGTATGCGCTGCCCAATTCCCGGATCATGGTCCATCAACCGATGGGCGGGTTCCAGGGGCAGGCGAGCGATATCGATATCCATGCCCGGGAGATCCTGCGGATTCGTGAAGATTTGAACAGGATCCTGGCCGAACATACCGGTCAGTCGATCAAGAAAGTCGCCACCGACACCGAGCGTGATCGTTTTATGAGTGCCGAGGAAGCGAAGAAGTATGGTATAATAGACAGCGTACTGACCAAACGAACGCTCCCAGGAGAGGAACAGGCATCATGAGTGATTTTGACAAACGGGAAACCGACTGCAAGTGTTCGTTCTGCGGCAAGAGCCAGGACGAGGTTGAAAAGTTGATAGCGGGCCCCGACGTGTATATTTGCGACGAATGTATCGAGTTGTGCAACGAGATCGTTCTCGAAGAAGACGATAAAATCGACGGCAGCGAGGCCCAGCGGGCATTGCAGCCGGCGTCGTTGAAGCCCAAGGATATCAACGATTATCTGGAGCACTATGTCATCGGCCAGGAGCGGGCCAAGAAGATCCTGTCGGTGGCCGTGCACAACCACTACAAACGGATCGACGCACCGGCCAGCGACGACGAGGTCGATCTGCAGAAATCAAACATCATCCTGATCGGTCCGACCGGATCGGGCAAGACCCTGATGGCCCAGACCCTGGCCAAGGTCCTGCAGGTGCCGTTCTGTATCGCCGATGCGACGACGCTGACCGAGGCCGGCTATGTCGGTGAAGATGTCGAAAACATCCTGGTCAACCTGCTGCAGGCCGCCGATTACGACATCGAAAAGGCGGAGCGCGGCATCATCTATATCGACGAGATCGACAAAATCGCCCGCAAGTCGGACAGCCCGTCGCTGACCCGTGATGTCTCCGGCGAGGGTGTCCAGCAGGCCCTGCTGAAAATCATCGAGGGCACGGTCGCTTCGATTCCGCCGAAGGGCGGCCGCAAGCACCCGCAGCAGGAGTTGATCAAGATCGATACCACCAATATCCTGTTTATCGTCGGTGGCGCTTTCGTCGGCCTGGACTCGGTGATCAAACGCCGCACCGGCCGGAAATCGATCGGCATGACCGCCGAGATCTACAGTGAAACGAAGAAAAAAATGGGCGAAATCCTGGCGACCGTGCAGCCAGAAGATCTGCTCAAGTTCGGCCTGATTCCCGAGTTGGTCGGCAGACTGCCGGTCATTGCCACGATGGAGGAACTGGTCGAGGAAGATCTGGTGCGCATCCTCAAGGAACCGAAGAACGCCCTGACCAAACAATATCAGAAGCTGTTTCAGTTCGAAAATATTCTGCTGCGCTTTACCGAGGGCGCGTTGACCGCCGTGGCTCGCAAGGCGCTGGCCCGCAAGTCCGGGGCCCGTGGTCTGCGTTCGGTGTTGGAAGAGGCGATGCTCGACGTGATGTACGACCTGCCGTCGAAAGAGGACGTTCAGGAGTGTGTGATCAGCGAGCAGGTCATCACCAACGGCGATTACCCGGTCATCCTCTATCAGAAATCGGTCGCTGACGACGAACTGAAAAGCGCCTGAGAAGACCGGAGACGAGTAAACCCATGAAATCATCATTTGAAACGAAGCTTTATCCGGTGATGCCGCTGCGCGACATCGTCATTTTTCCGCACATGGTGGCGCCGCTGGTGGTCGGCAGGAAACAGTCGATTCTGGCCCTGGAAGATGCCATGGAAAAGCGCACCGAGATCTTTCTGGTGACGCAGGTAAAAGCGGGTGATGACGAACCCGGCCCCGATGGCATCTATGATGTTGGTACCCTGGCCAATGTCATGCAATTGCTGCGCTTGCCGGATGGGACCATCAAAGCGCTGGTCGAAGGGAAACGAAGGGCGCGGATTATCTCGCATGTCCATCATGACCGTTTCATGCTGGCCGAGTTGCGGGAGTTGCCGGAAGAGATGGAAGTATCCAGCGAGGTGGTCGCCTATGAGCGTGAGCTGCGCCGATATTTCGAGGAATTTGCGGCCACCAACAAGAAAATCGCCAAAGAGGTGGTCAAATCGGTCCAGAACATCGACGACCCGCGCAAACTGGTCCACGTAATCTGTGCCCACCTGCCCCTGAAAACCGAGGAGAAGCAGCAGGTGCTCGAATCGGAATCACTGGGACGGCGCATGGAAACCATCCTCGACATTCTCAATCGGGAGATCGAGCTGTCCGAGCTGGAACAGGAGATCAACGCCCGGGTCAAGACGCGGATGGGTAAAACCCAGCGCAACTATTACCTGAGCGAGAAGGTCAAGGAAATCCAAAGCGAGATGGGCCAGGGCGAAGACGGGGGCGACGATATCGCCGAACTCGAAGCGGCGGTCAAGAAGAAAAAGCTGCCGCAGATCGCCCTCGACAAGGTTACCAAGGAACTCAAAAAGCTGCGCAACATGCCGCCGATGTCGGCCGAGACCACGGTGGTGCGCAACTACGTCGACTGCATTCTTACCCTGCCCTGGAAGAAGAAAAACAAGAGCGCCATCGATATCAACAAGGCGGAAACGATCCTCGATGAAGATCACTACGGCCTGAAGAAACCGAAGGAACGCATCCTCGAATACCTGGCCGTGCAGGCCCAGGTCAAGAAGACCAAGGGACCGATCCTCTGCCTCGTCGGCCCGCCCGGTGTCGGCAAGACATCGATCTGCCGTTCCGTGGCCCGGGCCCTGAATCGCAAGTTCGTTCGCCTCTCACTGGGCGGCGTGCGCGATGAGGCGGAGATCCGCGGACACCGGCGCACCTATATCGGCGCGATGCCCGGCAAGATCATCCAGGCCATGCAGCGGGCCGAGGTATCCAACCCGGTCTTCTGCCTCGACGAGGTCGACAAGATGTCCATGGATTTCCGTGGCGATCCTTCCTCGGCGCTGTTGGAGGTGCTCGACCCGGAGCAGAATATCGCTTTTAACGATCACTATCTGGACATCGACTACGACCTCTCCGAGGTCTTTTTCATCACCACGGCCAACAATCTGCACGGCATCCCGGTACCGCTCCAGGACCGGATGGAGATCATCCACCTGAGCGGCTACACCGAAGAGGAGAAACAGAAGATCGCCGAAGGATACCTGATTCCCAAGCAGATCGAGGAAAACGGCTTCAAACCCGGCGACATTTCCCTGACCGACGGGGCCATTCTCGAGATCGTCCGCCGCTACACGAAAGAGGCCGGGGTCAGGGACCTGGAGCGCAACATCTCGGCGATCTGCCGGAAGATTGCCCGGGATCGTCTCAAGCGCGGCCTGAAGAACAAAAAATACCGGCTGTCCCTACAATCGGTGAACAAGTATCTCGGTACCCCGAAATATCGCTACGGCCTGGCAGAAGAAGAGGAGCGGGTCGGTTTGTCCACCGGACTGGCCTGGACCGAGGTCGGCGGCGATCTGCTGCAGATCGAGACCACGTTGATGACGGGGTCCGGGAAATTGACCATTACCGGCAAGCTCGGCGATGTCATGCAGGAGAGCGCCCAGGCGGCTCTCAGCTATGTCCGGTCGCGGGCGGAGAGGCTCGGCCTGCATCCCGATTTCTATCAAAAGCTCGATATCCACGTGCACGTGCCGGAAGGAGCCATTCCCAAGGACGGGCCGTCGGCGGGGATCACCATCGCCACATCCATTGTCTCGGCCCTGATCAAAAAACCGGTCAAGCATCACCTGGCGATGACCGGTGAGATCACGCTGCGCGGCCGGGTACTGCCGATCGGCGGTCTGACGGAGAAGCTGCTGGCGGCCAAGCGTGGCAATATCACCAACGTTTTGGTCCCCAAGGATAACGAGCGCAACCTCAACGATGTGCCGTTAAAGATCAGGAAAACGCTCTCCATCATACTGGTCGAACATATGGACGAGGTCCTCGAGCAGGCGATCATCGTCAACGAGGGAGAAACCCTGTTCAAAACCCCACCGATCAACCCGGTATATAACGAAATTTCACTCAACGAGCATAATACGACCCAGTGATCTTTTTGCTTGACGGGTACCGGTTATGCTGGTAAATACACACCACGTTTTCGGGCGGGTAGCTCAGCCGGGAGAGCATCGGCCTTACAAGCCGAGGGTCACAGGTTCGATCCCTGTTCCGCCCACCACCCACGAGATCATACGGAGCGGTAGTTCAGTTGGTTAGAATGCCGGCCTGTCACGCCGGAGGTCGCGGGTTCGAGTCCCGTCCGCTCCGCCAGTAACAGTAAGGGCTTCAGGATTTTTCCTGAAGTCCTTTTTCTTTTCAGGGGGCTCCGGTAAGGGGCTTTTGTGTCGATTGGGACATGCTACAACGTAGCAAAGAAAAACATTGACAGCTTGACCACAGATAAGATATTGTTATTTTATAATAAAAGACATATAAACCCGAGGGTCAAGCAAAGCGCATAAGTATGAAAATGATCAATGCCTTATCGTTGGCTGAACATATTCTTGCCACGTATCCAAATAAAAATATTACTCCTATGAAGCTGCAAAAGCTTGCTTACTATGCAAAAGTATGGACGCTTGTAGCTGGAGAACCTTTAGTTGAAGCTGATTTTAAAAAATGGGAATTCGGACCAGTTAATCTAGATATATATCACAAATACAAACAGTTCGGCGGTAATTGTATTCCTCATGAGTGGGCATCCAAACAAATAATTCCAAGTCTTAAAGATCAATTATGTTCTTTTATTTTGGACAATTATGTTGATTTTTCTGCATTTGAGCTTAGTGCAATGACACATAATGAAGATCCTTGGAACAAGGCTAAGATAAATGAAACTATCACTGATCAAGCCATTATAGAATTTTATTCAAAACAAGGGTTTGCACAAAATTTTAATAAGTTGCATGAGGACAATACGGAATTCCATCAGTTGATAAATGACTCTTGGCATTCATTTACTCTTGATATGTCAGAAAAAGAAGCCGAGAATTTCAAAAAGTTTTCGTCATACGAAGAATATCTAGAAATTTCGAAAAAAGCCGAAAATGATTTTCAGCTATTCTTTGATGACGTTATATCAAAATCTTGAACCTGAACCATATCGGTAACTCTCCTGATATAGATTATCTCGCTGAATTAATGCGGGATTTCCCAGTCGATAACCCACCCACCATAGATCTAGCAGCAAAACTAGTTCATCTCAGATTCCAAAACCTTAAATTCGAATCATTCTCTAAGGCTTTAGAGCCTTTAACTGATCATGATTTTCTGCATCGATTTCAAAGCATTCCTCTAAAAATGCACCATTACCTGTTTTATGGAATCTTTTCTAATGCAGGAATGTATAGAAACGATCGTGATCCGGGTGGAGGGGTAATTTATTTTGGTCCTAATCAGAAATTTCGTGGATTCAGCCCATCTAATATTCCTAACGGTGTTATGCAAGCATGTTCATTGCTAATGCGTGATTCTTGTGATCCGATAGAAAGTGTTACAAAATTTTACCAACAATTTGTTTTAATACACCCGTTTTATGATGCCAATGGAAGGATCGGCCGATTCATGACTAGTATATTTTTGGACTATCACGGCTTTTATATCGCTTGGAATAAAATGCACCAAAACCAGCGCTGGATAAAAAAGCTTAATGATTGCCACAAGCGGCCAGGAGATGAAACTTACATCAAGCAACTCGTTAAACATTGGAAAAAGTTTATCGTACTCAAAAGCACTATTGATTCAATTCACAATCATTAAAAATTACAATCAGTAACGTCAAAAACCAGATATCATTAGTAAATTATCTTATTGAGACAGGGTTTGGCAAAGAATTGATTGAGTGTCGAAGTTGTCGAAGGTTATGAACGTATTGCTGGGTAGTCCTCAAGTTCTTGTGCCTAAGGATCTGCTGCGTTTCGACCAGGGATACGTTGTTTGCTATCAGAATGCTTGCCGTCAGGTGTCTGATACTGTCAAGGCCAAACGGTTTGACGCCGGCAGCTGCGCAGATCCGGCGTATCCATTTTAATCTGGTGACGTAGGGAATACCGTTAGATGGGTTGGGGAAGACCCCCTTTTTTTTCCCGCTCTTTTCGCCTATGTTTGATCTCGGGACCGGTTTTGCCGGGGTGAGCAAAAAACACAGTTTTTGAAGGGTGCAACTAGATGAATAGATTTTCACGAATTCTCCGTGCGGCGTTTACTGCGCTCTGTCTGGTCATCTTTGCCGGAGGCGCGGCTGCCGATGCCGACATTTACCGATATGTCGATGAAA
>CAYSSK010000058.1:0-12467 GCA_964433645.1 uncultured Desulfofustis sp.
CCTGATTCTCCGGCCAGCCGGGCCTTCACGAGGCAGCCTCCGAGAGAATCAACCACCCTGGGGAGTTCAGCCTGTGGAACTGATTTTCATATAAAAACCACCGGTGAACCGAGAATTGACCGGACTTGAAAACACGAAGGGCGGATCGGCTGATGCCGGTCCGCCCTTCGTCTCCGATTCTACACCTGTAGAACAATCAGCAGCCTCTGATCCCTCACGACCCGGAGGACTTGGCCTTCTTCTCCTTGCCGCCCGCCTCGGACTTGGCGTCTTCCTTGACCTGCGGACCGGCAATGGCGTCTCGGGACACCTTGATCCGGACGTTATCGGCAATCTCCAGCGTCAACACCCCATCGGTCAGGCCGGTGATCTCGGCGAAAACACCGCCTTTGGTGATGACCCGGTCCCCTTTTTTCAACTCGCTCAAATAGGCCTGATGCTGCTTCGCCTGCTTTTGCTGCGGCCTGATCAGGAGAAAATAAAACACAACGAAAATGAGGATCAGCGGGATGAACGATGCAAATCCCCCGGCTGCGCCTCCGCCCGCTGCCCCATCGGCCGCATAGGCTATACTTGTCATCTGAATACCTCCCTTTGAGATTCGATTTGTCCGAATAGACAAAAAAACTTGGCGCTAACCATAATCACTCGGCTGCAAGCCTGCCATAAAAATCGTTGCGCAACGACGCCAGACAATCCCCGGCGATCGCCTCCCTGATCTGTTTCATCAGGTTGACATAATAGTGGATATTATGAATCGTATTGAGGAGGTATGAAAGGATTTCGCGGCTGACGAAAAGATGACGGAGGTAGGCCCGGGAATAGTTGCGACAGGTGTAGCAATCGCACGCTTCATCGATCGGCAGCTGATCATCCCGATATCGGGAATTTTTCAGCACCACCCGACCGGTCGAGGTAAACAGGGTGCCGTTACGGGCATTTCTGGTCGGCATCACGCAATCGAACATATCGATACCGCGCCAGACTCCTTCGACCAAGTCCTCCGGCGTACCGACCCCCATCAGGTAACGCGGGTAATCATCGGGCAGACACTCCGTGGTGACTTCAGTCATATCATACATCCGGGCTTTTTCTTCACCGACGGACAGACCGCCGACAGCGTAACCGTCGAAACCGATATCGATCATGGTCTGGGCCGATTCGCGGCGCAGGTCCGGATACATGCCGCCCTGGACGACGCCGAACAACTGATGATCGGGCTTTGTTCGAGCCTCCCGACAACGTCGCGCCCATCGCCCGGTCAGCGCGGTGGCAGCACTGGTCTCGGCACGATCGGCCGGATACGGGATGCAGGTATCGAGGCACATCATGATATCCGAGCCAAGCGACTCCTGAACGCCGATCGCGTCTTCCGGGCTGAGAAACAACGGGGAACCGTCGAGATGGGAGCGAAACGCGGCGCCTTCCTCGGTGATTCTGGTCAATTCCTTCAGACTGAAGATCTGAAAGCCGCCGGAATCGGTGAGAATGGCGCGGTCCCAGTTCATGAAGCGATGCAGGCCGCCGCATCGCTCTATCAGTCGATGCCCCGGCCGCACAAACAGATGGTAGGTATTGCCGAGAATAATCTGGGCGCCGATCTCCCGCAGGTTTTCCGGGGTAACCGCCTTGACCGTTGCCTGGGTCCCCACCGGCATGAACACCGGCGTCTGGATGACGCCGTGCCGCGTCGTCAGCTCGCCAGTGCGGGCCCGGCACTGGCTCGAGCGATGTCCAATCGTCAGTGGTGACGGGGGCCGCGTCGTTGTGATAGGCATATCGTTTTTTCTCTCTTTACCCAGTAAAGAAGGCCTTCGCCTGCCGGCAGCGTCTGCCTGCCCGCCCGCTCACGGCCAGAAGCCGTTGACCAGCGTTTCGATGGCCCCCTGCCGGTGTTCGATCTGAGCCAGCAGATCGAACTGAATTCGGGCCCGGTCGAGATTATCTTCCGGTGCGTCGATCTTGAAGTAACGGTCACCGACCAGATAATCGGTAAGAAACCGGACGCCGAGCTCGTAGGTGAGCAGACGCACGCCTTGAAAAAGCAGCTGCCTTTCAACCACACTCAGGTCACCACCGCCGGCACGGTAGCCGGCCAGGACCGCACGGCACAGCGTAAGATCAAACACGCCCGGCCGACATCTCGGCTGTTGTTCACCTGCCGGGTTGCAGACCGAGCGCAGGCAATCTCCGAGATCCCACAGCACCAGCCCGGGCGAGACGGTATCCAGATCGATCAGGGCTACGGCCCGGGAGGTGCGCTGATCGAACAGGACGTTGTCGCATTTCGGGTCGCCATGAATCAAGCGCTGCGCCAACTCACCCCGCCGGTGTGCCCGAACGAGCAGATCGGCATCGGCCAGCCGCTGCTCCACCTGACGGCAGCAGTCGCGGGCGGCACCGCTCGCAGAACGCCGAGAGTCCGCCAATGCCTGCTCCCAGGCCCGGCAATAGGCGGGCAGATCATGAAATCCGGGGAGCGGGGGGCAAAGCAGGCCGGCATCGAAATCGCCGAGCAGCAGGTGAAAACGGCCGAGCATTCGCCCCACCTCGAAGGCCCGGGCCGCGGAGGTCACCGATGGATAGCTGAGCGCTCCGGTGACATACTCGATCACCCGCCACACCCCGCCGTCGCGGTCAATCGCGCAACTCGCCCCGTCTCGTGCCGGCAGGAGGCGGGGAAATCGCTCATCCCCCATACAGCGGTGCCGGCGTTGGCCAAGATGAGCCGTCACCGCCCCGACATTTTCCGCAATACAGACCGGATCGGGAAAGACATCGGGATTGATGCGCTGCAGAACGAGCGGGACGTGACCGGAGCAAAAAACCAGAAAGGTGTCGTTGATCCTGCCGGCACCGAGCTGTTCAATCCGCTGCAGCCGCACCGTCGCCGGCAGAAAAAAGGTGCGTAAGACACGGCGGCCGCGCTCCAGGAGAGGCGAGGTCATGAAACCCTGCGGCGAGCGGCGGCAGGTAGCATCATGTCCGCCGTCACGCCTCCAGCAGGGAGATATCGGTGGCCTCGGTGCGATTGTTGTTTTCCGGATTCTGGACGATGGAAAATTCGAAGATATTGGCGGCGTCGAGAAAAACCGCATCGTGTGCCACCGTCGATTTCGAGCAATGAAAAAACACCGTCTCCGCCCGCAGCCCCCCGTCGTTCAAGGTATAGTAGCGCAGAAACCCGAACCCGCGGTCGGGATTATAGTTTACCGGCATGCCCCGCAACCGGCCGGGACCATCGGGAGGCATCGGCAGCAATCCGGGAATGAGGAAGCCGGAGAGGTAGCTGTCGGCGGTCTCCTTGAGTTCGGTGCTGACGTTATTGAAGCCGATCACCTCGACCCGGCAGCCCATGTTCTGCAGGGCGAGCACCAGACGGATAAAATCGCCGTCACCGGTGAGCAGAATGATTCGATCCAGGTTGCGGGCCTGCAGCAGTGCATCGATGGCCAGATCCATATCGGCATTGGCCTTGGTCGTCAGGATCCCCTCATCGTCAACGAAGTGTTTGACAAATTTCTTGATGACCTTGAACCCGCATTGACGGATAATATTGTGATAGCGATAGAGCTTCTGTCGATACTCATCGTCGTCCTTGGTCCGGCTGCGATCCTCGGCCAGATAGGAATTGGCCCGGAGCAGCACGGAGTTGTCGCTGTTGGCAAGCTCCACCAGCACGTCGTAGCGCATGCCGTAGCCGCCGCTGAGCCTGATGTTTTCGGCATCGACATAGATTCCGGTCTTGAGCATGCTATTCCCATTCAATGGTTGACGGCGGTTTCGAAGAAATATCGTAGACGACCCGGTTGACACCGCGAACCTCGTTGATGATCCTGGTGGACATCGTGCCGAGCAGGTCATACGGCAGTCTCGACCAGTCGGCCGTCATGGCGTCTCGGGAATCCACGCAGCGAATGGCCACCACGTGCTCGTAGGTCCGCCCGTCGCCCATGACCCCGACCGTCTGGATCGGCAGCAGGACCGCAAACGACTGCCAGACCTGGCGGTACCAGCCCTGCTTTTTCATCTCGTCGAGCACGATGACATCGGCCTGGCGCAGGATGTCAAGCCTCTCGCGGGTGATCTCGCCCATGATCCTGATACCGAGCCCCGGCCCGGGAAAGGGCTGCCGATAAATAGCTTCCTCGGGCAGACCGAGTTCGAGCCCGAGCAGCCGGACCTCGTCCTTGAACAATTCACGCAGCGGTTCGATCAGATCGAGCTTCATGATCTCCGGCAACCCGCCGACATTGTGATGGGACTTGATCGGCGCCGCGCCGCGAAAGGATACCGACTCGATCACATCGGGGTACAGGGTGCCCTGGGCCAGGAAAGAGACATTGCCGATCGTGCCGGCCTCTTGCTCGAAGATCTTGATAAACCCGAGACCGATCTTCTTGCGCTTCAACTCCGGGTCGATAACGCCGTGCAGTTCGCCCAGGAAGAAGTCGGTGGCATCGACATCGATCACCGTGAGCTTGCTCGTTTCCTTGAAGAACCGCAGGATCGCCTCCGACTCACCGGAGCGCATCAGACCGTTGTTGACGTAAATGCAGGTCAGCTGGTCGCCGATCGCCCGGTGGACCATCGCCGCGGTAACCGAGGAATCCACCCCGCCGCTCAGCGCGCAGATGACCCGGGCCGTACCCACCTTTTCCCTGACCGCCGCCACGGTGGTCTCGATAAAGGACTGCATGGTCCAGTCGGGCCGGCACGAGCAGAAGCCGAAGAGAAAATTGCGCAACACATCGTTGCCGATCAGGGTGTGTGCCACTTCGGGATGGAATTGTACGGCGACAAAAGGCTTGTCACGATGCCGCAGGGCCGCAAACGGCGAGTGCGCACTGACCGCGGTGGCTTCGAACCCGTCCGGGACCACCTCGACCCGGTCGCCGTGGCTCATCCAGACCTGGTGATGATGCACCCCCTCGCCGGTTTCCATGCCGGCAAACAACCCGTCGGTCCGCAGTATCTGCAATTCGGCTTTGCCGAACTCCCGTTTTATGGCACGCTCAACCCGACCGCCGCACTGCAGGATCATCAACTGGGCGCCATAACAGATGCCAAGTACCGGAATGCCCAGCGTCAGCACCACCGGATCGGAGTGGGGGGCACCGCTATCGTAGACCGAGCACGGCCCGCCGGACATGACGATGCCGGCGGGCCGCAGCTCCTTGATCCGCTCGACGGAAATCGAGTACGGGTGAATTTCACAATAGACCTTCTGCTCTCTGATTCTGCGGGCGATCAATTGAGTGGTCTGAGACCCGAAATCAAGAATCAGGATCACCTCGGTATGGCTGCTCATCTCCGGCAGGACCTCTCTCTTCTGGTGATTAACCGTTTACAGCGACTGCGTCGCCGTCAATCACGGCCGACGGCAGGGGCTATGCCATCCGGTAATTGGGCGCTTCCTTGGTAATAATGACATCATGGACATGGGATTCACGCAGCCCCGCCGACGAGATCCGGACAAACCGGGCCTTGGTCTGCAACTCGGCAATAGTCGCCGCGCCGACGTAGCCCATGCCGGATCGCAGCCCGCCGAGCAGTTGGTAGAGCACGCTGGCGAGCGGTCCGCGGTACGGCACCTTGCCTTCGATACCTTCCGGCACCAGTTTCGCCGTGGCCTCGACTTCGGCCTGAAAGTAGCGGTCCGAGGAGCCGCGGGACATGGCCCCGAGCGAGCCCATCCCCCGGTATCCCTTATAAGTCCGGCCCTGATAGAGAAACGTCTCGCCCGGTGTTTCATCGGTTCCGGCAAACAGACTGCCGATCATCACCGCCGACGCCCCGGCGCCGATCGCTTTGGCCAGATCTCCGGAATGTTTGATGCCGCCGTCGGCAATCACCGGAATATCGTGGGCGGCAGCCACTTTGACACAATGCTTCAAGGCCGTGAATTGCGGAACCCCGACGCCGGCAACGATCCTGGTGGTACAGATCGAACCGGGTCCGACGCCGACCTTGATGGCGCTGGCGCCGGCCTTGATCAGATCTTCAACCGCTTCGGCGGTGGCGATGTTGCCGGCGATGATGTCCAGGTCGGGAAAAGAGCCGCGGATCGTCTGCAGCGTCCGCAGGACTCCGGCGGAATGGCCGTGGGCCGAATCAAGGACGACCACGTCGACACCGGCCTTGACCAACCGCTCGACATGGGCCTCGCAGTTCGGGCCGACACCGATGGCGGCTCCGACGAGCAGCCGACCGAACTCATCTTTCGCCGAATTGGGATATTTCTTGATTTTTTCCAGATCCTTGATGGTAATCAAGCCCTTGAGATTACCGTCGTCATCAACGACCAGCAATTTTTCGATACGGTGCTCATGGAGCAGCGCCTTGGAATGTTCGAGGGTGATACCGACGTTCGCCGTCACCAGATTCTTGCTGGTCATCACATCGGAAACTCTGAGATCGGCATCGGAAACGAAGCGCAGATCGCGATTGGTGACGATCCCGACCAGCTTACCCTCATGAAGAACCGGCAGACCGGAAATCTTGTAGCGGCTCATGATGTCCTGGACCTCGGCTACCGACTGGTCCCGATGGACGACGATCGGATCGGTGATCATTCCCGATTCCGATTTTTTGACCCGTTCCACCTCCTGCGCCTGGCTTTCGATCCCCATATTCTTGTGAATAATGCCGATACCGCCCTCACGGGCCATGGTAATCGCCGTCGCCGACTCGGTGACCGTATCCATTGCCGCGCTGATCAATGGACAGTTGAGCCTGATCTTCCGGGTAATTCCGGTCGACAGGGAGACTTCGTTGGGCAGGACCGCGGACGCCGCCGGTACGAGCAAAAGATCATCGAAAGTTAGTGCCATTTCATAACTATCTGGTAACATAGGTCACTCCTTTGCCGGCAAACCCTGCCAACCATCTGAAAAATCGAGAATTATTGCGCAACAAACAACCGCTACGGATGGCCTGCCCACGACTATCAGTGTCTGAAACTGGCATCCCGGCCGAACATCAACCCATTGAGATAACGCTCTGAAAACCGTCCACACCCAGGCGAGTCTTGTCGCCGGCACGATACCATGATCATCGAAATCAACCCGCACAACCCGCAACCCCGCATGGTCAAACAGGTAGTCGAATCGATCAGGCAGGGGGCCGTCATCTGTTATCCCACCGACACCGGTTACGGCATCGGCTGTGATATCTTCAACCCGAAAGCAATTCGCCGCATCGAGTTGCTCAAAAGAAGACCGCACAACAAGCCGTTCTCTTTCATGTGTTCCGATCTGAAAAACATCAGCGAGTATGCTCACGTATCAAACACGGCCTATCGTCTGCTGAAGAAAAACCTGCCGGGCCCGTTCACTTTCGTCCTGCCGGGCACGAAACTCGTACCCAAAGTCATGACCACCCGCCAGAAAACCGTCGGTATCCGCGTCCCGGAGAATGCGATTTGCCGGTCCCTCATCGAGCAGCTCGGCTCGCCGATCATCACCACCAGCATTCCGGTCAGCGAGGATGTACCGGTCCCTGCCGAGGCTTATGAGATCGAGGAGTTGATCGGCAACCGGGTCGATCTGATCATCGACGGCGGTCCGGTGTATCCGGACCCTTCATCGATTATCGCCCTGACCGGCGACGTGCCGGAAATTCTCAGGGTTGGCAAGGGCGACGTCACTCCTTTCCGCTGATCAGCGCATCTTTCAGGGATTTACTCATGGTGAAGTGGATGGTCTTCCGCTCACCGATATCCATGATTTTACCGGTCCGTGGATTCTTGGTCTGGCGGGCCTTCCGACTCCGGGTGGAAAAACTGCCGAAACCACGCAACTCCACCCGCCGACCGCCGGCCAACGCGGTAGCCATGGTCTCTAAAATGGTATCGACCGCCACGAGAACATCCTGTTTCTGGATCGAAAGATCACTGCTGATCTGATCGACAATCTCTTTTTTCAACATGTTCATCTATCGTCTCAACTCCTCGCACCTTCATGCCGGAAACAACTGGTAAGCCGTCCCCGGCGCGCATTGGCGTATATTTATATGAAAATCAATTCCTCGGGCTGGTCGGTCCTGCCGGATTGAACCGATCAGCCCTTCCGACCACGGCGCCGATTTTCATTGTTCGTTGTGACCTCCGGTCAATGGGGGGTATATAAAAAAAGGTTGCTCTGCCGATCGTTGCGGCACAACAACCTTTCCCTTCAGACACCGCCGGTAGAAAGGTTATTCTTCCGACTTGTTGCCCCCTTCCGCGGCAGCCTTCAACAGGTCGCCGAACGTGGCCGGCGCCGCCTCGGCGATTTCCGCCTCGGCTTTCTTGATCTTCTGCACGGCCTCGGCCTCACCCTCGTCCTCGAGGGTTTTCACCGACAGACCGATCTTGCGATCCTTGGCCGATACGTTGATCACGATGGCCTTGAGAACATCGCCGATCTTATAGAATTCAGCCGGGCTCTTAACTTTGTCCTTGGGAATTTCGGACACGTGAACGAGTCCTTCGATACCCTCTTCCAATTTGACGAAAACGCCGAAATCGGTAACGTTGGTAATCTCGCCCTCGACAACGGTGCCGGACGGATAGTTATTGTACGCAGTCTGCCACGGATCAGGGGTCAACTGCTTGACGCCGAGTGAAAATCGCTCGTTTTCCTTGTCGATTTTCAAAACGGCCGCCTGGATGGTATCGCCCTTGGCATACTTTTCGGCCGGGTGTTTGATCCGTTCGGTCCAAGACAGATCGGATACGTGAATAAGCCCGTCAATCCCTTCCTCGATCCCGATAAAGACACCAAAATCGGTAATGTTTTTGATTTTCCCTTCGATGATGGCGCCGACCGGATAACTTTCGATGACCATATCCCACGGATTGGGCTGCAATTGCTTCATGCCCAGCGATATCCGTTTGGTCTCCGGCTCGATATTGAGAACCATGACCTCGATCGGGTCGCCGACGGCCACCATTTTGGAGGGATGCCGCGGTTTCTTCGACCAGGTCATCTCCGACACGTGGATCAAGCCCTCGACGCCTTCTTCGAGTTCGACAAAGACACCGTAATCGGTAATCGACACCACCTTGCCGGCCGCTTTTTCGCCGACCGGGTAGCGATCGGTCACCGTCTCCCACGGATCCTCGCGCAATTGCTTGATACCAAGAGACACCCGATCGTTGGTCCGATCATATTTGAGAACCTTGACATCTACTTCCTGGCCGACCTTGTACAGTTTGGCCGGATGCGACACCCGTCCCCAGCTCAGGTCGGTGATATGGCACAGACCGTCCATACCGCCCATATCGATAAACAGGCCGTAATCGGTGATATTGGTGATCGAACCGGTGATGATCTGGCCTTCTTCCAGGCGGGATCGCATTTCTTCACGCAGTTTGTTGCGCTCTTCCTCGAGGATCGCCCGTCGGGAAATAACGACGTTATTGCGTTTGCGATTGAATTTAAGGATCTTGAAGTCAAACGACTGACCGATCAGCGCATCAAGATCCTTGACCGGTCGCAGGTCGATCTGCGAATACGGAAGAAAAGCGGGAACGCCGATATCGACGGACATACCACCCTTGACCCGGCTGTCGATCCGGCCCTGGATGGTGCCGTCCGCCTCCTGGATCTTGGCGATGTCTTCCCATACCTTGATGGCGATCGCCTTCTCCCGAGACAGAAGCAGGCCGCCTTCGTCCTTGCGGCGTTCGACAAAGACCTCTACCGTGTCACCGACCGTCAGTTCGCCGACATCGTCGTGACGGAACTCGGATTTCGGGATATAGCTCTCCGCTTTGTCTCCGACATCGACAAGGAAGCACTCGTCATCTTCGCCGATAATAACTCCCTGGGCGACGTTGCCGACTTCAACGACCGTATTGTTCTCTTCCATCTCGAAGAGCTCGGCAAAACTCAGCTCTTCATTTCCCGCCTGATTTTCCTGGTTAAATTGGTCTGTCATGGGTTCAACTCGCGGTACAGTCGAAACTGCACTGGTTTTCGGGTTAACATGTTGCCTGCCGGAGCAGACGCCTCAAAAAAACAAGAAGGGGTTCACCCGTGCAGGCACGGCCACCCCAAGCAAGTTAATCTCCTTTTATAGCACAAAAACAGCGGAGCGACAAGCCCTTGTTCCGGCCGCGGAGAAAATCACCGCCGCTTCCCTTCGCTCGCCCGAGCGGTGGATTTCCGGCGAGGCTTCCGGCCCCGTTTCCCCGGCCGCTGACTCGCCGCCGCACGCTGTGGCACCGGTGTGAGCAGGTCTTCTTCCGGCTCGAGACAGGGGAGCGGCCGTCCGGTAAATTCCTCGATATCCGGAATCACGAACGAGCCTTTTTCGCAGGCAAAACTGACGGCCACGCCCTTGGCGCCGGCCCGGCCGGTACGGCCGATCCGGTGCACATAGTTCTCCGGTTCCTCGGGCAGGGTGTAATTGACGACATAGACGATATCATCGACATGGATCCCCCGGCCGGCCACATCCGTTGCCACCATCACCCGGGTGCTGCCGGAGCGGAAGGCCTCCAGCCGGCTGAGCCGCTTCGGCTGCGGCACGTCGCCGGTGAGCAGCAGGCTGTCGATGCCGTGATCGCTGAGGCGGTCGGCAAGCCGGGCGGCATCGCTCTTCATGTTCTCAAAAATAAGGATCCGGCCGTCAGGACAGCCCTTGATCAGATTATAGAGCAGCCCGAACTTATCCTCGGCGGTGGTCAGATAGACCCGCTGGGCGATCTTGTCCACGGACACGCTCTGCTCGCCGGCCTCATGGGAGACCGGATTGCGGCACCAGCGGTCGGCCAGGCGCCTGACGTCATCGGAGATAGTCGCGGAAAACAGCATGGTCTGCCGCTTGTCCCGATCCGGCAGTTGCGACAGGATGCGCCTGACGTCGGGCAGAAACCCCATATCGAGCATCCGGTCGGCTTCGTCGATGACCAGCGTCGTGCAACGATCGAAAACCAGCACCCGGCGCCGCAGAAAATCGAGCAGCCGGCCCGGCGTGGCAACGACCATGTCCGTGCGCCGTGAGCGCAATTCCTCTTCCTGGGCCCTCAGATTCGAGCCGCCGTAGACGGCGGCGAGCTGCAGCGACGTATGAACACCGATGGCCTGGCCTTCCTTGGCGATCTGGATCACCAACTCTCTGGTCGGGGCGATGACCAGGGCCCGAGGGTGCCCCGGCGACGGCAGCCGCTGCTGATCCTGCAGCAGCCGGCAGAATACCCCGATCAGAAAGACCGCCGTTTTACCGGTACCGGTCTGGGCCCGGGCGATCAGATCCCTGCCGGCCAGCACGGTCGGCAGACCCTGCTGCTGGATCGGGGTGCAATAGAGAAAATTCTGCTCGGCGATGCCGCGCATGATCCGCGGGTCAATGGCAAAATCGTGGAACCGGCTCTTGCCGGGCAGCGGGTCGACGACAAAATCATTGATGCTCCAGTCCGGCTCCGGCCCCGCCGCCTGATGGCGCCGGAGCTTCCGGTCCGCCGGCGTGGGCGCTGCCGCCGGTTGTGCCGCGGGTTTGGTCACCTCCCGCCCGGTCGACCCGGGCGGCACGTCCGGTGAGGAAACTGTCGCCGCAGCGCTCGGAGCAGTCGATCCCCTCTCTTCTTTTTTTCCGCCGGACCGCGAGAGGCGGTGGTAAACGGTCGTCGGTGTATTGGCCAACCGATTGAACCGTTTTGCCGCAGAGCCGAGCAGGCGATGGACGCGCTTCAGCATGCCGGACGGCTTCCGCCCCGTCTCGACGGCCGGCGGCTCAGACAACCCTCGTGTTCCGTCGCTTCGATCGCACGCCGCAGCACCGCCCGGACGAACGGGGCTCGGATCTCGTTTTGTTTTCTGCCTGGAGCTGCTGTTTGATGATCCACCATAAGGGTTATTTTCTCTGTACCTTCAGTTCTTCCATATAGGGCCCGAACAACTCTTCATAGTCGGGTATGGATTTGCGGAGAATAACCCCGAAATATGGGGTGTCTTTCTCGTTGACCACCAGGTTGGCCGATTCCGCCAAGGCCTGGAGGTTGTAAAACGTCTTGAACTCGGGACCGATCAACACATAAAAAATGTATCGGCGACGGGCCATGTTCATCGCGCACATGAAACGATGAAACTCGTTATCGGCCAGTCGGTCCCCTGCGAAACGCGCGTGCATGACGATACTTGAATAGTTGAAAAATTGCATCCGTTCAAGTGCATGGTCAATATCCAACGCGGTTTCCGCCCGATAGCCGAGTCCGGTCAAGGCCTTGGTCACCTGCTCACGACCGGCTCCCTCCGGCATCAGGACCATCGACTGCGGGATATCGGAGACGATCTCCTCTTCCTCGAAAATTCCGTCTTCAAGCCAGGACGTATCGGGCGGCTCCGGCGGTTTGACCCGTTTGGCGACAAACGGCTGGGATGCCGACCGGCCCGCGGATGTATCCGCCTGGTCGAGCAATTCCCTGCCGAGCACTATCGGTTCCCCGCATTGCAGACATTTCATGCGCAGACTGGAACCGG
>CAYSSK010000058.1:12567-23598 GCA_964433645.1 uncultured Desulfofustis sp.
CGCCTTGATCCTGTCGATACCGCGATAGATCTCGTTGCGATACGAGCAATAGGTGATTGCCGTTTCTTCGGTGATCAGCCCCTCGGCGAACAACTCCAGGATATGCTGGTCGAACGTCCGCATCTGCAGCGCCGATCCGGCCTTGATGACGTTGTAATAAGTTTTTTCTTCACTCTCGCCGTTAAGGATCAAATCCTTGACCCGCAGGCTGGTGCAGAGAATCTCCATGGCCGCGATCCGTCCGCCGCCGATGCGCGGCAGCAGGCGCTGACTGACGACCCAGCGGATGGTATCGGCAAGTCGATTCCTGATCTGCGGCTGTTCTTCCTGCTCAAACATACCGAGCGCGCGGTTGATCGTCTGGCCGGCATCGATGGTATGCAGCGTCGACAGGACGAGGTGTCCGGTTTCCGCTGCGGTCAGGCCGATTTCCATGGTTTGCCGGTCGCGCATCTCGCCGACCAGAATGACTTTCGGCGCCTGGCGCAGGGCGGCCCGCATGCCCATTGCAAAGTTGCTGAAATCGCTGCCGAGTTCTCGCTGGTTAAATGTTGCCTGGCGATGCTCGTGAACAAATTCGATCGGATCTTCCAGGGTCACGATGTGGACTGCTCGCTCTTCGTTGATCCTGTTGAGCAGCGCGGCCAGCGATGTCGTTTTACCGGTCCCGGTGGCGCCGGTAAAGATGATCAGACCGTTGAGTTCCCGGGCCATTTTGGCAAAAGCCGGCGGGAAATTCATGCCTTCGATGCTCGGCACCTTGGTCTCGAGCCGCCTGAGCACCGTCGTGATATAACCCTTCTGGGTAAAAATGTTGACCCTGAACCGGGCCGTATCACTGAGCGCATAGGAAAGGTCGCAGGAGCCGTTGGCCACCAGGTCGGCGAGAAGACGCTTGTTCTTGCCGATCAGGTTCAGCGCGAAGACCTCGGTCTGAAACGGGGTCAGCTCTTTGATCGGCGGCTCCACCTCGACCGGCACAAGCTTACCGGCCGATTCGACCTGCAGGGTTTTGCCGACGGTGATATTGAGGTCCGAAACATTGGGATGGGCCTCCAGCAAGGCGGTAATCCAATAATCGATCTCGGTCTTCTTCATGACACTCTCCTGGAAATAAGTCCGCAACCATCAGGTATCGTTGTATACTGCTACAAATTGCAGAAAAAGTACAATCATTTTCACCCGATCCTTCCCTGCCGGAACCGGCCGAAGCCACCCTCGGCAATCGCCACCAATCGGATCAACTGCTCCATTTGCGCCGGGATGGCGTTTAACATGCGGAAAACTGTTGCCTTCTCGGGCGTAATCGTTACCTTATGGTCGGCCGACAATGATTCTCAATGAGGACCGCCGACCGCGACTCGCTTCAAACTGTATCCCGCGCTTGGCTTTTGGCCCGCTTCTTGCTAATATTTATCGTCACCCATGATAGTGTCGACACCGTTTTTTAAACCGACCGGCCGCCGCCCCAGGCCGATCATCGCCACCAACCGCGAGCAGCTCACCGTGAAGCCGACGAACATCAAACATCCCGAGTATTTTCATAAAGTCATCGATTGCCAATTCGCCTGTCCCGCACACACGGCGGTACCCGAATATATTCGGCTGGTCCTTCACGAGCAGTATACCGACGCCTACCTGCTCAACTGGCATTCCAATGTCTTTCCCGGCATTCTCGGCCGGGTCTGTGATCGCCCCTGCGAACCGGCCTGCCGGCGCGGGCGGGTCGAGGAGGACCCGGTGGCCATCTGTCGGCTCAAACGGGTGGCCGCCGATCACCGCGATGACATCCTGCCGCTGCTGCCGCCCGTCCCCCGGGAAAAAATCGGCAAACGCGTGGCGCTGGTCGGCGCCGGCCCGGCGTCGTTGACGGTGGCCCGTGATCTCGCCCTGCTCGGCTATGAACTCGACCTCTACGACGAGCAGTCCAAGGCCGGCGGCTTTATCCGCAGCCAGATCCCTTCCTTCCGGCTACCCGAAGAGGTGATCGACACGGAGCTGGGCTATATTCTCGACCGGGGCGGTATCACCACCCATTTCAACACCTCCGTTGCCGATCTGCAGGAGCTCATCGATGGGAACTACGACGCTGTTTTCGTCGGCACCGGTGCGCCGCGCGGCCGGGATCTGCCGGACCTGCCCGGCCGCGGCGAGGCGGACCGGTGCGTGCATATCGGCATCGACTGGCTGGCCGGTGTCGTCTTTCGCCATATCGAGAGCATTTCCCGGCGGGTGCTGGTGCTCGGCGGCGGCAATACCGCCATGGATTGCTGCCGCACCGCCCGGCGACTCGGCGGAGAAGAGGTCTCGGTGGTGGTTCGCAGCCCGCGTTCGGACATGAAAGCCTCCGAGTGGGAGATAAAAGATGCCCTGGCAGAGGATATTCCGATCATCGACAACCATGTGCCGCTTGAATTCGTGGTCGATAACGGCACCCTGGTCGGCATGCGTTTTGACCGGGTCGAGCCCCGCTATGACGAAAACGGTCGGCGCCGGCTCGTCTCCACCGGAGAAGAACCCGTGTTTTTGCCCTGCGACGAGGTGCTGCTGGCTATCGGACAGCAAAACGCCTTTCCGTTCATCGGCCCGGACAGCGCCATTGAATTCAACGACAGAGGGCTGCCGGTGCTCGACCCTAACACCCTGCAGTCGAGCCTGCCGTCGGTCTTTTTCGGCGGCGATGCGGCGTTCGGTCCGGGCAATATCATTATCGCCGTCGAGCACGGTCATCAGGCGGCGATTTCCATCGACCTGTTCTGCCGCGGCGAAGACCTGCATCGCCGACCGGCACCGAATGTCTCGCTGGCCGACCAGAAGCTCGGCTTCCACGACTGGATCTACGACAGCCAGGTCATCGAGGAAACTCGCCAGACGGTGCCCACCGTCGACAAGGCCAAGTCACTGCGCGACCGGCTCATCGAAGTGGAACTCGGCTTTCCCACCGACGTCGGTAAGACCGAAGCGAAACGCTGCCTCAACTGCGATGTGCAGACCGTTTTCGACCATACCCTCTGTATCGAATGCGACGCCTGCGTGGACATCTGCCCGACAAGCTGCATCAACTTCACCGACAACGGCGAAGAGGACGAACTGCGCGAGCGGCTCCTGGTGCCGGCCCGCAACACAACCCAGGATCTCTATGTTTCGGAACCCCTGCCGACCGGCAGGGTCATGGTCAAGGACGAGGATGTCTGCCTGCACTGCGGGATGTGCGCCGAACGCTGCCCGACCGCGGCCTGGGCGATGGTCAAATTCGTCTATCAATCCGCATACGCCGGAGACTCATGAAAAAAATCGAGCGCACCAACGATTTCGTCATCCGCTTCGCCAACGTCAACGGCTCCGGCTCGGCCAGCGCCAATAACCTCTTTGCCAAGGTCGTCTATCGGCTCGGCGTGCCGGTCAGCCCGAAAAACGTCTTCCCGTCGAACATCCAGGGGTTGCCCACCTGGTATGAAGTACGCGTCTGTGAGCGTGGCTATCTCGGGCGACGGGGCGGGGCGGATTTCATCGTCGCGGTCAACGGCCAGACAATGGCGGAAGACTACCGGATGGTCGAGCCAGGCGGCTATTTCCTCTACGATTCAACCAGGCCGCTGCCCGACAGTTTTCAACGCAACGACCTGACGCTCATCGATATCCCGCTGACCCGGCTGTGCAATGACGCGTTCAGCGACAACCGGGTTCGCCAGTTGATGAAGAATATCATCTATATCGGCGCGCTCGCCCACCTGCTCGACATCGGCCTGGAGCCGGTCGTCGAGGCGGTACAACACCAATTTGCGAAAAAGCCGAAACTGGCCGAACCAAACGTTACCGCCATCGAAACCGGTTTCCAGTATGCCCGGCAGCATCACCGCGACAGCTGCGCCTTGTCCATCCGGCCATCCACCGCGGTCGGTAACCGGATCATGCTCGACGGCAACAGTGCAACGGCGCTCGGCGCCCTCTATGCCGGCGCGACGGTAGCCGGCTGGTACCCGATCACCCCGTCGACCTCGGTGATCGAGGCCTTCGAGCGGTTTGCCGGCCGCTACCGTATCGATCCCGAGACCGGCCAGCGGCGTTATGCGGTGGTCCAGGCGGAAGACGAACTGGCGGCCATCGGTATCGCCATCGGCGGCGGCTGGAACGGCGCCCGCTCCTTTACCGCCACATCGGGCCCCGGCATTTCGCTGATGGCCGAATTTCTCGGTCTGGCATATTTTGCCGAAATCCCGGTGGTGCTGATCGATGTCCAGCGCAGCGGCCCGAGCACCGGTATGCCGACCCGAACTCAGCAGTCGGACCTGTTGGCCTGCGCCTACGCCTCCCACGGCGATACCCGCAACGTGCTGCTGCTGCCCGCGGACCCCAGGGAGTGCTTTACGATGACCGCCGACGCCTTCGATCTGGCCGATCGTCTGCAGACCCCGGTCATCGTGATGAGCGATCTGGACCTCGGCATGAACGATCACCTCGGCGAACCGCTCAGCTGGCCGGACGAACGACGCTATGACCGCGGCAAGGTGCTTGGCGCCGACGAACTGGACCGGCTGGACAAAACATGGGGGCGTTATCTCGATATCGATCGCGACGGTATCTGCTATCGTACCCTGCCCGGCAGCCACCCGGAGAAAGGCGCCTATGTCACTCGCGGCACCTCACACACCGAGTACGCCGCCTACACCGAGGAAAGCGCCGCCTATGAACGGGGCATGAAACGGCTGCTCAACAAGTGGGAAACGGCTCGCTGTCTGGTGCCGCTGCCGGAGTGCGCCATTCTCGAGGAGCAGGGGCGCCGCGGCGTGATCTATTACGGCTCGACGACACCGGCCGCCCTCGAGGCGCTCGATCGCCTGAGGGAAAACGGGGTCGTCCTCAACAGGATGAGAATCAAGGCCTTTCCGTTCCAGAAGGAGGTCTTCGAATTCATCGCCCGCCATGACACGGTCTTTATCATCGAACAGAACCGCGATGCCCAGATGCGGATTCTGCTCGCCGGCGAATGCCAGGTGGCGCCCGGCAAACTGACGGTGGTCACCAACTTCAACGGCCTGCCGATTACGGCCCGGATGATCACCAACCAGATTCATACCGCCTTGCTTGCCGGCAGACAAGCCATTCCCGCCAACCATCGCACGACAGCCCCGGAGCGACAATCATGAGCTACGCCCGCCCGACGTTCCGCCATCCCGAGGCCCACCGCAATCAGCTCGGCTACACGCGTACGGCCTACGAGGGATCGATCTCGACCCTGTGCGCCGGCTGCGGCCACGACTCCATCGTCAGCAGTATCATTACCGCTTTTTTCGAAATGTCGATCGAACCGCATCGGATCGTCAAACTCTCCGGCATCGGCTGTTCATCGAAAACACCGGCTTACTTCATGAACCGTTCGCACGGGTTCAACTCGGTACACGGCCGGATGCCGTCGGTGGCCACCGGCGCCAACATGGCCAACCGGGAACTGATCTACCTCGGTGTTTCCGGGGACGGCGATACCGCCTCCATCGGTATGGGCCAGTTCGCCCATGTCGTCCGCCGCAACCTGAACATGGTCTACATCGTGATGAACAACGGCTGCTACGGCCTGACCAAAGGACAGGATTCCGCCACCGCCGACAAAGGCTCGAAAAGCCGGAAAGGCACCCCGATGGCGCTGGAGTCCATCGATCTCTGCGAGATGGCCATCGGCCTCGGCGCCGGCTTCGTGGCCCGCGGCTTTTCCGGGGACAAGAAACAACTGGTACCGATGCTCAAAGCGGCCATCGCCCATAAAGGACTGGCGTTCGTCGATGTCGTCTCTCCCTGCGTCACGTTCAACAATGCCCCGACCTCGACGAAGAGTTATTCCTGGGTCCGGGAGCACATGGAAACCACCAATACTTTTGACTTCATCCCGCTCCGTCAGGAAATCACCACCGATTACCCGCACGGTTCGAGTATTCCGGTAACCCTGCACGACGGCTCGATCATCAGTCTCTGCAAACGGGAAGACAAGGAAATCATTACCAGCAGGCGCGAGGCGATCAATGCGCTCCAACAGGCCAAGAGCGCATCGCAGGTGCTGACCGGTATCCTGTTTCTCAATCCCGACAGCAGCGACTATCACGATATCAACAACACCATCGCAACGCCGCTCAACCGGCTTGGCGAGAAAGAACTCTGCCCCGGCAACGACATCCTGCAAGCCTTCAACGACAGCCTTCGCTGACCCTCGTGCAGCCGGACCGCACGCCCCGGCCGGCAGGCCCGTTCTTCGCTGTTGAATTATCGGCGTGACACGGCTACCATACGTGCAGACCGAGTACAATGCGACCGGAATCCGTGCCGGACAGGCTGGTGCATCGCTGCCGGCCGCAGGTTCCCGCCGCCGATCCGCAGGCCTGGCCGGCATGAGATGGCGTCCACCCGCACCTGAAAGGTGAATTGATGGCAGTGCATAAACGCAGCGACCTCGGTACCATCCTTGACGAGATCGCTCGCGGCGCCCCGAAACAGATTTATCTCTGCTGCGGTGAACGATACCTCTCTCGGCAGGCGGCCGCCTCGATCGAACAGGCCTTTCTCGAGCACGGCGGCGGCACCAGTCACGCCATTGACGGCGCGGCGGAAGACCCGGCCCGGATCTTCTCCCGGCTGCAGAGCCTGAGCCTGCTGCCGGGCTGGCAAATCTACCGAGTCAGCGACAGCCGGCTGTTTCTCTCCCGCGCCGTCGGCCCGGAGCTCTGGGACAAGGCCCTTGCTGCCCACCAGGACAACAAGCCGGCAAGCGCCGCCCGCTATCTGGCGCAGCTGCTCGCTCTGGCCGCCTTGACCGGCGAGGAGCCGGGCGTCTTCGCGGCGCTCTCCGATCAGCAATGGCAGGCCGCGTTCGGTTTTTCACGACCGACCGACAGCCCGGCCTGGGCTGATGAAATCATCGCCCGACACCACCCCCCGGCTCCGGCCGGAGGCGGCGAGAGCGTCGAGCGGCTGATCTCGGCCATGGAAAACGGTTTTCCCGGCCGTAATGTCCTGCTGTTGCTCGCCGAAACCGTGGACAAACGCACGCGGTTCTATAACGCCATCAAAAAACACGGACAGGTGATCGACTGCAGCATCGCCGAAGGCGCTTCGCGGGCGGCCCAGGATCAGCAGAAAAGCATCGTCAGAGAACTGGCCGCGGCCACGCTGAAAGAGTTCGGCAAGACCATCGAACCGCAGGTTCTGGAACAACTCTTCGAGCGCGTCGGCTGTCATCCCGTTGCCGTGGTCAAGGAGATGGAAAAGCTGGCGCTGTTTGCCGATGAACGCCGGCAGATAACCGGAGCCGATCTGGATCTGCTGGTCGGCCGCACCAGAGAGGAGGCGGTCTTTGAATTGAGCGAAGCGGTGGCCGCCCGGAACACGCCCCGCGCCCTGATTACCCTGGACCACCTGCTGCGCGACGGTGTCCACGCCCTGGCCGTCATAGCCACCCTGCGCAATTTTCTGCGTCGCCTGCTCATTTTCAGGTCCCTGCAACTCCTGCCGCAGCCGGCCTGGAGCCGCTCAATGAGCAGCTCCCAGTTTCAAAACAGCTACCTGCCGGCATTGAAGGATACCGGCAGGTGGCCGGAGATGCTCACCGGACACCCCTACGCGTTGTTCATGGGTTTCGGCAAGGCCGCCGACTGGTCGCTACCGACCCTGAAGCACTGCCTGAGTCGTCTGCTGGAAGCGGAGTTCAGGCTCAAAGGGGCGCCGCTGCCGGCGCACATCATCCTGGAGGAAATGCTCGTCTCTCTAACGGCGCCGGCGGCGGCGCGGGCTCCGGCGAGATGATCTGTTGAAAAGCGTTTGATCGGGATTATTGTTAGTGCAGATATAACAGAGTCGTAACCGGAAGAATCACAACGAGACGATAAACGAGATGGGAGACAGGAAAGGGGAACTGCACGGGTCGATACTGACCGAAGACAGCGTTGAAACCAAGGAGCCGCCGTTTTTCAAGGTACTCCTGCACAATGACGATTACACGACGATGGAATTTGTGATCTCGATCCTGGAGAATATTTTCCAGAAATCGAAACAGGAAGCCACCCGGATCATGCTCAACGTCCATATCGACGGCGTCGGCGTGGCCGGCGTCTATACCCGGGAAATCTGCGAGACCAAAATTGCCATCGTCCATGAACTGGCCAAGAAGAATGAATTTCCACTGCGCTGCAGCATGGAAAAAGATTAGCCGCACACCTCCACGACCAGCGAGTAGCACCTTATGTTAAGCAAAACGTTAGAAGCATCATTGATCAGAGCCATCAAGGAAGCCAAGATTCACAACCATGAGTTCGTCACCGTCGAACACATGCTCTACGGACTTCTCTCCGATGAACTGACCACCTATATCATCCGGGAATGCGGCGGATCCGTGGAAGCGCTGAAACAGCGGCTCGAATCGTTCCTGACTACCGAGATCCCGACCATCACCGCCGCCACCGGCGGTGATCCCACCCAGACCATCGCCTTTAACCGCGTTCTCCAGCGAGCCGTGGCCCACGTCCAGAGTTGCGGCAAAAAAGAAGTCGATTCCGGTGATGTCCTGGTGGCGATCTTCTCCGAAACCGAGTCCCATGCCGTCTACTTTCTCAGCTCGGTCGGGGTCGGCCGGATGGCCGTGGTCAACCTGATCGCCCATGAACTACCCGACGGGCTGCAGCAGGAACCGCTGCCCCACCCGCCTCCGGACCCACGACAGCAGCCGCAGCCCGGAAAAAACGACAAGGAAGACCGGGCCCTGGCCGATTTCACCATCAATTACGCCCGGCTCGCCGAGGAAGGAAAAATCGACCCGCTGATCGGCCGCCACGAAGAAATCAGCCGGATGATGCAGGTCCTCTGCCGGCGCAAGAAAAACAACCCGCTCCTGGTCGGTGAACCCGGCGTCGGCAAGACCGCGATGGCCGAAGGATTGGCCCTGCGGATTTACGAAGATAAAGTGGCCCGGGAATGTGGAAACAGCGCGCTGGTCCCTCAACTGTTGCAGGATGTCGAGATCTATCAGCTGGACATGGGAACCCTGGTAGCCGGCACCAAATACCGCGGTGATTTCGAAAAACGGCTCAAAGGCGTGGTTGCGGCTATCGAAAAAAAAGACAATGCCATTCTGTTCATCGACGAGATGCACACCATCGTCGGCGCCGGCGCCACCAGCGGCGGCTCGATGGATGCCTCGAACCTGCTGAAACCGGCGCTGCAGTCGGGCATTCTCCGCTGTATCGGTTCAACCACTTACGAGGAGTACAAGAACCAGATCGAAAAAGATCGGGCCCTGTCTCGCCGCTTTCAGAAAATCGATATCGAAGAACCGTCGGTCGACGATTCGGTGAAAATCCTGCGCGGACTTCAGTCCCGTTATGAAAAGCACCACCGTATCCGTTATTCGAAAGCGGCCGTCCGGGCCATGGCCGAGCTCTCCGATCGCTATCTCAACGAACGCTTCCTGCCCGACAAAGCCATCGACGTGATGGATGAAGTCGGATCCCTGTTCCGGCTCGAAGACCGCCGGAACTCCATCGTCAAGGTACCCGACGTGGAGCGGGTCGTCTCCCGGATTGCGCGAATTCCGGCACGAACGCGAAAAGCCGCCGACGTGGAATCTCTCCGGATACTGGATGCGACCCTAAAAGCGGTGATCTTCGGCCAGGACCCGGCCATCGACGCGATCGTCAAGGCGGTCAAGCGCTCCCGGGCCGGTCTCGGCAATCCGGATTCGCCGACCGGCAGTTTCCTGTTCGCCGGTCCGACCGGCGTCGGCAAGACCGAAGTGGCCCGACAGCTGGCCACGGTACTGGCGGTTCACTTCGAGCGTTTCGACATGTCGGAATATATGGAGAAACACGCGGTCGCCCGGCTGATCGGCGCCCCTCCGGGCTATGTCGGCTTCGATCAGGGCGGACTGCTCACCGAGGCCATTCGCAAACATCCCTACTCGGTGCTGCTGCTCGATGAGATCGAAAAAGCGCATATGGATATCTTCTCCATTCTGCTCCAGGTCATGGATCATTCGACACTCACCGACAATTCGGGCCGTAAGGCCGATTTCCGCAACGTGATCATCATCATGACCACCAACGCCGGCGCCCGGGAACTGGCGGCCAACGCGATCGGTTTTGTCGGCGACAAGACCACCAAGGCCAGCAACAAGGCGGTGGAAAAACTGTTTTCCCCTGAGTTTCGCAACCGTCTCGACGGCATTATCACCTTCAGCGCCCTGAACAGCGAAGCAATGGAGCAGGTGGTGGACAAATTGATCGGCGAACTCGAAGCACAGCTCTCGGAAAAGCGGGTCAAGATCGAACTGACCTCCGCGGCCCGGGAATGGCTCGCGACCAAGGGGTACGACCCGGATTACGGCGCCCGCCCGCTCCACCGCCTGATCATGCGCGAAATCGGCGATGTGCTGGCCGAAAAGATCCTGTTTGGCGAACTGTCCCACGGCGGCCTGGTAAAAATCGGTATTCGCAGCGATTCTTTGCATTTTACCTATAACCCCTGACGACAACAGACCACCCCTTCTCCGTGAGGTACCGATGACCGATTGCCTGTTCTGCAAAATCATTGCCGGCGACATCCCGGCCGAGACCCTTTATCAGGACGATGATATCCTGGCATTTAGGGATATCTCCCCCCAGGCCCCTCAGCATTTCCTGATCATCCCCAAAAAACACCTGGTCGGACCGGCGGCGATTACGGCCGGCAAAGAGGAACTCTTCGGCAAAATGATGCGGGTGGGCGCCGAACTAGCCGCGCAAAACGGCATCGGCGAGGGGTTCCGGGTGGTGCTGAACAACGGCGAGCAGGCCGGGCAGACCGTCTTCCACCTGCATATGCATATCCTCGGCGGCCGCCCGATGACCTGGCCGCCGGGCTGATGAATCTCCACCAACGGCGAATCTCAACCAACGGCGAGTCTCAACCAACGGCGAGTCTCAACCAACGGCGGGACAGGTTTTAACCTGTCCCCCGCTGACTTTAACCTGTCCCCCGCTGACTTTAACCTGTCCCCCGCTGACTTTAACCTGTCCC
>CAYSSK010000059.1:0-8683 GCA_964433645.1 uncultured Desulfofustis sp.
GCTGGCGGCGATGGAGGAGGCGCGGGCCAAGGGGACGTGGTTGTGGGCCATCGTCAACGTCATCGGCAGCCAAGCCATGCGTGTCTCCGACGGCGTCATCCTGATGCACGCCGGTCCGGAGATCGGGGTGGCCTCGACCAAGGCCTTCACTGCCAGCCTGGTGGATCTGTACTTGCTGGGGTGCTATCTGGGCGAGATGCGGGGCGTCCTGGGGGGTGACGAGCTCCGACGGCGGGTGGACGATTTGGCGCGATTACCTGACCTGGTGGGACGTGTGCTGGAGCACGGGGACGAGTACGAGAGACTGGCGAACCGCTTCTACGACCGGGAACATTTCCTGTACCTGGGGCGGGGTATCAACTATCCCGTCGCGCTGGAGGGAGCGCTGAAGCTGAAGGAGATCTCCTACATCCACGCCGAGGGCTACCCGGCCGGCGAGATGAAGCATGGCCCCATCGCGCTGATCGACGAGGCCATGCCCGTCGTGGCCATCGCGGTGCGCGACCACGTCTACTCGAAGATGGTCAGCCAGGTCGAGCAGGTCAAGGCGCGGAGCGGCATCGTCGTCGCGCTGGCCAAGGAGGGAGACAAGGAGATGGCCGGCAAGGCTGACCACGTGCTCTATGTCCCGCCGACGCCACCGCTGCTTTCGCCGGTGGTCAACGTGATCCCGCTGCAGCTTTTGGCCTATTACATAGCCTTAAAGCGAGGCTGCGACGTCGATCAGCCGCGCAACCTGGCCAAGAGTGTGACCGTTGAATAATCGGAGAGCGGGCGTAACGAGGAAGCGATGGTACGATTGGGTATAGACCGGCTGCTGGTCGAGATGCCGCCCTGGCACCGCGGCGCCCGGCTCGGCCTGCTCTGCAACCATGCCTCGGTCGGCGCGTCTCTGGAGCACTCGCGGTTGCTGCTGGCCGGTCGGTTCGGCGATGAATTGTGCTGCCTGTTTTCTCCGCAGCACGGTTTCTTTGCCGAAAAACAGGACAACATGGTCGAGTCGGAGCATCTGACCGACCCGGTTACCGGTCTGCCGATTTTCAGCCTCTACGGCGAGACCAGGCGGCCGACCGAGTCGATGTTCGAGGGCATCGATGTGCTGCTGATCGACCTGCAGGATGTCGGTACCCGGGTCTACACCTTTGCCTACACGATGGCCTATTGCCTCGAGGCGGCTGCCCGCTGGGGCAAGAAGGTGGTGGTGCTGGATCGGCCCAACCCGATCGGCGGCGAGGTCGTCGAGGGCAACCTGCTGAGCGGCCGCTGCACCTCCTTCGTCGGCCTCTACCCGTTGCCGATGCGTCATGGCCTTACCTTCGGCGAGTTGGCGCTGCTTATCAACGGCGAGTTCGGCATCGGCGCCGAGGTGGCGGTGGTGGCCATGCAGGGCTGGCGCCGCGCCCTGTATTTCGACGAGACCGGCCTGCCCTGGGTCTTCCCGTCGCCGAATATGCCCACCGTGCAAACCGCCGTCGTCTATCCGGGCCAGGTGATCTGGGAGGGGACCAACGTCTCTGAAGGGCGTGGCACGACGTTGCCGTTCGAACTGGTCGGGGCGCCGTACTGGCGGCCCGGCGAGATCCTGGCGGCGTTGCGGGAAACGGCTCTGCCCGGTTGCCTGCTGCGGCCGCTCGCCTTTGAGCCGACGTCCGGCAAGTGGGCGCGGCAGAGCTGTTTCGGCTTTCAGCTGCATGTCACCGATCGCCGGCAATTCCTCCCGTACCGCACCTCGCTGGCTCTGCTGCAGGCGGTGATGCGGCTCTACCCGGAAGACTACGCCTACAAACAACCGCCCTATGAATATGACTATGACACGCTGCCGATGGATCTGATTATCGGTGATGACCGGATTCGGCATCGTCTCGAGGCCGGCGAGCCGGTTGCCGCCGTCGAGCGTGACTGGCAGGGCGAGCTGGCCGCCTTTGATGCGCTCCGGCGTAGCTATTTTCTCTATTGATCCCAGGAGGAATGCATTCGATGACGGAAAAACAAACGGTTGGTCGGCTGGCCGCGCTGGTCGACGGCGAGGTCGTCGGCGATGCGCAGCTGCCCATCTCCGGCTTCGGCCCCCTCGATGGGGCCGAACCCGGCCAGCTCAGTTTTCTGGCCAAGGAGGCCGGCCGCGCACGACTCGAGCAGTCGAGGGCATCGGCCTTTGTCGTGCCGGCCGATTTCAGCGCGGCCGGCACCACCCTGATCAGGGTTGCCGATCCCTATCTGGCCGCGGCGATCATTCAAAACGCGCTGCTGCAGCAGCCCTTCGTCGCCGCCGGTATCCACGAGCGGGCGGTGATCGGCGGCGAGTGCCGAGTGCCGTCCGAGGTCAGCATCGATGCGCTGGCGGTGATCGGCGACCGGGTGCGTATCGGCGAGCGGACGGTTATCGGGGCCGGTGCGGTGATCGGCGACGACGTCACGATCGGCGACGACTGCACGATCCGGCCGAACGTGACCATCGAGCCGCGTTGCGAGATCGGCAACCGGGTGATCATCCACCCCGGTGCGGTGATCGGCGCCGATGGCTACGGCTATGCCACCGATCGCCGGGGATGCCATGTCAAACGACCGCAGCTCGGTATCGTGCGCATCGGCGACGATGTCGAGGTCGGTGCCAATACCTGCATCGATCGGGCGACCTTCGGCGTGACCTGGATCAAGTCTGGCACAAAAATCGATAATCTGGTACAGATTGCCCACAACGTTGTCGTCGGCGAACACAATTTGCTCGTCTCCCAGGTCGGTCTGGCCGGTTCGGTCACGCTGGGCCGCAACGTGGTATTCGGCGGCAAGGCCGGTGCGGCGGGGCACCAGTACATCGGCGATCGCACCATGGTGGCCGGCAAGGCCGCGGTGCACGGCGATCACCCGCCCGATTCGCAGCTGGCCGGGACGCCGGCCATCCCCGCAAAACAATGGTTCAAGGCCGCCAGCCTGTTCGCTAAACTGCCGGAAATCGTCAGGGATATCAGGCAGCTGAAAAAAGAGCTGACCCGACTGCAGAATAGCCGGCAGTGATGAACTCGGAAAAGCATGTCCGCCCCGGGAGAACGCGCCCTCGGCCCGGCTCCGACCGGAGGCCTCCGGGGTGAGACCGGCAAAGATCATCGTCATGAGGAAGAGTTGATGGAAGATATCGCCGAGAAAGAGCCCATCGATATCATGGGCATCATGCGTTTGCTGCCGCATCGTTATCCGTTTCTGCTGGTGGACCGCATTACCTCGCTGGTACCCGGCAAAACGGTGACCGGCATCAAGAACGTGACGATGAACGAGCCGTTTTTCCAGGGGCATTTCCCGTCGAGGCCGGTGATGCCGGGAGTGCTCATCCTCGAGGGAATGGCCCAGGTCGGCGGCTGTATGGCCTATCACTCGCTGCCGGATACCATCGGCGAGAAGCTGATCTATTTTGCCGGCATCGATCAGGCCCGGTTCCGCCGGCCGGTCGTTCCCGGTGATCAGGTGGTCTTTCAGCTGGAGCTGTTGAAGATGAAACGCCTGGTCATGGTGATGGACGGCCGCGCCTTCGTCGACGGGCAGCTCGTCGCCGAGGCCCGGTTGATGGCCAGTTTCGGCTGAGTTGCCACCTGGCGTCGGCCGGCTGCACAATAAACAAATCTCCACGGAAACCATACGTTCTATGAGCATTCACGAAACAGCGGTTGTCGATGCCACGGCCGAGCTTGATTCTTCGGTCGTCGTCGGCCCTTACGCGGTGATCGGCGGCAACGTCAAAATCGGGGCCGGCACGCGGATCGAACCCCATGCCGTGGTCAGCGGTCCGAGCACCATCGGCGAGCGCAACCTGATCGGCTCGTTCGCCACCGTCGGCGGCGCCCCCCAGGACCTGAGCTACCGGGGCGAGCCGACCGAGCTGATCGTCGGCAACGACAACCAGATCAGGGAATATGCCTCGATTCATCGGGGCACCCCCGGCGGTCGGGGCAAGACGGAGATCGGCAACAACTGCCTGCTCATGGCCTATATCCATATCGCCCATGACTGCCGGATCGGCGACAATGTGATCATGGCCAACGTCGCCACGCTGGCCGGCCACGTCCAGGTCGGCGAGCGGGCCTCGATCGGCGGCCTGGTCGCCGTCCATCAGTTCTGCCGGATCGGCGCCTTTTCTTATATCGGCGGAGTTTCCGGTCTCAGCCTCGATGTGCCGCCCTATGTGATCGTGGCCGGTATCCGCGACCGGACCCGGGTTTCCGGGATCAACAAGGTCGGCCTGCGGCGCAACGGCTTCAGCCGGGAGACCATCGGCAATCTCGAGGCGGTCTTTCGCATCATCTACCGCTCCCCGAACCTGCTGCTCAAGGATGCCCTGGAACTGGCGCGCAAGGACTTTCCCGGCTGCCCGGAAGTGGCCCGTATGGTCGAGTTCTTCGAGAGCTCCAAACGTGGCGTGGTACGCCGCACGGAAGAGGATTGAGCGCGGTGACGGACCAGCACAGAGGTGAGCCGATCGGTATTATCGCCGGTGGCGGCCAGTTCCCGCTGCTCTTTATCGAGGCCGCCCGGGCCGCCGGCCGGCAGGTATTCGTTGCCGCCCATCGCAGCGAAACCGACGAGTCGGTAGCCGATGCGGCCGATCGAGCCTGTTGGGTCAAACTCGGCCAGCTCGGCAAAATCATCTCTTTTTTCAAAGAGCATGGAGTCAGCGAGACCGTGTTTCTCGGCACGATCACCAAGACCAGGATCTTTCGCGACGTCCTGCCGGATTTGAAGGGACTGACCCTGTGGAACAAGATCGACAGCAGGCAGGACGATGCGATTCTCCGGGCGGTGGCCGAAGCGCTCGAAAACGAGCAGATCATGGTGCTTGAATCGACGCTGTTCCTGCGCCATCTGCTGTTTCCGAAAGGGGTGCTGACCAGGAAGAAACTCTCGGCCGGTCAGCGCCGCGATATCGAGTTCGGCTGGCGCCATGCCCGGGCCATCGGTGAACTCGATATCGGCCAATGCGTCGTCGTGCGCGACTGCTCGGTGATGGCGGTGGAGGCGATCGAAGGGACCGACGCGGCGATTCTGCGCGGCGGCGAGCTGGCGCGGGAGCAGGCGGTGGTGGTCAAGGTGCGCAAGCCGCGGCAGGATTTTCGCTTCGATCTGCCGGCCACCGGGGTCGGCACCATCGCCTCGATGCGGCAGGTGGGCGCCGCGGTGCTCGCCGTCGAGGCCGAACAATCCCTGCTCTTCGATCGTGTCCGGATGATCGGTGCCGCCGATGAGGCCGGCATCATCGTGGTCGGTGTTGAAGAGCTGGCCGACGGGGCGCTCGATTATTGAGCCTTACCCGACAGTGAAGATCGGGGGATTGAGATGCAGGCAATGATCCTGGCGGCCGGATTTGGCACCCGGCTGCAGCCTTATACGCTGGTCAGGCCGAAGGTGTTGTTTCCGGTCCTGAACCGGCCGCTGCTGCTGGCCACCATCGAGCGGCTGCAGGCTGCCGGATGTCGGCGGATCGTCGTCAATTGCCACCATCTCGGCGAGCAGATCGGTGCCGCCGTTGCCGGGCTGGACGGGGTCGAATTGCAGTACGAGCCGGCCATTCTCGGCACCGGCGGCAGCTTGGCCGAAGCCGCCGGGCGACTGGCCGATGAACCGCTGCTGGTGAGCAACGGCGATATCTACCACACCATCGATTTCCGGCGGCTCTACGAGGATCACGTTCGGCAGGCTCACCTGGTGACCATGGCCATGCACGACTGCCCGCGCTTCAACACGGTGCAGACAAAGGGCTCCCGGGTTACCGGGTTCGGCGCTGCGGCCGGAACCCCGGGCGCGCTCGCCTTCACCGGCGTCCAGGTGATCGAGCCGCGGGCCCTGGCCACCATGGACGAGCGGCGGCCGCTGTGCATCATCGAGCATTACCGGAGCCTGATCGCCGCCGGGACCGTGATCAATTGCGTGGTTTTGGACGATCTCCAGTGGAGCGATATCGGTACCGCCGAGGCGTATTTGCGGCTGCATGGCGATCTGCTGACCGGCCGCACGCCGCGCTGGCAGGAACTCGCTTCCCCGGCAAGCGACGGGGTGTTGATCGACGCCAAGGCCCGCCTTCATCCCCGCTGCCGGATCGAACCGTGGGCCTGCGTCGGCGCGGCCCGCATCGAGGCCGGGACGGTGATCGCCCGGTCGGTGGTCTGGGACGGCGCCGTCGTGACCGACGAGATACCCCTTGTCGATCGGTTGGTCGTGCCGACCCCGACGAGTCAAGAGCCCGGCATCGCCGGCCGGGCGGCGACCACGACGCTGCGCTGCGAGATCGGCCGGCTGCTGCGCCGCAGCGGACTGCTTGAAAGCGCCGAAAACGACGGCCGGGAACCGCAGCTGCAGCCGCTGCACGGCGACGGCTCCAGCCGCCGGTTCTTCCGGGTCTTCTCCGCCGATCGGCCGCTCTGTCTGGCCGTGCTGCCGGCGGGCGGCACCGAGCGGGATCTGGCCGAAGCACGTTCCGCGGCAGCCATCGCCGGTCATCTCGGTCAGGCCGGAGTTCCGGTGCCGCGGGTGCTCGGCGGCGATACGGACCGCGGGATCCTGCTCTTCGAGGATCTCGGGGACTGCCGGCTGCACGATCTGCTGCGGCGCGATCGAGCGGCGGCCCTCGCCTGGTATCCGGACATCGTCCGGCTCCTGGCCCGGATGCAGGTCCGGGGAGCGGTGGACTTCCGGCGGAACTGGTGTTTCGACGCAGCGATCTACGATGAGCAGGTGATGATCGAGCGGGAGTCGCTCTATTTTGCCACCGCCTTCTGGCGGGACACGCTCTTTGGTGAAGAGGTGACGGGGCTGCGCGAGGAATTCGAGGAGCTGGCCCGACGGGCCGCGGCCGGTTTCGAGTTGCTCTTTCTGCACCGGGATTTTCAGAGCCGCAATATCATGATCAGTGACGGCCGGGTGCGGATCATCGATTTTCAGGCCGGGCGGCTCGGTCCGCCCGGCTACGATATCGCTTCCCTGCTCATCGACCCGTACGCGGCGTTGTCCGGAACCCTGCAGGACGAGCTGCTGGCGTGCTATCTGGAAGAAATGGGGCGGCTCGGCGGCGTCGATGTAAACAGGATCAGGGACACCTATCCACTGCTGGCGGTACAGCGCAACCTGCAGATCATCGGCGCTTTCGCCTATTTGTCGGGCCGGCGGCAGAAACCATTTTTCCGCCCCTATATCATGCCGTCGCTGATCATGCTGCAAAACCGGCTGACTCAGCAGCTTTTTGAAGATTTCGTGGTCCTGCGCCGCACCGTCGCGGCGGCTATTTCCGGCTATCGACAATCGATCAGGGGCTGACGCTTTCTTGCCGACCCACCTTTCACCACGCCCACGGAGAAACGACATCATGGACCATCGAGCACCTGCCATCGTCGCCTTGATCGGCAGGCCCAATGTCGGCAAGTCGACCCTGTTCAACCGGATTACCCGATCGCGCAAAGCCATCGTCGACCCGACCCCGGGCGTGACCAGAGATCGTCACTACGAGCGGGTCCTCTGGAGAGACCGGCCGTTTATCCTGGTCGACACCGGCGGCATCGACGACAATCCGGCCGATGAAATGGTCTCCACCATCCGCGGCCAGGCAATGGCCGCCATCGACGAGGCCGATGTCATTCTTTTTCTGCTGGATGGCAAGCAGGGGGTGCTGCCGGCCGATTACGAAGTGATCGAATTGCTGCGCCGGGTCAGCAAAAAAACCTTCTATGTGGTCAACAAGATCGACGGGCCGGAGCAGGAGCAGGAACTGCTGGCGCCGTTTTACGAACTCGGTGTGGCGCCGCTCTGGGTCGTCTCGGCGGAGCATAATTACGGTTTTCCGACCCTGATGGACGGCCTGATCGATGCCCTGCCGGAGGAGACGGCCCCCCTCGACCTGCCGGACAATACCATCAGGCTCGCTTTTCTCGGGCGCCCCAATGTCGGCAAATCGTCCCTGATCAACCTGCTGCTCGGCGAGGACCGGATGGTCGTATCGGCCGTTTCCGGCACTACCCGTGATTCGGTGGACACCCTGCTCAGCCACAAAGAGCGAAACTACCTGTTGATCGATACCGCCGGTATCAGAAGAAAGGGCAAGACAACGGAGAAGCTGGAGAAATTCAGCATCCTCAAAGCGTTGGCGGCCCTTGGCCGCTGCGATATCGCGGTGGTCCTGCTGGACGCGGAGGAGGGGATTACCGAACAGGACGCCAAGATTATCGGCTATACCCAGGACCATGGCCGGGCACTGATCCTGCTGCTCAATAAATGGGACCTGGTGGCCGGCGACCGGCAGCGGCAGCAGCAGATGCTCGAAGAGATCGGCCGGGCCGTGCCCTTTGTCGGCTTTGCCCCGCTGCTCAGTGTCTCGGCCAAAACCGGTTACGGTTTCAAGCGTCTGTTCCCGACGGCCGGCTCGGTCCACCGGCAGTTCACCGCCACCGTTCCGACCGCGGCGCTGAACCGGCTGCTCGGCGACGCGGTCGAGCACCATTCACCGCCGATCTACAAGAACAAGCGCCTGAAGTTCTATTACACGACCCAGGTCGGCACAGCCCCGCCGACCTTCGTCATCATGAGCAACAGCTCCAAGGGCGTGCATTTTTCCTACGAGCGGTACCTGACCAACCGCTTCCGGGAAGGACTCGGCCTCGACCGGGTGCCGATCCGCCTGATCTTTAAAGACAAATCCCAGCAGCGCAGC
>CAYSSK010000059.1:8783-22954 GCA_964433645.1 uncultured Desulfofustis sp.
CCTCGACCGGGTGCCGATCCGCCTGATCTTTAAAGACAAATCCCAGCAGCGCAGCAGAAGATCTTAACTCGCCTCAACCGCGGGCCCGGTCGAAGGCCGCCTTGAATCCTGCCGCCGAGCGGGCGATGACCTGGTCGTCGGTGCAGAAGGCGAGCCGCATGTGGCCGGGCGATCCGAAGCCGCGCCCCGGTACGGCCAGGATTCTCTCCTCCTGCAACAGCGCGCAGAAGCGGACATCGTCGTCGATCGGTGTTTTCGGAAAGAGGTAAAAGGCGCCCTTGGGGGGGAGGAACTGGTAGCCGATATCGGCCAGCAGCGAGCAGAACAGCTCCCGTCGCCGGGCGTAGATCGACGTGTCGATGGAGACATTCTGCAGTTCGGCGACGACCCGCTGCATGAAGGCGGGCGCATTGACGAAGCCGAGGATCCTGGTGGCCAGCGTCATCGCGTCGAGCAGGGCCGCTTTGTCGTCGGCCTGCGGGTGGACGGCCACGTAGCCGATCCGCTCGCCGGGCAGGGACAGATCCTTGGAAAAAGAGGACAGCACGATGCTGTTGCGGACCAGCTGAAAAATCGGCGGAACCCGGCATCCATCGAAGACGATCTTGCGATACGGCTCATCTGAGATCAGGTAGATGGTCGAGCCGAAGCGGTTGCCGGCTTCTTCGAGCAGGTCGCCGAGCGCGCCGATCGCCGCCCCATCATAGACCTGGCCGGTGGGGTTGTTCGGCGAGTTGATGATCACCGCCCGGGTCTTCTCGGTGATGGCCTTCTCGATGGCCGGCAGATCGAGGTTGAACTCCCCGTCGGTTTGGACGACCACCGCCGAGCCGCCGTGGTTGTCGACATAGAATCCGTATTCGACGAAATAGGGGGCGAGGACGATGACCTCCTCGCCGGGGTTGAGCAGGGCCTTCATCACTACATTGAGGGCGCCGGCGGCGCCGCAGGCCATCAACAGGTCGCCGTGATCGATGGCAACGCCCTGTTCCGACGACATCCGGGCACCGATCGCCTCCCGCACCCAGGGCAGGCCGCCGTTGGGCATGTAGCTGTGCTGGCCGGGCGTGGTGTTTCGGGCGGTTTCCTGCAGGATCTCGCGAAACTGCGGCGGCGGCGGCACGTCGGGATTGCCGAGGCTGAAGTCGCAGACGTGGTCGGCGCCATATTGGATCTTGAGTTTGGCGCCCTCCTCGAACATCTTCCGGATCCACGAGGATTGGATGGAGAACTGCTTCATTTTTTCGGATATGGCCATGATTCCCTCATTGGTTGTCTGGCGGCGTTCCCGCGGGAACTGGTGTCGCGGGCGCCTGTTGGTCAGGAGAATTTTTTCTTGAAATAATCGTAGGCGCTGTTGATGTCCTTCATTTTTTCTTCGGCCACGTTGCGGAATTCATCCCCGAGGTGGGACACCTTGTCGGGATGATATTTCATGCTGAGGCCGCGATAGGCCTTCTTGATGGTCTCCAGGTCGGCCCCCGGTTCGAGGCCGAGCACCGCGTAATAGTGGCTGTCGCTTTCCCGGGCGGCGGTGGCCTGCTGGTGCCGGCGATAGGTGTATTTGGCCTCGATGGTGCGCAGGTCGTAATCGGCGATCTCGAGAAAGGCGGCAATGCGCCGGGCGGTCTGCAATTCGCTGTCCGGCGGCGGATCCTTGGTAAAGATGATCTGGTAGATCAGCTCGAGCAGGATCAGGCGCGGCTCGTAGGCGAAGGTGGAGCGAAATTCCTGGAGCAGCATCTCGAGTGATTCGGTGGCGCCGGTCGCTTCCTTGATCAGGTTCTTGACCCAGGCCATCTGGGTCTGGTTGTAGCGCAGGTTGATCTGAAAGAAGCGCTGGATCGTCTGGACTTCGTCCCGGGAGACATGCCCGTCGAGCTGGGCGATCTTGACCAGGATCCGGACCAGCAGCCAGACAAAGCGGTTGTGACTTTCGGTCTGCGACGCTTCGTACGTGGCGATGCGGTTTCGCGCCCAATAGGAAAACCCCCAGAACAGAGCGATAAAGAGCAGGACCGCAAAAAAGCCGGAGAAAAAGAGAAAACCGAGCAGGTTGATCAGCGCCGGGGCGCCGCCGGTGACGAAAACGATGAGCAGCAGGATCAGTAGACAGCCGCCGCAGCCGGGTGGTTGCCGTTGTTGGTAACGCATCATGACTCAGGAAGGTGGTGCTGGCCGGAAGGATGGGCGTTGTCGCTTTCGGTGGCAAACAATGCCTCGATGAACTCATCGGCGTCGAAGTCGCGCAGATCGTCGATCTGCTCGCCGACGCCGATGAAGCGGATCGGCAGCTGGAGCTCCCGGGTGATATTGGCGACGATGCCGCCTTTGGCGGTACCGTCCAGTTTGGTGAGCGCGACCCCGGTCACTCCGATCGCCTCGTTGAACAAGGTGGCCTGGGAGATGCCGTTTTGGCCGGTGGTCGCGTCGATTACCAGCAGCACCTCGTGCGGTGCGTCGGCCATTTGTTTGGTGATGACCCGTTTGATTTTCTTCAGTTCCTCCATCAGGTTGGCTCGGGTGTGCAGGCGGCCGGCGGTGTCGATCAGGACTACGTCGTAGCCCTTGCTGGCGGCAGTGGCCATCGCATCGAAGACCACCGAGGAGGGGTCCGCCCCTTCATGCTGGGCGATGACCCGGGCACCGTTGCGGTCCCCCCAGATCTTCAGTTGAGAGATGGCCGCCGCACGAAAGGTGTCGGCGGCGACCAGCAGCACGGATCTGCCGGCGGCTTTGAATTTGGCGCCGATTTTACCGATCGTGGTGGTTTTGCCGACGCCGTTCACGCCGACCACCATGATCACGAACGGCCCCTGCTCCGGCATGACCAGGTCAGCGGGGCGGTTGGTGGCGGTGAGGTAGGACTTCAGGGCGTCTTTGATAATGTGCTTGAGCTGCTGCGGGTCGGAGAGACTGTCCCGCTTGACCTGCCGGCGTGCCGCTTCCAGCAGCTCCATCGTGGTGGCTATGCCGAGGTCGGCGGTGACGAGGATTTCCTCGAGCTCATCGAAAAGGGCGGCATCGATCTGTTTTTTGCCGAGAAATAATTCGTCGATGCGCTGGGTGAACGATTCCCTGGTTCGGGTCAGGCGCTCCGACAATTTCTTGAAAATGGATGGCGACGATTGTTCAGGGTCTTCCGGGGAGACGGCACCAGCGGCAGGCTCGGTCGGCGGCGCGGCGGGCTCCGGCGCCGCCGGTTCGGCTTCTTCCGGTTCTTCTTCGGCTCCGTCAACCGGCAGCTGCCGCGTCGGGCCATCGTCGGGGCCGTCGGGGACGGGGCTCTTTTTTTTCTTGCGAAACCAGCCGAGCATACCTGTTATCCTGTGGAGGTTGGTTGCCGGTCACCACTGTGCCGCCGATCGATACGGCGGCACGGACGGGCAGATCATCTCTTTTGATACCGAGTAAACATTCTATAGTAAGGGCTTGGCGCGCAGAACGCAACAAAAAGAGCGCTCCCGATCGTTGCGGCAGGACCGCGCGCGGGTGGCGATCAGGTTTGCATTTACACAAAATGAGTTGCATTTCAGCTGAGCGGCATTAATGTAGATTCGCCGTTTCAGATAGAATCGGCACTCATACACTATTCTTTGTTTCAGGAGGAAGGAGCATGTCTCAATCATGTGATAGCAGCGGCTCGTGTGCTACCAAAACAACCAAGGAGTCTCAGCAGGCGGCACTGGCCCAGCAGGACAATGCCATTACCCGGTCGCTGGGAAAGATCAAAAACAAGATTATGGTGATGAGCGGCAAGGGTGGCGTCGGCAAATCCACCGTTTCCGTGAATCTGGCTCTCAGCCTGGCCCAGCGGGGCTATCAGGTCGGCTTGATGGATGTCGATATCCATGGCCCCGATGTCGTGCGGATGCTCGACCTGCGGGGCACGCTCGAGGCGCCGTCCGCTCCCGATGCGCTGGTCCCGCCGTTGCGCTATAACGACAATCTCAAGGTCGTGTCCCTGGAATACATGATGCGCGATCGTGATGAGGCGATTATCTGGCGTGGTCCCCTTAAAATTCAGGCGATTCGGCAGTTTATCGCTGATATGGATTGGGGCGAGCTCGATTATCTGATCATCGATGCCCCGCCGGGCACCGGCGACGAGCCGTTGACGGTGGCGCAGACGATTCCGCTGGTCAAGGCGATCGTGGTGACGACCCCGCAGAAAGTGGCATTGGCCGATGTCCGCAAATCGATTAATTTCTGCCGTTCGGTAAATGTGGAGATCGTCGGTGTCGTGGAGAACATGTCCGGGTTCGTCTGTCCGCACTGCAACCAGACCGTCGACATCTTCAAGTCCGGCGGCGGCGAGGACGTAGCCCGCGAATTCGACCTGCCGTTCCTCGGCCGGGTGCCGATGGACCCGCAGGTCGTTGCCGCCGGTGATGAGGGCGTGCCGTATCTGTCAACGACCGCGGACAGTCCCTCGGTGCAGGCGTTTGCCGAGGTCGTCGCCGCCGTTGAACGCCGTCTGCCGCCGGTGGCCGCCCCGTCCCCGTTGCAGATGGCCGGTGCTGCCGGAGCGTGTGGGTGCTCATCGACCGGGTGTGGGGCGCAGAAAGGCTCGTGAGGGGCTTTTCTTTTTTTGCCGGAGATGGCATGATAGATGCCACGGAGTGAAGGAGCCAACCTGCAACCGCAACCAATGATGACCGGATTATTATGAAAGTGGAACAGCATATTGTCGGAATGATGGGGGTTTGCTGCTATGTGCTCAGCTGCGGGAAAACCGGCAAAGCGGCCATCGTGGACCCCGGCGGCGACGAGGATCGGCTGCTGGCCGCGGTCGACCGGGCGGGCCTCGAGGTCGTGTCGATCATCGCCACCCACGGTCATCCCGATCATGTCTGCGGGAATCGCCGGATCAAAGAGGCGACCGGTGCGCAGGTCATCATGCACGCGGCCGACGACGATTTCTTCAATCAGCCCAATATCAAGAATTATTTCTCGATGCTCGGTCTCGAAGAATCGCCGCCGGCCGATCTGCGCGTCACCGACGGTGACCTGATCACCATCGGCGAGGAGTCGCTGCAGGTCATCCACACGCCGGGTCATACCCCCGGCGGTATGTGTCTCTATAACCCGCCCGATCTGCTCACCGGCGACACCCTTTTTGTCGGCGGTATCGGCCGGACCGATTTTCCCGGCGGCTCGCACAACGAACTGATCTCCTCCATCGTTGAAAAATTATTGGTCCTGCCGCCCGAAACCGTCGTCTGGCCCGGTCACGGCTACGGCGGCAGCCGTTCGACCATCGAGGAAGAGCACCGCTCCAACCCCTACCTGAGATAACCGCTTTTCCATGCGCGAAATTGTTCTCGGGACCGCCGGTCATGTCGACCATGGCAAAACCAGTTTCATCCGTGCGCTGACCGGTATTGAAACCGACCGGCTGAAAGAGGAGAAGAAGCGGGGCATCACCATCGAGCTCGGCTTCGCTTACCTCGATCTGCCCTGCGGACATCGGATCGGCATCGTCGATGTGCCCGGCCATGAACGCTTTGTCAAGAACATGGTGGCCGGGGTCACCGGGATGGACCTGCTGGCCTTTGTCATCGCCGCCGACGAAGGAATCATGCCGCAGACCCGGGAGCATTTCGATATCTGCCGGCTGCTCGGGGTCGGCGAAGGATTCGTGGTGATCACGAAAAAGGATCTGGTCGACGAGGACTGGCTGGAGATGGTCATCGAGGAGGTCGGCGATTTCTGCCGCGGCAGTTTTCTCGAAGGGGCGCCGATCGTCACGGTCTCCTCGATCAGCGGCGAAGGGCTCGATGGGGTGGTTGACATCATCGATGACTTTGTCCGGCAGCACCAGTTCACCGAGGCCTTCGGGCCGTTTCGGCTGCCCATCGATCGAGTTTTCGCGATGAAGGGCTTCGGTGCCGTGGTCACCGGCACGTCGATTTCCGGCCGAACCGTGCTCGGCGAAGAACTGCGCCTCTACCCCGGCGACCGCAGTGCCAAAGTGCGCGGCATCCAGGTGCATTCCCGGACGGTGGAGGTGGTCGAGGCGGGGCATCGCACCGCGATCAACCTCCAGGGCACCGAACTGGAAGAGATCAATCGCGGCATGGTCCTGGCCACTCCGGGGTGTCTCGAAGCAAACTTCATGCTCGACTGCTTTTTGTTTTACCTTCCGGCCAATCAGAGACCGCTCAAGCACCGCACCCGGGTGCGGGTCCATCTCGGCACCGCGGAGTTGACCGGCCGGGTTTCCCTCTTGACCGCCGACGAAATCAAGCCCGGCGAGGAGCTGCCCGCGCAGCTTCTGCTGGAGGAGCCGGTCGCGGTCTGGCCGGGCGATCGCTACGTTATCCGCGGCTATTCGCCGGTGGTGACCATCGGCGGCGGTGAAGTGCTCGGCTGCCAGGCGCCGAAGAAACGCAAGCGGCTGGCGGAGAAAGATCGCCTCTACAACGAATCGGTGTTTCAGGTCCTGCAGCACGGCAGTGTCGAGGAGAAGCTGCTGCTCTTTCTCAAAGAGGCCTGGACCATCGGCCTGACGTTTGACCAGTTGGCGGTGCGACTCGGGGTGTTTGGCAAACAACTGACGAAACTGCTCGGCGTGCCGCTGTCGGCCAAACGCATCGTCGTCGTCGATTCGGCCGCGCAGCGCTATCTGGCCAAGGAAGCGGCGGACGAGGTGACCGAGACCATCGTCTCCTCGCTGACCGCCTACCACCAGTCCCACCCGCTGAAAAACGGTTTGTCCAAGGAAGAAGTGCGCTCCGGTTTCAAGCACACCGTCAACCCGAAAGTATTCAACTATTGTTTACACGAGTTGCTGCGCAAGAACGTGGTGGTGCAGGAGGAATCGGTGATCCGTCTGGCCGGTCACCAGGTGGCGCTGAAGGCCGATGAAAAACAACTGCGTGCCGATTTGCAGGCCTGGTATCGCCGGAGAGGCCTGATGACCCCGACCGTCAAGGAGACCTACGAGCACTTTACCGACTACCCTGCCGAGTTGGTCAAGAGTGTGATCAATCTGCTGCTCAAGGACGGCACGCTGATGAAGGTCAGCGAGGTGTTGTACTTCGATGCCGCCCAGCTCCGGGATCTGCAGGAGAAGGTGACCAACCATCTGCGGGAGCACGGCGAGATCGACGCGCCCGGATTCAAGGAACTGAGCGGCCTGACCAGAAAGTTCTCCATCCCTATTCTCGAATACTTCGACCGGATCAAGCTGACCATCAGGATCGGCGATAAGCGGGTACTGCGCAAGAAGGGCTGATCCGCTTGTCGTCAGGGCAGCCGGGTCGTCTCCGGTGCCTCGTCGCGCCAGGTGATGGCCAGCACCCGGGTGGTCCGCTCGGTTATCCTGACCCGATCGCCAATGACCAGCCCGGGGATGGCGACGATGTCCCGGCCGCACACGAGGACCGGATAACGGTGCCGTCGGTGGCGCGGGATCTTGCGGTCGCTGAGCAGACGGCTCACTTTTTTGCTGCCCGGCGCCCCGAGCGGCACGAAGCGCTCGCCGGCGTTCGGGGCCCGGAGAACCAGGGGAAACGGGGCACGATCACCATCGATCAGCAGCGCTTTGGCGCCGGTTGCCTGCCGCGCCGGCAGCAGCGCCATTTCGATCGAGGCGGCGAACCGGGCAAGCGGATAGCTGCCCGGTCCGTCAAGTATCAGCGGCGGGCCGAACTGGTCACGCTGCCCGCTTCGCGGGTCTCCGGTGGCTGCCGAAAAGACCATGGACTGCCCGGTTTTCCGGGCACAGACGGTGCCGGGCAGGTCGATGCGGGCGCCGGTTTTTCCCGAGGCAATGCACTGCAGCAGGTCTTCGATGTGCCGAAAGCTCGGCCTGCTGCCGCTCTGCCAGCAGATTTTTTCCAGCAGCCGCCGTTGCAGGGCCCGATGGAGCTCGCCGAAGGCCGGCAGCAAAAGTGTCAGCCCGGCGCCGGGCGCTTGGGTCACCAGATCTTTATAGTGATTGTCGACGATGCCTCGCAGATAGTCGTCGTCACCACCACAAATCGTCGCCAAGCTGCGCAGGTTTTTCCTGATCGCTGTGTTGTAGCTGCGTTCCAGCAGCGGTAGCAGCTCGAGACGCACCCGATTGCGCAGGAACCGCGTGGACAGGTTGCTGCTGTCCAGGGCTGAGGCAAGGCCGCGTGCTTGCAGATAGCCCGCGAGTTCCTGCTTGGTGATGGCGAGCAGCGGCCGGATGACGCGGCCGCTTTTCCAGGCCATGCCGGCCAGTCCCTGTAATCCGGTGCCCCTGATCAGCCTGATCAACACTTCCTCCGCCTGGTCGTCGCTGGTATGGCCGACGGCGATCGACTCGGCGTCGCACGCTGCCCGCACCTGTTCCAGGGCCCCGTAGCGCAGCCGCCGACCACAGGCCTCGACGGACTCGCCGCTGCGCTGCCGCTCCCCCGTCACATCGACCGCGATGGTGCGGCACTCCACTGCCAGCTGCCGGCAGAGGTGCTCTACCAGCTGTTGTTCGGACGCGGTTTCCTCCGGCCGCAGGCCGTGGTCGACATAGACGGCCGTCAGCCGGCAATCCGGCAACAGGTCGGCGAGCAGGTGCAGCAGGGCCACCGAGTCGCTGCCGCCGGACACGCCGACGACCAGGTGCGCGGCCCCGGAGACCAGGTGGTGATCGGTGATCGCCCGCAGAACGGCGGCGTGGAGTGGCGTTGTTGGCTTCATGCCGTCGATGGCACCAAAAAGTCTGAATTGGTGAGCTTTTTATTTGCTTTGCGAGGGGTTTGGTATACCATACGGAAAAGGTGCCGCCGGCGCAACAGGCCATTTGGTCAGCGGCTGCGTGTTTGCCCTGTTACCGGGTGGTTTTTCATGTTGAAGATACTGATCGTTGAAGACGAATTTATCAGCCGTACCCTGCTGATCGAAATGATGGCCCCGTACGGGGTCTGTCACGTCGCGGTCGACGGCCGGGAAGCCATGGATGTGCTGCGCCGGTCTTTTAACCATGATGAACGTTATGACTTGGTCTGCCTCGATATCATGATGCCCGAGATGGACGGGCAGGAGGTCCTCTCAGAGATCAGGGCGCTGGAACGGCAGCTCGGTTTTACCGGCCGTCAGGCCACCAAGGTAATCATGACAACGATGCTGACCGATTCGCAGAATATCATGAAGGCGTTTACCGAAGGGCATTGCGAAGCCTATCTGACCAAACCGATCGATCGCTTGAAACTGATCGCCACCTTGCGTGACCTGAACCTTATCGAATGAGCCATGACCGACATATTCAGACAGGAGCGGATCAAGACCTACCTGCTCAACCAGTTCAATCTCCCCGCCGAACAGATCGACACCATGATCCCCGGGTTTATCTCCTCTTTGGCCGAGCACCTGACAAGGCTCGAGGAAGCCTTCACCAGCGGTGATCTGGAAAAGCTCGGTAAAGCCGGGCATACCATCAAGGGCGCCCTGCTCAACCTCGGCCTTCACGATTGCGCCGATCTCGCTTATGAGATCGAACAAAAAAGCAAAAAACGACAAGGCGATTACGAGTTGGAGCGGCTCTTCTGCACGCTGCGCGACACATTGCAGCCCTATCTTCGCTGACGGTTCATTCTGCCGTCCGGATTCTGCGCCGACTCGGCCGTCGAGCCGGCACCAACGGCGGTATTCACCCGCGGCTCTATCGACGCTGGGCCAGCACGGCCAGCAACCTCCGGTGGATATCGTCAAAACCGCCGTTCGACAATAGAGCGATCACATCGCCCGGTAGGGCGATCGTCTCCAGCCTGGTCAGGATCGCCTCGGTGTCGACGCAGGCAACCGCCCGGCCGCCACTGCGGCCGATATCTTCGGCCAGGCGGGCCGCGGACAGTCGGTCCAGCCGATCGGTTTCCTTGAGAATCGGCGGCTCCTTGATGATCGACAGATCGGCCGCCCCAAATGAGGTTGCATATTCACGTTGAAAGAGCGAGCGCCGCGAGGAATTGGATCGCGGTTCGAAAACCGCGATCAGGCGGCGGCCGGCGTAGGCCTGCCGCAATGCGTTCAGCGTTTCCCGAACGGCAGTCGGGTGATGGGCAAAATCGTCGATGACGATGATATCGTCGACGACGCCGCGAATCTCCTGGCGACGCCTGACTCCTGCGAAGGCGCTGCAGCCGGCGAGCAGGGCGGCTCGGCCGAGGCCGAGGTGGTGCATCACCGCCGCCGCGGCGGTCGCATTCAGGCAATTGTGCAGGCCGGGTTGGCGGATGGTCACATCGGCGAACAGGGCGTCCTGGCGATAGAGCTCGAAACTCGTGCGACCCGGCTGCTGATCGATGGCCCCGATCCGCCAGTCACGGCCGGTTTGCCGGCCGTAGCTCTGCACCGGGCAGCGGGCCGCGGCAGCGATATCGGCGACCACCGGGTCGTCGATATTGGCCACGAGCAGGCCGTGCGGCGGCAGCAGGGAGACAAAGCGGCGAAATGAGTGCTTGATGGCCTCCAGGTCGGCGAAGATATCGGCATGATCGAATTCAATCGACGTGATCACCGCTACATCGGGACGGTAGTGGAGGAACTTCGATCCCTTGTCGAAAAAAGCGGTATCGTATTCGTCGCCTTCGACCACGAAAACGTCCCCGTTGCCCAGCCGATAGTTGGTGCCGAAATCCTGCACGATGCCGCCGATCAGAAAACCGGGATCGCTGCCGGCGGTGTGCAGCGCTGCGGCCAGCAGGGAAGCGGTGGTCGTTTTGCCGTGGGTGCCGGCGATAACCAGCGGGCGCCGGCCGGCGAGAAACAACGATGCGATGGCTTGCGGCATGGACAGGTAGGGCAGGCCGGCGGCCCCCAGGGCCTGGGCTTCCGGGTTATCCCGGCTGATTACGTTGCCGACGACGACCAGGTCCGGGCGATGACCGAGATTGGCCGGCCGGTAGCCGGAGGCCACCGGGATGCCGAGCCGCTCGAGCAGCTCGGACATCGGCGGGTAGAGCGGGTTGTCCGAACCGCTGACCTGATACCCCTGCTCGGTCAGCATACCGGCCAATGCGGCCATGGCGGTACCGCCGATCCCCATCAGGTGGACCGATTGCACCACCGCCGGCAGACGGTTCAACGCCGGGTCCAGCAGGTTCGCCGCCTCAGCCATCTTTGTTCACCGTTTCGGCGATGGTGGCGTGGATGGCCTTGAAGGTCTCGTCGAAGGTGGCCGGGGTCAAGCGGCCGACTTCAATGAACTTGACGGCGATCTCCTTGGCGATCTTGAGCACGGTATCGTCCGATACCGCGGCGTCTCGCCGGTCCGGGTGCTGGTTTTTCGGGTCCATGGCTGCCTCCAAGGATTCTGCAACAGAGGGTGTGGTCGTTCGGGCGGGGCGTCTTGCCGGCCGTCATCTGCCGGTTGGCCGGAAAAGCGCCTCTGCTGCCGGAAGAAGGCCAATTCGTCACAGAGCAGCAGAGGCGTGGGCCAACGGAAAGAACCGGTCAAGCCCTCCCCGATTGGAGTCATGAATCGTTGTAGAGGCAGGTTATAATCCAGCCGCGGCGCCGATGCAATGAGATCCTCGCCCGCCGGTGCGGGCGGGGGTGAGTTGGCCGCCGATCGGCGCTTGCATCTTGTGACCCGCTGCTCTATATTATCGATAATTATTAAACGGAAGTGAATTCCCCATCGGAGGTGCTATGGCCACGGCAAAGGTGGTTCGCAAGAGTCTGAAAGACCAGATCAAGAAGATCCTGATCGAGCGCATCGTCGAGGGGACGCTGCTGCCGGGAGACCGCATCAAGGAGCTGCAGGTCGCACAAGAACTGGGCACCAGCCAGGCACCGGTCCGGGAGGCCATCCGGTGTCTGGAAACCCTTGGCTATGTGGATCATATTCCCCACGTCGGGGCGATGGTCAAAAGTTTCAATCGCCGGGAACTGGAAGAGGCCTCCCAGGTTCGCGAGGCCGTTGAAGTCTTTGCCGTCGCCGGCCTGGGGGAAGACGCCCGCGATCCGGTGCTGGCGGTACTGGACCAGTGCCTCGCCGATATGCAAACAGCCGTTGAGCAGCGGGAGATCCAGCTGCTGACCAGGGCCGATAACCGGTTCCATCGGGCCATTGTCGAATTTTCCGGCAACGCCACCATGGTTTCGGTGTGGGACTCCCTGAAAATCCAGGCTCAGGTGGTCGGCACGCTGGTCGAAGCGGCCATGCCGCTGCAGACCATCTATGAGCTGCACCCACCGATCGTTGAGGCCTTCCGCCAGCAGCGCAGCCATGACGCAGCCGCTTTGCTGACCGACCATTACCGAACCATACAAGCATTCTGGGGCAGAAGCGACTGATCTGCGGCCGCGGCGACCCGATGCGCAGGATCCGCCCGGTATTTGACCGATGAAAATCAGTTGACGCTGAACCGTATCGTCACGGCTCCATGGTGGGCGCCGAGATGCTCCAGAGAATAGGTCATACTGTGTCCCTCGCCGATTCCCGCCGGCAATGAAATGATCACCGGAACCTCGCCGTCGATTACCCCGGCGCTCCCGCATCGCCGGCAGGAAAAGGATCTCCCTGATTCGCAGCCGCCGCATTCCGGACAGAGCCACCGTGCCGGCAGGACCAGGCGAAGCTGACCGCCATAAGCGGCCTGCCGCGCTGTCAGGGCAACGTCGACGGTGAGCGGGGCGGCCCGGTTCCGGCCGGCGTGATGCTGCCGGTACCCGGTATCACCAAAGAGGCGCTCGATAAAGGTGTCAAAGAGCGGCCGATGCAGCTGGTAAAAATCGGCCGGCTGTCGGTATCTTCCGGAAACAGAGGGACGGCGTGGTGCAAGCAGTTCCACGTCTACCCGCCCTGGAGTCGACAGCGGCTCAGCCGCGCTTTGGTGCCGGACGACCGGTCGCGGCTGCAGCTGCCGGTCATAATCAAGCCGGCGCCGCGGATCGCTCAGAACGTCGTAGGCCTCCTGGATGGCCGGAAAGGGAGAGTGCTGCTCCCCGTAGATATCGGGGTGAAAGGTCTTGGCCAACCGGCGGTAGGCCGCTTTGATTTCCTGTTGCGACGAGTCGGTGGAGATTCCCAGGATGATGTAATAGTTTTTCGGCATCGCTATCCTCCCCAGGGTGTTTTGGACCTGTTCTGCGGCCGGTTCCGATCGCCGACGCTCCCCGTGGACGTGAACAGGGAGAGCTGTTTCGGCAGATCAGATTACTGTACCAATAAAATATATTTAGTAATATTAAACTAAAAGACATATACGTATTTTTTTTATATTGACAATAACACCGTGATAACTATCTTTCAAGTAACTTCAAAACAGCCCCGTCAAGAAGGGCATAACGACATGATACGAACCAGAGGAGAGGAGGCCGCCATGTTGACACAATGGAATGAAATCGATCGATTGTTCAGGGCGATGAACCTGCTTGATGAAGGAAGGGAGAGAATGTTCTCCGATTTCAACCGTTTTCGCCGACCGGCACCGGTCTGGTTGGCCATGGACCGTGGACCGCGGACCAATTTCTATGATGACGGTGAGGCGCTACGGATGCAGCTGGAAGTCCCCGGCATCCCGCGGGAGAACCTCACGGTCAAAGTACAGGGCAATTATCTGGAGATCAGCGGATCGCGCACCTCGGATCATCCCGAAGGGTATACCACCCATCGCAAGGAGCGAGCCGACGGAGCGTTCACCAGGAGCTTCACCTTGCCGGCGGAAGTCGATGCCGAGCATATCGAGGCGCGGCTGGAAAACGGCATCCTGACGCTGGTCCTGCCCAAGGCGGATACGGCCAAGCCGAAACAGATTACCGTCCATTAACGAGGAAGTGGCCGCTGAGTGAAGAACCATAATGAACTGTAGGAGGGTGCCATGACTGAGAAAACCGATCTTGTCACCAGAGAAGAATCGATGCCGCACCAAGCCCGGGAAATACCGGTGGGCAATCCTCTGGTAGATATCTATGAAAACGACAATGAAATCATGGTCTATGCCGATCTTCCCGGCGTTGAGAAAGAGCAGGTTTCGATCAATCTCGATAACGGCCGGTTGCGCCTGTCCGGGCGGCGTCGGCATGAACGCGTCGGCGCCCCGCAATGGGAGGAATTTGGCGCACTTGATTACCAACGGACCTTTTCGGTCCCGCAATCCATCGATATCGATCAGGTCAACGCCGAAATGAAAGACGGCGTATTGCGCCTGCATCTGCCCAAATCCGAGACGGCTCGTCCGCGGCAGATAGAAATAACC
>CAYSSK010000060.1:0-22704 GCA_964433645.1 uncultured Desulfofustis sp.
CGTACCGTATTTCGTGCCACAAGGCAACATTTTTGCGTTGCCGCCGCCTACCGAAAACCGCCGGATTGCCGGTGAAATGGTTGCGCTTCCCGACTGATTCCGATACTGTCTGGCAGACACGCTCGTATGTCACCCTTCCCGTCGGCGCCCCTTGTCCAGATCAGGAGATGCTTCTTTGATCCTCATCGTCATTCCATGCTATAACGAGGCCCTGCGGTTACAGCCCAACGAATTTCGCTCGTATGTGACCGAAAGCAGCGAAACCCTGTTGCTGTTTGTCGACGACGGCTCTACCGACCGGACCCTGGAGATGCTGCGTGGTATTGAATCGGGAGCAGGCAACCGTGTCACCATCCTGGCCCTGCCGCACAATCGCGGCAAGGCCGAAGCGATCAGACAGGGCGTCCTGCACGGCCTGCGGCAGCCGGTCGAACAACTCGGCTTCTGGGATGCCGATCTGGCCACACCGTTGCCGGCTATCGCCAACCTGAGTGGGGTAATGGCCGCCGACCCGGCCGTCAAAATGGTCTGCGGGGCGCGCGTGCAGAGACTCGGCGCCGTCATCTCCCGTCACTGGTATCGCCATTACCCGGGACGAATCATCGCCACCGCCATCAGCCTGCTGCTCGGCCTGTCCGTCTACGACAGCCAATGCGGCGCCAAGGTGTTCGATCGGAAGCTGGCCGAACAGATCTTCTCGGAGCCGTTTTTGTCGCGCTGGCTGTTCGATGTCGAATTGTTCGCCCGGACGATCGGGCTGGTCGGCCGGCATCACGCGACCCGCATCATCCACGAATATCCGCTGACCCACTGGGCCGATGTCGGCACGTCCAAAATTTCCCCGGCATATCTGCCGAAAATTCCGTTCGAGTTGTGGCGCATCCGCCGCCATTACCGACGGCACCTCCAGAGGCCCTGAACATGCAGCTCCTCACCCGCTTTATTTATCCCGTCGTCATCTTCATCGTCTTCTCGGTATTTTATTTCGCCGGCCTCGGCGGACCGGTGGTTATCGACTACGACGAAGGCGTCTACGCCGAGGTCTCCCGGGAGATGTACCTGGCCGGCGAGTTGCTGCAACCGACCCTCAACGGTGAGGACTTCTTCGAAAAGCCGCCGCTGCTCTATTGGCTGCAGATGCTCGGCTACGAGATGTTCGGCATCTCCGCTTTCGGGGCTCGATTCTTCAACGCCTGCTGCGGCCTGCTGACCGTGCTGACCCTCTATTTCGGCGCCCGCGGCCCCGTTGGCGGGCGCGTCGCCTTTCAGGCCGCGCTGGTGCTCGGCAGCTCGATCATCTTTGTCTACCTGTCCCGGATCGCGATGACCGATATGGCGCTGACTCTCTTTCTGACTCTTGCCCTGGTCGTCTCCTGGCATGGCGTGGAACGGGCTCTGCGACAGCAGGGTGGCGCCGTCCTGTTCTCCCTCGGTTGCCTTGCCGCGGCCCTGGCAATGTTGAGCAAAGGGGCGATCGGCGCGCTTTTCCCGGTGGTCACCGCACTGATCTACCTGGTTGTGATCCGACGTCCGGGTCTGCTCTTTCAAAAAACCTGGCTGCTGCCCGGCACGCTGATCCTCACCCTGGTCGGATTTTCCTGGTACCTCGCTCTCGGCCTGGTGCACCCGGCCGGGTTCTCGTTTATGAAGGAGTTGTTTCTTACCCATCATTTCGGGCGCTTTTCCGAACCGATGGAAGGTCACTCCGGCCCCTTCTTCTATTACCTGATCGTACTGGCCATCGGGTTTCTGCCCTGGTTCGCCTACCTGTTGCTGACAATCCCCGCCCTTTCCCTGGGCAGGCAGTCGCCGGCCGCTCGTTTCCTGACCCTCATGGTGATCCATACTGTTGTGGTTTTCTTATTTTTCTCGGTGGCCGCCACGAAACTGCCCAACTATATTCTGCCGGCCCTGCCCGGTCTGGCCCTGTGCATCGCCGTCTTGTTCAACCGCGAGGGCCACGCGCAGGGGCTGACCTGGCGGCTGGCCGGCTGGTTTGCCGCCGTCACCGTCGGCCTGCTTGGCCTCGTTTTTGCTGCCCTGCCGCTGTTCTTCCCGTACCTTAACGAAGTGCTCGGTAAAGATGCCCGAAAAGCACCGATTTTGGCTGAGTCCGTCGAGTTGGGCATGACCCCGTGGCTTATCGCCGCCCTGTTTTTCGCCTGCAGCTATCTGATCTTTCGCGTGCGCAACAGCAGCGAGCGCCGGGTCGTGTTCGAGACCCTGCTGCTCTGCTCTTTGCTCATCAGCACCGGTCTGTTTCACCTGGTGATCCCGCTCTATGACCGGCTGATGAACGAGCCTCTGGCCCGAATCGCCCAGCAGGCTGCAGATCTGACTGAAAAAAATGACGCTATCGTACTCTTTGCGGTCGACGATCGGCCAAGCATCAATTTCGTTTCCGGACGCACCACCATCTACCGGCCCGAACGGCAGGCGGACGAGTTGCCGGATCTGCTCCGAGGACGGGAAAGCAGCATCGGCATCACCACCGTATATTATCTGCAGCGACTGCGCGACAACGCCGTCGACGTCGAAGAGCTGGCCCGAAACGGCGGTTTCGTGCTCTTTCGAATCGCCGCGGAATCGGCTGCCCGATCGGCCGAAGAGATCACTCCCGCAGCGCCGACGACATCGTCTCAACCGAGGCCCGGCCGCGCCCTTTCCGGCTAGGGTTTTTTGCCCGCATCAACGCCGCGGCCCCCTCGATCTGCAACAGGAAAGAGTGGCCCGGCAAGGTCGTGGAATGGCGCACACTCCAGCAACAACCGGAGTTCTCGGCGAAGGCCGCGAGCGACTATCTGGCCGAGCATCCGGAGATCGCACGTATCGCGCCACCTGGAGCGAGTGCTCCAAAAGGCAAGGGCAACCGGAGTCGCTAGAGGCGGGCGAGTGTGCCCCGCGGCCGGTCAGTTTACGGAGATGGACAGGCTGACGGCTGATTTCAGAGTGTTGGCGACGATGCAGCCCCGCTCGGCGATGGTCACCATTTTCTCCATCTCGGCGCGGTCTTCATAGCGTGCCGAGATGCTCATGCTTACCTCGGTGAAGCGGGTCGGCGTGCCGTCCTGAACCCCGGTGATGGCGATCTCGACATCGCTGATCCGAGCTTCCCGCGCCTTGATCGCCGCCAGGAGGTTGCTCATGAAGCAGCCGCCCAGACCGAGCAGCAACAGCTCACCTCCCATCGGCCCGGCATTGGAGCCGCCTTTTGCCTCGGGGCGATCACAAGAAATCTCGAAATCACGGGCCCGGCCGCGTGACGCCGAATCGGAGACCTGCCGCATCGCTACTTTTGCTTCTGCTGCCATGTATGCACCTTTTTCTATCAGACGATTTAAAACGGCACGGCATTTATCCACTCCACCATACCGCCCGACGATCTTCAGTACTCCGCCGGCTCCGACCAGTCGCAGGGAAGAGCCTTGAACACTTCCTGGTCGATGGCCGTAGTCAGTTTCACATGAACATGATAATCGCTGTGCAGCAGAAAGGAAAGCTTGACGATAATACCCCGGGCCTGCAGCAGCGGCTCCTGCCGGTCCTCACGTGTCAGTGAAATCTGAACCTGCCGGCCCAGCAGGACCCGGGCGGTTTCTTTCTTGGAACACTTCATCGAAAAGCAGGTGCCGCTGCGCGACAGATCGACCACCGCTCCCCTGAAATAGGAGTCGGTGGACGCTCCGTCACGGTCCAGAATGACGGCGGTTGCCACCGCCGTCAACGGGAACCGCGGATGGGTCCGTCGCTCCAGGTTCTTTTGTTTGACCGCTTCTTCGGCCGTCCCGACACGATGGCTCCAATCCCGGAGCTTGTCGAACAGCGCCGGCTGGCTGTCCGGCCAGTCGGCGCTGTCATTGCGACTCAGATGGCGCAGCAAGACCGCCGATCGGGTCGCCGCCGAGAAGGTGCAAAAAGAGATGCCGAAGAAGGTGTCTTCACCGATAATCGAACCTCGTCCCACGGTTGCCAGGGCAACGTTTTTCGCCGCAGTCCGAAAAAATAGGGTCACCTCGCCGTCTTCCACGAAAAACAGGCGATTGTTCGGTTTTCCTTGAAAAAAGATAACCTTGCCGGGCGGAATACGGTCTTGCTTGAGACGATAGAACAGCATGTTGGTCTCCTCGTCACTCAGCTCATCATACAATTCCCGCCAGAGGGTCAGGTGGTCGGCATCGAGCCGCTTCATCTTTTCCTCCTCGATATACTCGCCGGTCGACACGATCAGGTTGATCGCTCCCGGGTGAGAGCGGAGCAACTGCTCCCGAAGGGCCTCGGCCTCGGCGAAAGCACCCGCGTCAGCCAGGCTCATGATTTTCCGCGCCAAGTCGTCACCACTGGAATCGGGTCCCCATTCGTTCTCAGTCATCATCTCTCTCTCCTGGTCCTCTTGGGTGCATGCGTTGTCCGGGCCGCCATGACAAAAAGATATCCTCATGTCATTATTGCCGATACCAAACGCGTATGTCAAATCGCCCGGCCTGCCGTGCTCCCGCTCGCCACTCCGGTTACACGTTTTGCCTGAAATCCGAGACCAGATGTCTCCGTTACCGGCCTGTTATCTTTTCAAAAATCGAAGACCGCGTTCATCATCGGCGGGAGCAGCGACGAAAAATTCAAAAACGCCGCCCTGGAGGGGGCTATCTCTCTACAGGAGTTCCGGCAAAAAGAAGATGAATTGGCAAAAAACAGAGAAATCATCTTTTACTGCAGCTGACCGGGAAACAAAACTTCTGCTGGTCAAACAGAAAAGCAGGCAGATAAGGGCTTCAGAAACGTCAAGGTAATCAAGGATGGAACACAAGCATGGAAGGAGGAAGGTTTCCCCTTCATGCTCTAAAGTCATGTTTTTTTGTCTGGTATTCTTTCCATTCAAGTCGGATGATATCCCATGACTGCAACAGTGCAACCTGCCAGTCTTCAACAATTGATACATTGGTACGGAAAATTGACCGGGCGGCACAGGAAAATGAGCATATTTCCCGAGGGATGATCATGGAGTCGTTCGGCCAAGCATCCTTTGCCCCCATGCTGGTCGCCGCCGGTCTGATCACCCTGGCGCCGATAGTGGGGGATATTCCCGGCGTGCCAACAATTATTGCGGCAATCGTTTTGTCACCGTCAACCGCGCCTCGCGGGAATATGCCCGGGTCGTCAATACCAAGCGTCTGGCCGGGCGGATGCTCACCAAATCTTTCAAGCTGCGGCAAAACCATATTGTCAGGACCGTCGCGATCCACGCCAAACGGGCGCGAGGACGCTTTGTTGACTGGCTGATCCTCAACCGGATCGACCAAGCGGACGACCTTGCCGCCTTCGATCAATCCGGAAACGGCTCTCCGCCGTGGAATCGAGCGATGATGAGCTGGTCTTCATCACCGATCACCCCTGAGCGGTGATAGTTAACGAAAAAATTATCGGTTGGCTCGTCCTTACCGCCTGACGACGGCACCACCGCGTTCCAATTGCTCCTGGGCATCAATGGAGAGATTTGCCAGAGGAAGCACGGCCAGGCGTCGCAAGCCGATTGGCTCGCCGGTCATTTCACAATAACCGTATGTTCCCTGCCCGATACGCCGCAAGGCATGATCAATTCTGGCGACCAGGAGATCCTGGCGCTTGGTGGCACTGAGGCTGCGCTCCTTTGCCGCCTGCAGCGTACCGCAATCGACCGGATCCGGCTTACAAAGCTGCTCATCTTTCAAATCGGCACGAGCCGTCCGCGACGCGGCAACCAGTTCGGCACGCCAGTCGAGCAGGCGCTTTTGGAAATAAGAGAGGTGCTGCTCAGTCATATACTCCTCATCGACCAGATCAAAGCTTGGTATCACCGCATTTCCCATGATGTCCTCCCAATAAGAAAGTACAGCCGACGGCCCACCGTGTGCCGCAGTACGCGACGGACTATACCGGCGTCATATTTGCCCTCTGGTAAAAAACCGTTAGGAAAGTCTTGGTGAACGTTTTGGCAGCGGAGATTAGCAGACCTCATTGCCGGGTGACTGCTGGCGCTGGTCATTACCCCCCTCCTGCGCTGACCGGGCGCCGATCGTGAGCCAGGTGGGAAAAAACACAGGGCGGCAACAACACCCAGGGGAGCGGCCAGGATATCTTTCCGGGCATCTCAATCGTCGCCCTGAGAGCCACGCATCTCGATGCCCGGCTCCGGACCGTTGACAACGGCCAGTCGCCACTTCATGATTTCAGACATGCCCGCCACCGCCGACAAACCGGCATTACATCGGCACCAATCAAGGTCACCATGCCGCAATCATCACAAGGCGCTGGCGAAACAATCTTTTTCTTTCCGAATCGGACCATTGAATCGTGACCTTAACGCAGCTCCGCCGGTTGCCTGGCAACCCGGCGCAACTATCGCTTTATCAAATCCAAACGATCAGTTACAGTAGAACGGTACAATTGCTGGAACCAGGCGACGGAAATCTGTTACGGCACGGCAGGCTCCTTGCGGCACTGTCCATCCTCAACAAGTGCATAGGTTTATCGTTTTCTCGACCGCGATGATCGATATCGAGAACCACGCTCAACTGCTTGCTTTCCTTGTTCGATCCGGATTGCTGGAAGAACGGTCGCAGCCGCTCTGCACCACGCTGCACGGCGGCGTATCAAACCGGACCGTCAAAATTGCTTTTGCCGACGGCACCGGCTGGGTCGCCAAACAGGCCCTGGAGAAGCTCCGCGTGCAAGCCGACTGGTTCTCCGACCCCAGACGGATTCACGTCGAAGCGACCGGACTCAGATGGCTGGCCCGGCTGATCGGACCGGCGGCCGTGCCGTCCTTTGTGTTCGAAAACCACGAGCAGCATCTGCTGATCATGTCGGCAGTTCCCGATCCGCATCGGAACTACAAAGAACTGCTGTTGACAGAGCCGCCCGAACCGGGCCATGCCGTCGAATTCGGCTCCCTGCTCGCCCGACTGCACGACGGCGCCTTCGCCCACCGCAACGAGTTGTCCCAGGCATTCGCCGACACCTCCTTTTTTGAAAATCTGCGCATCGATCCATACTACAGCTTTGCCGGCCACCACTTACCCACCGCCGCCCCCTTTCTTTTCAATCTGATCGACGGTACGCGAAAACGGCGGTTGACCCTGGTACATGGCGACTACAGCCCGAAAAACATCCTGATCCACGAAGATCGCCTGATCCTGCTCGATCATGAGGTCATCCATTTCGGCGACCCCGCGTTCGATATCGGTTTCTCGATGGCTCACTTCCTCAGTAAGGCCCACGCCCGCCTGCCGCTGCGCCGGCAGTTCGCCGCCATCGCAGATACCTACTGGCGGACTTATTACCAACAGACAGCCGACCGGCCCTGGGCCGAGGAGCTGGAACACTGGTGCGTCAACCACACGCTCGGCTGCCTGCTCGCCCGGGTTGCCGGAAAATCGATTCTGGAGTATCTATCGTTTTCACAAAAAGCCGCACAGCGGATGGTTGTCCAGCACCTGATCGACGAACCGCCCGCCGCCATGACGGCGCTGATCCATCAATTCACTTCCCGGTTGAGCGACTATGAATGAGATTGCTTCCCTGACGGCCCTGGAAATTCTCGACAGCCGCGGCTGGCCGACCATCAAGACCACCTGCACGCTGGCCGACGGAACCCGGGCCGCCGCCTCGATCCCCTCCGGGCGCTCAACCGGCGCCGCCGAAGCATGCGAACTGCGTGACGGCGACCCGGCGCGTTATCGCGGCAAAGGCTGCCGGCAGGCAGTGGCCAACGTCAACACCGTGCTGCATCAGGCCCTCAGCACCGCCGCCTTCGCCAACCAGCAGGAACTCGACCAGGCCCTGATCGACATCGACGGCTCGCCCAACAAACAGCGGCTCGGGGCCAACGCCCTGCTGTCCGTCTCCATCGCCTTTGCCCGCGCCCGAGCGGCCCGGGACGGACTGCCGCTCAACGAATATTTCTCTCGTCTCCTCCAGGACCGACCGGAACATGCGGCCCGTTTCCCCCGCCTGACCATCAACCTTTTCAGCGGCGGCCGGCACGCGGGCAAACAGGTGGCCATCCAGGATGTTTTGATCGTACCGACGGCGGCACAATCCATCGACGAGTCCCTGGTGATGATGAACCGCATTTATCACGCCGCCGCCGACCAGACCTATGGTCGTTACGGCATGCGACTGCTAACCGCCGACGAGGGCGGCCTGGCTCCCCCTTTTGAAAATTCCGAAGCGATGCTGCAGGCCGCCGTTGCGGCCATCGAAGGCGCCGGCTGGCAACCCGGCCGCGATGCCCATCTCGCCCTCGATGTCGCCGCTTCCCACTTTTACCGCGACGGCCGTTACCTGCTCGACGGCCGGTTGTTGTCACCGGCGGAGATGATCGACCATCTCTGCTCCTGGTGCCGGCGTTATCCGGTCGTCAGCCTCGAAGACGGTCTGGCCGAAGACGACTGGCAACACTGGCCGCTGTTGCAGCAGGCCCTCGGCGAGACGGTGCTGATCCTCGGCGATGACTTGCTCTGCACCAATCCCGAGCGGATCCGCCGGGCCGTCGATAATGGGGCCTGCAACGGCCTGCTGCTCAAGGTAAACCAGATCGGCACGCTGACCGAAGCGGCGGCAGCCCGAGCGCTGGCCAGAGCGGCCGGCTGGCAGATAACGATCAGCGTACGCAGCGGCGAGACCGAGGATGACTGGGCCGCCGACCTGGCGGTGGGATGGGCGGCCGATCAGTTCAAGAACGGCTCGGTCACCCAGTCCGAACGACTGGCCAAATACAACCGCTTGCTCGAAATCGAGAACCACCGGCCCCTGCCGCTCAACCCCTGGCCGGCAGCGTGAGCCTGCCCGGAGTCGCTTCCGCTGCAATGCTGAAAAGACCGTGGTCGACAAGAGCAGAGCCGTCGTTCTGATGGCCGAAGCAAGCCGCGGTGAAGAGGCGCGCGTCAACGCCGTCCGACTCAGAGAAATAGCCAGAGAGCTGCGTCAGATGATCGGCGAGTTCTCGGTCTGAACCAACGCTGTCACCCTTCGGGCCTTCGTATGAAAAAGCAGGCGGAATTGATTGCCGAAAAACGGCGCGTCTCCTCCGGGATTTCGGAGCTGGACCGGTTGCTCGGCGATCTGTTCATCGGCGACAATGTCCTGTGGTACGAAGAGGCCGGCAGTTTCTCTTCGGTGTTTTGCCTGAGTTTTATCACCGAGACGCTGCAAGCCGGAAAGCCGCTGATCTATGTAACCTTCGACCGCTCCCCGAAAAATCTTGTCTCCTACCTCGGTCCTCTGGCCGAGAGTCAGAACCTGACGATTCTCGACTGTTTCACCAACGGCAAGGGCGACCGCAGCGAGATCTTCAACAAATTTTACGAAAAAGACGGCGCCCTGTGGCCCTATCAGGTTATCAAAGTCAACGAACCGGCCGATGCCGGCCAGGTAGCCGAGGCGATGTACGGCCTGCACAACACCCTGCACGGCGACGTCCATTTCATTGTCGACAGCCTGACCGGCATGCAGGCCCTCTGGGGAGAGGACGCGGTGCTGGATTTCTACGTTCGTACCTGCCCGCGCCTCTACGAACTGGACACCATTGCCTACTGGCTTATCGAGAGAGGCGCCCATTCCGGCAAACTCAAGGCCAATATCAACAAAGTCGCCCAGGTGGTCATCGACCTGGCGGTGCGCCGCGGTACCTCGAGTCTGAAGATCATCAAAGCCGAAAAACGGCCGTGTAAACACCTCAACGAAGCTCACCCCTTTGGTGCTGAAGAGACGGGTATCGTCTTTGCAAGCCAGAAACCACCGGTCACCACCTTCGATCTCGGAGCACGCATCAAGGACATCAGGCTCAAACAGGGACTGTCGCAAAAACAGCTGGCCGATCTGACCGGCGTCACGCCGAGCACCATCTCACAGATCGAGAAGAACCTCATTTACCCGTCCCTGCCGGCCCTGTTCCGGCTGGCGCACAGTCTGTCGGTGGATACCGCGGCACTCTTCAGGAAAAGCGACAGCGATCGGGGCGCCCTGATCTCTTTGGCAGCGACCCGTTCACCGATTTCTGTTCCGCGGTTCTCCCGGGAAATCGTCGAGGCGGAACGGCTTCTGCCGCCGGACAGCGAACTGCCGGCGGAGATCATCCTGGTCAGAATCCAGCCGGGGAAAAAGCTGCCCGGCCATTTTTCCGCCCGCAAGGGCAAGGAGTTCGGCTACCTGGTGAGCGGCAGCCTGGAGCTGAAGATAAACGGGCGAACCGAAACCCTGACGCCGGGTGACGCCGTCCTGCTGCCCAAGGACACGCCGGAACGCTGGCTCAACCCGGCCGCCGACCAGGTCGCCGAGCTGCTCTGGGCAATTTTCCCCTGATCGCCGGCGAACGCGTTACCGCCGCGGATCAGGACCGGCCTTGGCCACACCCGATCCGCGGCAGGGGCAGCGGCGCCGGCGAGAAGCCGGCACCGTCATCACGTCAGGCCATCAAGATCTGCCTGGCGCTTTCGTTATTGGCATCGGTGATAAAGGTGATGCCGGTCTCTTGAGCGGTTTCCCGGTTTGCGGCGAACAGATCGCTGCGGCTGATCTGGTCGATTGAGAATTTGCGCGCTCCGGCGAGCAATTGCTGCAGGCCGCAGGCCAGTTTATCGACCATCGTGCACATGGCAATGGCGCCGTAAGGGACAGTGCGCATCTCCTCGCGCCCGACTTTTTTTTCCACATCGTAGTAAGAGGCAAACAATTCTTCCGGGGAAGAGCCGAGGTCGCTCACCGATTTCGGCAAGCTGGTCCAATTGCCGCTGATCCAGTTTTTCCGCTCGGGGTGCAAGGCGCCTTCGATATTGGCACCGAGAAAACCGGGAATCATGAAGGCTCGCCCCATGCAGATCAGTTTGACAAACGGCGCGCCCAGTGCCAGCCCCTTGAAAATACTGTCCTCCTGGGCAAAACCGCCGGCAAAGGCGAGATCGACGACCCGTTTCCCCTGGCCGGCCAACAGGCTGGCATATTCATGCGCCTTGGCATGGAGGTTGATCGACGGAACCCCCCAACTCTGCATCATGTTCCACGGGCTCATGCCGGTACCGCCACCGGCGCCGTCGATGGTCAACAGATCGAGATCGGCATCGGAAGCGAAGCGGATGGCCATGGCCAGCTCCTGCATGCCATAGCAGCCGGTCTTCAGCGATATTCTGGAAAAACCGAGGCCTCTCAGATACGCCACCGATTTCATGAAATCCTCGCGCACCAGGTCGATGGAGGCGAGGTCGGTCGCACCGAGCCTGCTGTGCCGGGCAAACGATCTGATCGCACCTTTCGCGAAGGCCTGCTGAACTTCCGGCTGCGTCGGGTCCGGATCGACCACATAGCCCCGTTCCTTCAGAAAAATCGCGTAATCGAGACTGGTCACCTGAATTTCGCCGCCGATATTCTTGGCACCCTGGCCCCATTTGAGCTCGATGATACAGCGATCACCATACTTCTCGGCCACATATTCGGCCACCCCGTTGCGGGTATCTTCGACATTGAGCTGGACGATTATCGCCCCGTAGCCGTCGTAATAGCGCTGATAGACATCGATCCGCCGGTCAAGCTCGGGAGCCTTGTTAATGGTGCCGCCGCTGAATTCCGATTCCTTGTCGACGCCCACCACGTTTTCCCCGATGACGATCGGGATACCGTTTAGCGCACAGCCGATGGCAAACGAATCCCAATACTTGGCGGCAATAAAGGTGGAGCCGAGAGCGCCGGTCATCAGCGGCAGTCGGACCTTGGTTCTGGTCGAATTGCCAAACGATGAGCTCAACCCGACGTTTGGAAAGATGCAATCGTCCGGGTCGCTGCTGAGTCCCTGGGTCAGGCCGGCGGAACCATAGGCATAACCCTGAATTCGCAGCGAGTTGTAGGAAACGCCGACATGGCTGGTGTTGTTAGCCCCCGCCGTTACCAAGCCGAAATCACGGGGGTAGAGGAGTTTCCGTCCGACCAGGCTGGACTTCCAGGTTTCACATTTGCCGGCACAGTCGGCCCGGCACAACGTGCAGAGCCCCGACTCGGCGGGATTGCCACGATTGGCGGTACCCAACACATCATTGATCTTTTCGACTCTCATCATCACTGTCTCCTCGCACACTCGTTCATCCCGAAGACAGTGCCTCTGCCGGTAGTCCGAATAAAAAAAGGCATCTGTCCCCGGAAGGGAAATCAGACGCCGTTGTCTTAGCCCCGGTCGATCCGTACGCCGTTGTACGGATGACCGAGCATCAATAGTCAAGCAGTTTTTTAGCTGGACTGGATTATTCTGTCAATAAAAAAGTACAGATTATCAGTGCCCCCAGGCCGCCGTGAGGCTGTCACGAGGCGGCTACCACTCATCGGAAAGAATGATCGCCTCGGCCACTTCCTGCATCGATTTGCGGCTGTCCATGCTTCGTTTCTGAATCCAGCGATAGGCCTCCTCGCCGCTGATCTTCCGGCGATCCATCAGGATCTCCTTGGCTCGCTCGATCTGTTTTCTGGTCTGCAACTCCCGCTCGATAACCCTGGTTTTGACGATCAACTCGGTGTTGTGAATGGCAATGGCCGCCTGGCCGGCAACAGCGGTCAGTAGATTGATATCCGTTTCGGAAAAGTGATGGGGGGCGCCGGTAAAACAGTTGAGGACACCGATCACCCGATCCTCCCGGCCCTGCAGCGGCACCCCGACCATCGACACCAGGCCGAGGGTGCGGGCCATCTCCTTTTCCTTGAATCGCTCGTTGCGCAGCACATCGTCGATCACATAGGGCCGCTGGGTCGAGACCACGTAACCAACCACCCCTTCGTCCAGCCGCAGGGCCCGATCCTTGATATAAACGGGCTCCAGCGCCTGAGTCGCCTTCAGCCTGATCAGTGGCGGATTGACGTTTTCATCGACCAGCCAGAGCGAACAGATTTCCACCCCGGTAACCTTGGCCGTGACCATCACGATCAGCTTGAACAGATCCTCGAGGAACACCTCGGAGGTGATCGCCTGACTGATATCCATCAGGGCTTTGATGTAATGGTCATAGGTCTGCTGGTTCGATTTGTTCATCGCATCACGGTGGTCAAGATGCCTGCCACCGGCCATACCCGATCGACAGAAAATGATTTGTGCCGAGATCGGCTGCCGGCTAGCCGCCGATGCGGCCCGACTGGCGCTCCCGCAGCCAGCGAAGTCCTTCGGCGGTGATCAGGTGATAGCGAAGATCCGGATCTGATTGGATCACCCCCATCCCTGCCATGGTTCGCAGCAGCGGTCGCAGCTGATTGGCGCCACAGTCCAGGCGACCGGCGATGGCTGCCGTCGGAACCAGCTGTGGCTGCGGATTGACAAGATTTTCGGACAAAATGGCAAGAACCTGAACTGCATCTTTGTCTCGCGACATCCCGTTTCCTCACAGTGCGGTGAGCCGACTCCGGATCGGACAACAGCCAACCGGCCCCCTTGATTACAGGTAAAGTCGTTGTTTATTCATGGTTTTTCAAAATGCTATTGTACCCAAAAGCGACGACACTGCAAAGAAAAGATTCATTACAGATAACAATTACAGATAAAATACACTTAAGCTAATTGACTGAACGGAATTTCCCGGCGCAGCGACCGGAAGAAGAACCGACTCGCCCACGAGCCGGATGCAGGAAAAGAGAACGACGGGAGAGGGAAAACCGGGGAATGACAGCGATCATGCAGGCCCGGCACGGGCCTGCATGATCGGCGTGCGGCGGGATGGTTGTTATTCTTTAACCTTATGCTCGGCCAGCTTTTCCAGGGCCAGGACCATCGCCGAATGATCGAGACCGCTGTCGCCCTGGGCCGCCACCGCGTTGAATAATTCCTGGGCGGTGGCCGTGTTGGGCAGCGCGATCTGTAATTTCCGCGCATTGGCCAGAGCCAGGTTGAGATCCTTTTGGTGCAGGTTGATCCGGAAACCCGGCTGGAAGGTCCGCTTGATCATCCGCTCCCCGTGGACTTCGAGGATCTTCGAGGAGGCGAAACCGCCCATCAGCGCCTCGCGGACCTTGGCCGGGTCGGCCCCGGCCTTGGAAGCAAAGAGCAGCGCCTCACCCACCGCCTCGATGGTCAGGGCGACGATAATCTGATTGGCCACTTTGCAGGTCTGGCCGGCGCCGTTGTCCCCGACCAGCGTGATATTTTTGCCCATCAACTGAAAGATCGGCAACACCTTGTCGAAGACCTGCTGATCGCCACCGACCATGATCGTCAGGGTACCCTGCTCGGCGCCGACCTGGCCGCCGGAGACCGGGGCATCGAGATAGGCGCAGCCGAGATCATTGATTCTGGCGGCGAATTCTTTGCTTTCCACCGGCGAGATCGAACTCATATCGACGACGATCTTGCCGCTGCTCAAGCCGTCGGCCACACCGTTCTCACCGAAGAGCACCGCCTCCACATCGGGGGTATCCGGGACCATCAGGATAATCACCTCTGCCGCCTCGGTCACCTCTTTGGCCGAGTTGCGCAACACGGCCCCTTTCTCTTTGAGTGCCGGGGGCACCGTATGGGTGCCATCGACAAAGACCTGGTGGCCGGCGTCAAGCAGATGGCCGGCCATCGGCCCACCCATGATTCCCGTTCCAAGAAATCCTATGTTCATTTTCTCCTCCTTGTTAACGATAGGTATCCAGCCAGCCGAGCCCCGCTTCGGTGCCCGCCTCCGGAATGTATTCGCAACCGATCCAGCCCTGGTACCCGGCACTGTCGATTGCCTTGAAAAGATTTTTGAAATTGATTTCACCCGTGCCCGGCTCGTGACGGCCTGGATTATCCGCCAGCTGGATATGGCCGATCCGGCCGATCAGCGCCGATATCGTGTTGGCCAGATCACCCTCCATGCGCTGCATATGATAGATGTCATATTGCAGCTTGACAGTGGCGTGACCGACTGCATCGAGCACACGGCAGCCTTCGGCCGTAGTGGTCACCAGAAATCCGGGAATATCCTTGTTGTTGAGCGGCTCGACAAGCAGATTGATTCCTTCGCCGGCCAGGGCCTCGGCGGCAAAACGCAGGTTGGTCGTCAGCGTCTCGAAGGCCTGCTCGGCGGCCGCGCCCTTGGGCATCAATCCGGCCAGGCAGTTGATTTGCTGGCAGTTCAAGGCCTTGGCGTATTCAATGGCCCGGCCCACCCCGTCCTGGAATTCACCTTCCCGTCCCGGCAGACAGGCAATGCCGCGTTCGCCGGCCCCCCAGTCTCCGGCCGGCAGGTTGTGCAATACCTGCCGCAGGCCGTGACGCTGCAGACGCTCCGCCACTTCCGCGGCCGGCCAGTCGTAGGGAAACATGAACTCCACGGCGGAAAATCCGTTGTCCGCCGCCTTGGCAAATCTCTCGAGAAAGTCGACTTCCTGAAAAAGCATGGTCAGGTTTGCACTAAATTTCGGCATAATATTCTCTCTTTGCATAAAGTACGGCAGGCATGATCACCATGCCTGCGATTGACGATTGCATATTGCCCGGAATTGTCCTACAATAGCGAAACCATCAGATCAGCATATCATCTGATGTTTACTGTATCACTATTGCACTTTCCGCCTGCTGTCAATAGAAAACTCCGCCGAACAACAATCGGTACGCAGTGACAGGGGTGGAGACAATCGCCGGAGACGCGATAAGTCCCAGGGATTTTCCGGCCCGCTGAAATGACTCGATAATGGCTGACCCAACTGTTCCGTTACACCGCACACGACTGGCCGACCAGGTGGCCGATCGCCTGATGTCGATGATTGCCGAAGGCGTCTGGCAACCGGGAGACCGCCTGCCTCCGGAACCGGAGCTGATGAAGCAGTTTCAGGTCGGCAGAAGCTCGATCAGGGAGGCCGTCGGCGCCCTGTCGCTGATCGGGCTGGTCACCGTCCGTCCCGGCCAGGGTACCCACGTGGCTCCGTTTTCCGTCGATGACCAGCGCCGCTCCGTCGGCCTGCTCGGTATCGGCCGGGACAAGATCCGGGAACTCGTGGAGGCCCGCCTCGAGTTGGAATGCGCCATCGTCCGACTGGCCGCCGAGCGCGCCACGGCGGACGATCTGGAAACGATCAGAAAGGCCCACCACTCCCTGCGTATCGCACTTGACAACGGAGAATCACCGATCGGTCAGGACCTCGCCTTTCACCTGGCCGTCGCCGGTGCCTGCCATAACAGTGTGCTGATCCGTTTTCTGAAGGAAATGCGCCAGCCGATCCGCAGCTGGATGGAACAGAAAGCCCGGCACAGGTGGGGGTACGACCAGGTTTTCGAACAGCACGAAATTATTATCGGGGCCATCGAAAGCGGCAATGGCGCTATCGCCGAACGAGCCCTCAAATCTCATCTGCTCGCCACCTCGGAGCGCCTCGTCACGGCAATCCTGGCCGATGGTTGATGAGGCCTCAGCACTCTTTTGACACGGAACGGAACAATGGAATTCAGCTTGTTATACGGCAGAGCCGACGTGACTATCAGCCTGCCGCCGCCGATCAACATCCGGAAAATCGTCAAATATCCGATGCCGATCCTGCCCGATGGAGACGCCCCCATTCTCCAGTCCTTTGCCGCTCCGATCGGCTGCAAGCCGCTGTCCGAACTGGCGCGGGGCCGGAAAAACGCCTGCATCCTGATCTGCGATATCACCAGGCCGGTCCCCAACGGCCGCCTGTTGCCGCCGCTGGTCGATACCCTGATCAAGGCCGGCATCGATCGCGAGCAGATCCTGATCCTGGTGGCCACCGGCCTGCATCGCCCCAACGAAGGCGAGGAACTGCGTGAATTGATCGGCGCGGACGAGATTTTTTCCTCGATTCGCATCGAAAATCATTTTGCCCGAGACCGCAGCGCCCACGTCGATCTCGGCGTAACCTCGGCCAACATTCCGATCGGCATCGACCGGCGCTTTGTCGAGGCCGACCTGCGACTGGTTACCGGTCTCGTCGAGCCGCACTTCATGGCCGGCTACTCCGGCGGCCGCAAGGTCGTCGCCCCGGGCGTCGCTTATCAGGATACCATCCTGACCTTTCACACCGCCCACGTGCTCGAACATCCCCGAGCCGTCAATTGCGTCATGGAGGGCAACCCGCTGCATGAGGCACAAATCGAGATCATCCGAACGATCGGCGAGATCTACGCAATCAACGTGGCGATCGACGACAAGCGGCGGCTCGGCCGGGTCACCTTTGGAGAGATCGAGGCGAGCCACCTCGAGGCGGTACGTTTCATGCGCCGCTATGCCGAGGTGGATGTCGATCGCAGATTCGGTACTATCGTCACGTCAGCCGGTGGCTATCCGCTGGACCGGACCTATTACCAGACAGTCAAAGGCATGGTCAGCCCGCTGGACATCCTGCGGGAAGGAGGAACGATCATCATTGCCAGCGAGTGTTCGGAAGGTATGGGCAGCACCGAATTCGTCGCCGCCCAGGAGGAATTCTGCCGCCGCGGCACGGACGGCTTCATGGACATGCTGGGCAGCCGCCGCGTGGCATTGATCGACGAATGGCAGACGGAAATGCTCATCAAGCCGCTGCGCCATGGCACTATCAAGCTCTATACCACCGGGCTTGAGCAGCAGGATCTGGCCCGGACCGGCATCGAGCCGATCTCCTCGTTGCCCGAGGCGATCATGGACAGTGTCCGCCGCCAGGGAGACAGCGAGATAGCCGTCATCCCGGAAGGGCCGTACGTGGTCCCCCGCTACCGGCCGCCGCACTGATCGGCCGGCCGGTTGCCGATCAACCCGACGATCCGCTCGACCGCCTCCGGCACCGCCCGGCGAACGGCGTCGGTCAAGCCGGTGCCGACCTCGTTGAAACAGCTCCCTTCCACCCCGACCAGATAGGCGGTTCCGGCCGCCTTGTCAGGATAGAGCTGCCGGCAGACCTGCAGCGCCTCCCGAACCCCGATACCGTGACCGGAAACCGGTCGCAGATCGCTCGCCGGGATATCCTTCCAGGGCAGAACCCGCACCGTGCCGGCTGGCTGGCCGAGTTGCAGGGCGTCGACGACGATCAACCGTTCTTCGCCGTCGAGCTGGTCGATCAGATCGATACCGCCGAGCCCCAACAGACAAAGGCGCACGCCGGGCGGCAATGTTCGCTTGCCGAGCTGTCGATAGATCTCGTGGCCGACGCCGTCGTCGGCCACCAGGTCGTTGCCGATGCAGACGACCAGCGTCCGCATCGTCACGTTTTGAGGCCGCTGAAAGCCAGTTTGAACACACACCGGTCGCCTGCCTCGACCGTCGTCGGGCGGGCCGGACTGCCGGTGAGCTCGGCCATGATGCCGGCAATGTAATAGTGAAACATCTGACAGGTCGGGCCGTCGAGCGCCAGGTTACGCTCCGTACAGACCGAATTGATCGGGCAGTGGTCAATCGTGATAGTCGCTTCTTTACCGGCAAAACCGCCGCTGATGTCAAAGCCCTCGGAAAAGACCCTGACCATCTCGCTCAAGGCCAGTGAGGCGTTTGCTTCCTCCAGGTAGATCGGCATGTTCTTCGCCATTTTCCGCCCGGCCGCCACCGCCAGCGACGGGGTCGACTTGCCGACAAAGGTCTCGATGGTGTCGACGAACATATCGAGCAGAAAGGATACCTCGACAAAGGCCTTGTCATGATCCTCCATGCTCTGTCGTAATTCAATGGTATCAATCATAGGAATTTCTCCATGCGCTGGCTGAAATAGAGATTGCGGTAGAAATTCTTCACCACATGATGGCCGCTATGGCTGATCGCCCCCGACGGACAGAGATATGCGCAACTGAGACAACCGATGCAATCTTCCACCGCTTTCACCACCGCTTTCCGGGTGGTCTCGTCAAAGGCCAGCGCCTCGGTCGGGCAGACATCGATGCAAAATGTGCAGCCCCGGCACGCCTTTTCACGGATTTCCATCTGCAACATGGTCATGTCCTCCTGATACGTCGAACCGGCCGACCGGAGCAACTGATTTCCACATCCAACTCCATACGACCGACCGCATGGGTCGAACAGGCCAGGCAGGGGTCATAACAGCGGACCACGAACTCGAGCCCGTTGAGCATCTTCTCGTCATCGCCGCCGGCGAGCAGATTGATTGCCCCTTCCTTGAGAGATTTGTTGATCGCCGCGGTGTTCTGCTGGGTAGCCACGATCATGTTGGCCGCCTGGATGATACCGTCTTCACCGATCCGGTAGTCATGGATCAAAACGCCGCGCGGCGCCTCGATATGGGCGATACCGTGCGTGCCGTTAATAGTGGCGGCAACCCGGGACGGCCCGCGCAACTCTGGGTTGCCCAGGATCTCGCCGGCTTTCTCACAGCAGTAGATCAGCTCGACCAACTTACAATACATCTGCAGAATCGCGTTATGACTCGGCCGGCCGAAACGATCGCGGAACTCATCGAACTCTATCTGGGCCAGCGGGGTTTCCATACCGTCGACGACATTCATCCGGGCCAGGGTACTGACCCGATACATGTGCTCGGCGCCGTCAACGTCGAGAAAGACCTCTTTGGCGTAACTGCGTTTGACCGTCCGCTCGGCCAGGTAGGAGACGTAATCGGTGGCGTCGAATTCGGCGCGGACCCGGCCGTCTTCGTCCATGGCCCGCAGCGTGCCGTCGTAGACATTGAGCTTGCCGCCGTTGACCGTGCCCAGATACCAGCTCGGTACGTTGAGCTTGTCGAGCAGTACCGGGTTGTCGTCGAACAGTCGTAAGAGCAACTTCTTGGTCACCGGTGCCAGCTCACAGGCCAGCGTCAGCGCCTCGGCGGTGAGTTCCTTGAGCCGATCAAACTGGGCGTCGGAGAGTTTGGCGGCAATGCCGCCGGCGATGGCGGTGACCGGATGGATACCGCGGCCGCCGATGACCTCGTTGATTTTCTGGCCGAGTGAGCGCAAACGGAGCCCTTGCTTGCTCAATTCGGGGTTCTGCTCGACCATACCGACGATATTCTGGGTAGCCGCTGCGCCACCCAGCCCGAAAACCAGGTCGGGACCGGCCAGGACATAGAGCGACAGGCTGTGCGAGTGAATCATGTGGCCCATGTACATCAACTCGCGAAGCAGGCGGCCGGCCGGCGGCGGTTCGACGCCGGCGGCATTGTCCAACGCTTTGGCCGAGACCAGGTGATGAGCGGTCGGGCAGACCCCGCAGATCCGGGCGGTCACCTGCGGCATGGTGTGCGCCTCCATGCCGACCAGGATGCGCTCGAAGCCGCGCAGTTCATTGACGATGAAGAAAGCCTCCTCGACGGTGCCGGCGTCGTTGCACTCGAGCAGGATGCGGGCATGCCCCTCTATCCGGGTTACCGGATCGATATTGATTGTTTTAGCCATGTGCTCCTGCCTCCACGTCAGCAATCCATTTTTTGATCAGGAAGGTCGGCTTGTTGCCGATCATCTTGGTGGCCATCGCATAGGCGTACTGAGTCTTGGCCGTTCGTTCCATGTGGGTCTTGATGGCCTCCGCAGCGATCGCGGTCAGCCGCGACATCCGGTCGCTGACCTCGGTCCTGATATCGCGGTTCGGCTCGGTCAGGATCTGCATGGTCGGTCCGGCACAGCCGGTGCAGGCTACCCCGTGGTTGGGACACGGTGCCAGACAGCGATCGAGGGTTACCGAGCCGAGGCAGAGATAGCCCTGGCTGAGAAAACAGAGGTTATCATCCGGTACGCCGTCGAGAGAATTCTTGATACCATTCACCTCGCTTTTGACCATCTGGCGACTGCACCGGGCGCAGACCGCGTCCTGGGTGACCCGCGGCGCACGCTGCTCAATCAATGTGGCCAGACTCTCGAAGATAAAATATGCATGCGGCGGACAACCGGGCAGGTAGAGATCGACATCTACTACCTCGTCAACCGGCGTCACCAGTTTGGCCAGTTCGGTCACCTCGCTGTCGGGCACAGTGTCGGTGCGGGTGGTCGGATTGTGCCGATAGACGTGGTCGATGATCTCCTCCCGGGAATGGGCCAGTCCGGCACCGTGCAGCCCGCCGTACACGGCACAGGTGCCGAAGGCAATGATCGTCTTGCATTTTTTGCGCATCTCTTCGGCGGCATGACGGTCATGCTCGGTGCGAATCGAGCCGGTCAGGATGCCGATATCGGCCTCCGGATAGTCCTTGATATCGGTCAGTACCGGACAATGCTGGATAGTCACCGAATCCAGGACATTGAGGATTTTCTCGTGCAGATCCACCAGCGCCACGTGGCAGCCGCCGCAATCGCAGAGCCACTCGGTGTTCAGCCGTATTTTTTCACCACTCATGAAGCATTCCTCATTGTTTATGCCCTGGATCAGGCGGTAACGGTCAACACCTTCAGGCAGGCGTTTTCTCCGGCGTGCTTGATATCCAGCCGGGTCTTCTTGCCCATGATGTTTTCCAGAGCGCCGGCAAAAAAGCCATACATCATATTGCACAGCGACCCCTGCTGCGGATGTCCGAAACGGAACAGGGCCTGACGGATCATGCAGTCCTTGAACACGAGCAGCATCTGCGTCTCACCGTTTTCGTTGATGGAGATCAACTCCTGCTGCCCGCTCGGCTGGAACGGCTCGAACCCCCACAAACAATGATTTTCTTCAAGGACCCGGCGAACCTCGTTGATCGCGGTCAGCAAATCGTCGGTCTTGGCCGCGTTCTCGGAGAACTTCCTGCCGAGGTTCCGACCGGCCGACATGGTCATGCTGTTGGCCCCCCGACCGAGGATCGGCTCGATGCCGGCCGACAATGCCGCCATGAAGTTCATCGTCTCCTGCAGCGTCCTCCGACGCTTGCGGATTTCATGGATGTCTTCCACGTACTCCTCCTCCGCTGATTCTGGTTGCTCTCGTACCCATGGCGCAGATGCCGGGCAAAGGTTCAAGCTCCCTTACGTTGCCAATGAAATAAATCAAAATAGTTTCATCATCCTGGAAATACAAGCGCAAATATCTGAGACAAATTCCCAATTACAATGGTACCATACTCCCGTCGATTGCACCAGTATGGATTGATTACTTTCGCGAATCCTTGATGTACATCACCGAATTGTCGTGCCTCATCTTGATCTCAAACAGATCGATAGCCCTGATCAGGTCGCCGAGTTTTTTATAGCCATAGTTGACCGGCGAAAACGACGTCTTGTTAGAGATATACTGGCCGATGCGGCCGAGATGGGACCAGCCGTCCTCATCCGCCGCCTGCTCGACCGCCGTTCTGAGCAGTTTGACCAGTGTCGCGTCCTGCTTTAATTCACTGCGTGTTTTTTTCGCTCCGCCCTTTTCCCGCGGCTTTTCCTCTTCATCCTCGACCGGCTCGAGATTTTCGGTATAGATGAACTGCGAACAGGCACGGACGAAGGCTCCCGGCGTCTTTTTCTCGCCAAAGCCATAGACGGTGATACCGTTGGCCAGAATCCTCATGACCAGCGGGGTGAAATCACTGTCGCTGGTCATCAGCGCAAAGGCGTCGAGTTTCTGGGTGTAGAGCAGATCCATCGCATCGATGATCATCGCCGCATCGGTGGCATTCTTGCCGGTGGTATAGGCGAATTGCTGGATCGGCTTGATGGCGTGCGGGTGCAGTTTTTCCTCCCAGCCTCTCATATTTTCGCTTTTCCAGTTGCCATACGCGTTGCGGATATTGACTTTGCCATACGTGGATAGTTCGTCGATCACCCCTTCGACCGAACGATGACTGACATTGTCACAATCGATCAACAGCGCAATCTTGTTGTCCTCGGCCATGGTTATGTCC
>CAYSSK010000061.1:0-22503 GCA_964433645.1 uncultured Desulfofustis sp.
CTTCCGACCACGACGCCGATTTTCATTATTCGTTGTAACTCCCGGCTACGGGGAGATTATGAACCGCCGTGCATCCGGGAGATATCGCCGACCGCCAGGATCAGCGTACCGATAGCGGTCAGCAGGTTGAGCCGGTTGGTCCTGACCGCCTCGTCCTCGGCCATGACCATCACATCGTCGAAAAACCGATCGACCGGCTCCTTGAGCGTCAGCATCTCTTCGAGAAAACCGGTATAATCGCGACGCGGCAGACGCTCCTTGCCGGCACCGAGCAAGCGCTGATAAACCCCGTACAATTCCTGCTCGGCCGGTTCGATCAGCAGAGACCGGTCAACCGCCGTTTCCCGATGATCCTTGATGATATTTCTGATCCGCTTGAACGAGCCGGCCAATACCTCGAAGGATTCCTGCCGTTTGATCGCAACCAGCGCTTCAATCCGCTGCAGACAGTCGTTAACATCGTCAAATTCGACCGAGCTTGCCGCCTCGACGGCCCTGGAGTCCAGGCCCCTGGCCGTACAGTCGTTGACGAAGCGGCCCTTGATAAAGGACACGATCTGCTCGACCGTTGCCGATCCACCGGCAACCCTGTCGCCGTAGAGCGCCAGAGCCTTGGAGAACAGGTCGGACAAAGACAGCGCATAGCGATACTGCTCGATGATATGGATAACGGCCAGGGCCAGACGGCGCAAGCCGAGCGGGTCGGTGGTGCCGGTCGGAGTCTGGCCGATGCCGAAACAGCCGGCAATGGTGTCGATCCGGTCGGCCAGCCCGACCAGAGCGCCCGCGGCGGTACCAGGCAATGGCGATCCGGCCCGCAACGGCAGGTAGTGTTCGCGGATGGCCAGCGCGACGTCCGCCGGCTCGCCGTCATGAGTTGCATAGGCGCTGCCCATGACCCCCTGCAATGACGGGAACTCCCCGACCATGCTGCTCGTCAGGTCGGCCTTGCAGAGCACAGCGGCCCGGCAACCATCGCCGGCAACGGCCGGCTGGAGCGTATCGGCCAGCAATCGGGTCAGCTTGACGATTCGATCGACTTTGTCGCGCATGGACCCGAGTCGTGCCTGGAAGATAATGCCGGACAGGGCCTCGAGACGTTCGGCGAGCTTGACTTTTTTATCCGATTCGAAGAAGAAAAAGGCATCTTCCAGCCGCGCCCGCAAGACCCGCTCGTGACCGGCCCTGGTCACCTCGATCTGCCGTACCCGGGTGTTGTTAACCGCGACGAAACCGGGCAACAACGAACCGTCGCGGTCGACCACCGGAAAATATTTTTGGTGTTCGCGCATCGACGTGATCAGGACCTCTGCCGGAATCTGCAGAAATTTCTCATCAAAACGGCCGCACACCCCGAACGGAGATTCGACCAGATTGGTCACCGTGTCGAGCAATCCCTGATCCACGGCCACCTCACCATCACCGCCAAAGCCGGCATCGGCAACGGCGGCCTTGATTTCTTCGAGCACCCGCTGCCGGCGCCGTTCGACATCGGCGATAACGAAGCGCTCTTCCAGGGCCCGTTCATAATCGGCCGCCGTTGCAACAACAAAGGTGTCGGGGGCGAGAAAGCGGTGCCCACGGCTCGTCTCCGCACTGACGATTCCTTCATGCTCGAAAACCACCGTTGTATCACCGAACCTGGCGAGCAACCATTGGATCGGACGAGCGAAGGTAAGCTGGTTGGTGCCCCATTTCATTGACTTGGCAAAGGACAGCTCGACCAGGATCTCCTCGAGCAGCTCCGGCAGCAACGATTCCGTCGCGACACCGGCAACCTGGCGAACCAGCTGCAGATACTCCCCTTTCGGGGTGGCCACCAGATTGAGCTGATCGACCGTTACTCCCTTTGACCGGGCAAAACCCTCGGCGGCGCGGGTCGGTTTGCCCTGGTCGTCAAAGGCCGCCTGTCTGGACGGGCCGAGCAGCTCTTCCCGGCTGTCTTGCTGACGTTCGGCAAGCTGCTCGACGATCAGGGCGAGCCGACGCGGGGTGCTATAGGTCCGCAGACCGGTAAAGACGAGTTTGAGCTTTTCCGCCTTCGTGCGAAACAACGAGGCAAGCTGCTCCATGGCCGGAGCGAGAAAACCGGCCGGCAACTCCTCGGTGCCAATCTCAAATAATAAATCCTTCATATTGCCCTTCCGCAAAAGATGATCGCGTTATGCCGCCGCGGTGGGCAGCTGATCGGGGCCGCTCGTCAGCGCAAACAACGAATACCCCTGTGACAGGTTTTCGACGGTAACTTCGTACCACCGCAGTTCCGTGAGCGCCGCCAATCGCCGGTCGAGCCGGTCGAGCAGGCTTTCCATCGGCTGCCCCGGATCGTCACCACTCATTCGATGCAGAATCATTTCCGCTTTAATGGTCGCCTCGATGATATCGATCAGGTCTTCAAGCCACATGAATCGCCTGAACCGCACACCGACCCGCGCCGTACCCCAGAGGCCGCCACGCTCGGCGGTTCCCTGGTTGGTCTGCGGGTAGGCAATGGGCACGGCAAGATCGATCCGCAGGTCATCATCGGCACCGAGAAAACAGCTCATGGTGCATTCGTAGCGACTGATTCGCAACGTATTCCGGTCGTCATTGCGCCGCAGGAAGAACGGGAAGGACATCTCCATGTGGGCTGCTTCCGCATCCAGTCGGCGCTTCATTTCCTCGAGGATCTGCCGGAAATTCTTGATATCTATCTTACCGTGGAAGCAATTGAGGATCTCGATAAAACGGCTCATGTGCGTGCCCTTGAAGTGATGCGGCAGGTTCACGTACATATTGATGGTGGCGATGGTCTTCTGCCTGCTCTGCGCTTTATCGAGGACCGTTATCGGGTAGGTGACGGTCTTGACGCCGACTTTCTTGATATCGATACACCGATAATCCTGCTGATTCTGGATATCTTTCATGAGCGACGCGGACCCGAGCGGCGGCCATCCGACAGCCGGGTCAACCGACCAGCCGGCGAACGGCTGTCTTCAGCTCGCTCATATCCGATGATTTGACCACATATTCATCCGAGGCCCAGGCGCCCAGATCCTGTTTATACTCGTTGTAGGCGCTGTTGATGATCACCGGAATGGCAGCGTTGAGCATCTTCATCTGCCTCAGCACCTCGATGCCGTTGAGCCCCGGCATCTGGATGTCGAGCACCACCAGGTCGGGCGGCGACTGCTTGAACTGCTCCAGGGCACTCTCTCCGTTGAGCGCCTCGGCCACCTCGTACCCTTCTTCCTTGAGTTCCTCTTGATAGAGCAACTGGATCGACTCATCGTCGTCGACGATCAGTAGTTTTTTCATGATGACCTCCTTCAACTATCCAGAGATTCACGTAAATGTTGGGTAGCCTCTTCCGGCGGCATCGGATTGATGTAAAACCCGGACCCCCATTCAAAACCGGCAATCGAGGTCAACTTCGGCACGATTTCAAAGTGCCAGTGGAAATGCTCCAGCTCACCGGAACGAAGCGGCTGAGTGTGCAGCACGAAGTTATACGGGACATTCGGGATGCAGCCGTCGAGGCGACGCAGGGTTTCCGACAGGATCCTGGCAAGTTTGAGCAATTCCACATCATCTTCATGGCAGTAACCGGAGGTGTGCCGCTTCGGCAATACCCACATTTCAAACGGGGTCCGGGGAGCAAAGGGAGAAATGGTGATGAACGACTCGTTCTGGCAGACCACCCTGACATCCTGCTCGATTTCCTGGCGGATGATATCGCAGAACAGACAGCGATCCTTGTAGCGGAAATAGGATTTTCCCCCGTCCAGCTCGTTGGTGATCATGCGCGGCAGGACCGGCAGCGCGATCAATTGGGAATGGGAATGCTCCAGCGAGGCGCCGGCCGCCTTGCCGAAATTCTTGAAAATCATTACGTAGCGGAACCGCGAATCCTTCTGCAGGTCGAGCAGGCGATCACGATAGACGCGCAGCACCAGCGCGATGTGTTCGGCGGGCTGGAGCCACAGCTGATCGCTGTGACCCGGTGTTTCGATGATCACTTCGTGGGCGCCGATGCCGTTCATCCGGTCGTAGAGCCCTTCCGCCGCCTTGCCGAGTTCACCCTCGATGATCAAGGCCGGATACTTGTTCGGCACCACCCGGACCTGCCAGTCCGACTGATTGGTTCGTGATTGACAGCCGCCGCGGTAAGCCAGCACCTCCGGCGGCGTAAAATCTTCGTTGCCGGGGCAAAGCGGGCAGAAACCGCCGAGCACCTGTGTCTTTTCCACCAGAAAATCGGTCGGTCGTTTACGACGCTCCCTGGCAATGATGATCCATCGCCCGAGAACCGGATCTTTGCGCAATTCCGGCATAGTCTCTACTGACCCTGGGAGCGCTCTTTCTGCTCCTGAACTGTTTTGCAGTCGATACACAGGGTGGTCACCGGCCGGGCCTCCAGCCGCTTGACGTTGATGTCGCAGCCGCATCCCTCGCAGATCCCGTACTCACCGTCTTCGATGCGGGCGAGCGCCTCGTCGATCTTGGTCAGCAGCCGACGCTCGCGATCCCTGATCCGCAGTTCGAAACTGCGATCCGATTCGATTGAGGCCCGATCGTTGGGATCCGGCACGTTGGAACTCTGGTCGGTCATATCGGCCAGGGTCCGATTTGCTTCTTCGAGGATGTCCTTGCGTTTTTCAATGAGTTGCTTGCGGAACTTCTCCAGTAACTCTTTCTCCATCCGATTCATCTCCTTCGTTGATAACACCTGGCCTGCTGCTCTGTCGGCCTTTTCGGTTATTCCCGTCTAAACGGCCCGCTCTTGCCGCCGGTCTTACTGAGCAGACGGATGGCGCCGATCACCATACTCTTGTCGACAGCCTTGCACATATCATAGATGGTCAGCGCCGCCAACGATACCGCGGTCAGGGCCTCCATCTCGACGCCCGTTCTCCCGCTGATGCTCACGCTCGCTTCGATAATAACCGCGCAGCGCTCGGCATCGAAAGCAAAATCGACAGTGACCGAATCGATCAGCAAGGGATGGGTCAGCGGAATCAGCTCAGCCACTTTCTTGGCCGCCATGATGCCGGCCAGCCGCGCCACCCCGAGAACATCGCCTTTGGCCATCGTGCCGCTGCGCACCATCTCGAAAGCCTGCCGGTTCATGGTGATCTCGCCCGCGGCGATCGCCGTTCTGCCGGTCACGGACTTTCCGGAAATATCGACCATGATGGCGTTGCCGTCGCTGTCGAAATGGGTCAGTTTCGATTGGTCACTCACGTGAGATGCTCCTGCTAATGATTCCTGCCCATGACTTCATTCACCAGCCGGGATAAGAATCCCTCCCCGTCATCCTTCTGACCGTGCTTCTCGCATAATCTATCGAACTCGCGAAGCACGTTTTTCTGTTCCTCGCAGAGATTGGTGGGCGTCATCACCTGCAGCTCGACGTACATATTGCCCCGGCCGTGGCCGCGCAGGCTCTCCACTCCCTGGCCGCGCAGCGTGAATACCGTGCCGGACTGAGCGCCTTCGGGGATGGTCAGTTTCTTCTTGCCGTAGATGGTGACCACCTCGGTTTTCGTGCCCAGGGCGGCGTCGACCATGGCCACCGGCAACCGGCAATGGATATCGTCACCGTCACGGCGGAAAAACTCGTGGGGCTCGACCTCGATGATCACATAGAGATCGCCGGCCGGACCGCCCAGCCGCCCGCCTTCGCCCTCGCCGCGCAATCGCATCCTGGCCCCGCTGTCGACCCCGGCGGGAATCCTGATCGACACCTTCTTGGACTTGGCCACCAGGCCGCTGCCGCGACAATCCTCGCAGGGATGGGTGATCAGCGAACCTTCGCCGCGGCACTGCGGGCAGGTGGAACTGACCTGGAAAAAGCCCTGGGAGCGGATCACCTGGCCCCGCCCGTTACACGACGGGCAGGTCTGCCGCTGGTGTCCCGGCCGGCAGCCGGACCCCTCGCAGGTCCAGCAGGTGTCGCGCTTGGTGATATCCACTTCCATGGTGGTGCCGTGCACCGCGTCCATGAAGGAAATCCGCAGGTCATAGCGCAGGTCGTTGCCGGCCACCGGCCCGTTGCGCCGGGCCTGGCCGCGCGCCGAACCGAAGCCGAACAGGTCCCCGAAAATATCGCTGAAGCTGGAAAAGACATCCTCGAAATTGCCGGGGCCGCGATAACCGCTGTTCTGCAGGCCTTCGTGACCGTACGTATCGTAGATCTGCCGCTTCTGGTCGTCGCTGAGCACCTCGTAGGCCTCGGTGCACTCCTTGAAGGCATTTTCCGCTTCCAGGTCGCCGGGGTTGCGGTCCGGGTGGAATTTCATGGCCAGCTTCCGGTACGCTTTCTTGATCTCGGAAGCTCCCGCCGACGTACTGATACCAAGTATTTCGTAATAATCTCGTGGCATACCAAAAACAGGCTTACAGCTCAGCCTCTACTTCCTGTTGGTGTTCCGGCAACGCTTGCAGCTTCAGGTCGGCCGCAGGCAACTCATCGATATTCTCCGGAGTTACCAGACCGGCCGCGATCTCCCGCAGAGACATCACCACCTCCTTGTTCTTGCCCTCGACGAGATACGGTTCTCCCTGGCGATGCTGTTTGATTCGCTTGATCGCCAGGTGAATCAGACCGAACCGCTCACCGTCGCCTACTTGCTGCAAACAATCTTCTACCGTTATTCGTGCCATGTCTTCTCGTTTCCCTTATCTCAATGAAAAGTGCGCCGCCGGTTACAACGAAACCGACGGTGCCGTTTTTTGCTCGAACGGGTTTTTCAACAACAACGTTTCTTCCCGATCCGGGCCGACCGAGACGATAACTGCTTGGACCCCGGTAATATCCTCGATCCTCTTGATATAATCGCGTGCCTCGACGGGCAGATCGCCATAGGACCGAACCGCGTCGATCTCGGGCTGCCAGCCCGGCATCTCCTCGTAGACCGGCTCGACCCGGCCGGCCTGCCGGATATTGGCCGGCATGGCCTGCACGACCTGCTTGCCGAGTCGATACGAGGTGGCGATCTTGAGCACTTGCTGGCCGCTGAGCACATCGAGTTTGGTCAGGGCCAGACCGGTCAGACCGTTGAGGCGAACCGCATCGCCGGCGACAACGCCGTCGAGCCAGCCGCAGCGCCGCCTCCTGCCGGTGGTCGCCCCGAACTCCCCGCCTTTGTGTTGCAGCGCGTCACCGACCTGATCATGCAGTTCGGTCGGAAACGGCCCCTCGCCGACCCGTGTCGTGTAGGCCTTGAGAATGCCGATCACCGAATCGATGTGGATCGGGCCGAAGCCGGTGCCGTTACAGGCGTTGCCGGCCACCGTATTGGACGAGGTGACGAAGGGATAGGTGCCGTGATCGATATCGAGCTGGGTGCCCTGCGCCCCTTCAAAGAGGATGTTTCGCCCTTGTTTGCGCGCGGTGTCGAGGGCGACGGACACGTTGTCGAGGTAAGGCGCCAGTTTCTCGCCGAACCCGAGCAGGTCGGCCAGCACCGCCTCAAAGGAGACGGGCTGGGCCCCGAAGCGCTTGGTCAGCAGAAAGTTCTTTTCATCGATATTAGCCTGCAGCTTTTCCCGCAGCAACGCTTCATCGAGCAACTCGCCGATCTTGATCCCCGTTCTCGATGTCTTGTCGGCATAACACGGCCCGATCCCCCGGCCGGTGGTGCCGATCCGTTTGCTTTCCGAAAGGGCCGCCTCCTGGGCCTGATCGAGTCGCTTGTGGTAATCGATGATCAGGTGGGCGTTCTCGCTGATCATCAACCGATCCGGGGTTACCGGCAAACCCTTGTCTTCCAGGCTTTTGATCTCGGCGAGCAGGATCTCCGGATCGATGATCACGCCGTTGCCGATCATGCACATTTTGTCCTGATAGAGAATGCCGGATGGGATGATATGGAAGATATACTTCCGACCGTTCACCACCAGGGTGTGACCGGCGTTGTTGCCTCCCTGGAACCTGACCACACAATCGGCATAACGGGTCAACAGGTCGACGATCTTCCCTTTGCCCTCATCTCCCCACTGACTGCCGACTACGACAACACTGGACATCTGGTATCTCCTCGTCAAAAAAACATGCGGATTGCCGCCAGACGACGGAAGCCGCACGGATTGTCAGAAGTAAAACCTGGTAATTATAGTCAACCATACAAACAAAGTCAATCTATCAAATTTATTCGCTTTTCCCATAAAAATCTGGGAGGTTAGGCAGCGCCCGCCGCCCCCTCGGCCGGTGGGTGCCGGCCAATTAGCAGTCGATTTCTGCCGGCCGTTCTGTTAGATTTCAGCAGGTGCCCGCGAAGGCACGCGGCTGCCCGCCGTCCCGGCGGGCAAAGATCAATGGGCGGTGCCAATGACACGCCCGCCACGGTAAAAACGCCTTATGTTCGGCATCGGACTGCCAGAATTGATATTGATCATGGCCCTTGCGCTGATCGTCGTCGGCCCGGACAAGCTGCCGGAAATGGCCCGCTCGATCGCCAAGGGCGTCATGGATTTGAAAAAGACCGTCAACTCCCTGAAAGAAGACCTGGCCAAGGACAACCCGCTCGACGAAGTCAGGCCGGAACTCGAAGACGCGGCCAACTCGCTGAAAAAGCAGCTCGGCGAAGCGAACCCCGACGGCTGGACCGGGGTCGCCGGCGATTACGACATCGTCGACCCGCATGAACAGGCGCTCAAGGAGCAGGCGAGCACCGAAGAGGTGGTCGTCTCCGATATCGGCGAAAGCGACGGCGAACCGCCGGCCGAGCCGGCCGGCGAGGCAGCCGCTGAACCTGCCGAGCCGGCTGCTGACCGCGCCACCACGGCTGCCGGCGACGTAGCGAGCGGGCATGGCACCGATGAGCAGGCGGCGACCGACGAGGAAACGGCCGACAGACAGTCCTCCACCGATTCGCGGCGTGTTTGACCGATGTCCACGCTCGAACGCAGCCTGGCCTTTTTCCGCCCCCACCACGACGAACTTCGCAAGCGGCTGGTACGCTGCTTCATCGCCGTCATTGTCTGTTCCGTCGTCGCCTATTTCTTTGCCGAGGAGATCGCCCAATTCTTCATCCGGCCGCTGTTCGAGGCCAGCCCGATGGTCTACCAGATGGTCTACACCAACCTGCCGGAGGCGTTCATCGCCTATATCAAGCTGGCCGTACTGGTCGGCCTGATGGCCAGTTTCCCGTTTCTGCTGCACCAGAGCTGGTGCTTTGTCGCGCCGGGCCTGCATGACAACGAAAAAAAACTGGTCGGTACCGTGGTCTTCTGGTCCAGCCTGCTTTTCCTCGGCGGAGCCTCTTTCGCCCTGTTCAGCGTGCTGCCCCGCCTGCTCGTCTATTTCATGAGCTATGCCCACCCCGGCCTCGAGCCGTTGCCGAAACTGGGGCTGTATCTGACCTTTGTCGCCCGGCTGATCATCGCCTTCGGCCTGGCCTTCCAGATCCCGTTTCTGATGGTGATGGCCGGCAAGGCCGGCATCGTCAAGGCCGGCTATTTCCGCAAAAGACGGCTCTATTTCTACGGTGCCATCGTCGTCGTCGCCTTTCTGCTCAGCGCCGGCGATTTCATGGCCACCGGGCTGCTCTGTTTCCCGCTGTTCGGCCTCTACGAGATCGGCGTGCTGCTCACCGCATTATTCGGCAAAAAACGGGCTGCAGCCGAGCCTGCATCGACGCCGGACGACCCTGACCAGGAAAAACCGGACTGACCGCTCCGGCCATGACTGAAGACAAGGACTAACAGTTATTTCAGGCTGTTGGTCATTTTTCGTTTGGGGGGAAGGAGGTGCTTTTGGTTTAACGCTCGTCTAACAAAACGCGGCTAGCAATGTTGTTGGTGCTGTGCATGGTTCCGCGCCGGATCTGTTCAGGACTGAAATGTTCGGTCAAGGCCAGAGCGCTACTATGACGGGTTCCGCCGTACATGTCGAAGTTTTGATGGATTGGGGCGAGCGTGCAGTTCATTAATCAGACTCCTGGTGTGCGGATAGCCAAGCACTGCTTTGTTCAGCATCACATCTTGACAGGTTTAACGAGCTGCTTTAGACTAGTTTTAGACCAGTCCGATTTATATGGAGGCCCGTTATGGAAACAATTGGCGCATATGAAGCAAAAACACATTTACCTAAATTACTTGAACGTGTACTCAAAGGCGAACAAATCACGATTACAAAGCATGGTGTGCCAGTTGCTATTTTGCAACCGCCATTATCTTTAAAAAAGACTGAACCAAAAAAGGTGATCTCTGAGTTACGCAAATTTCGTGATAAACACTCTCTTGAAGATCTTTCAATTCGAGATATGATCGAAGAAGGAAGACGATAAATGAGCGATGATTTTGTTATTGACAATTCTGTCGTAATGACGTGGTGCTTTAATGATGAAAACCGCCGGTACTCTGATTTTATTTTAAATAAGCTTGAGATCGCCACCGCAATAGTCCCATCAATTTGGCCTTTAGAAGTTACCAATCTATTATTGGTTGCTGAACGAAAAAAACGTATCAGCGAGGCGGATAGCACACGTTTTATTGCCCTGCTTTCTGAACTTCCAATAATTGTCGATCAAGAGCCACCTGAAAGGATGATTAAAGAAATTTTTGCATTAGCACGTAAACACAATCTTTCAAGCTACGATGCTTCATATTTAGATCTTGCAATGAGAAAAGGATTGCCTATTGCCACGCTTGATAAAAATTTATTAGCGGCTGCAAAACGAATTAAAGTTTCAATATTAAAGATTTAATAACGGAAATGCCCAATCGGGTAAGGGCGGGTTTTGCATGCGGGTCCGCACCAGGCGATTCCCAGAGCTACCGAGCCATAGCGGGGTAATGAATCTGTACCCATAGACCTTTGACAGATAACAGACCTTGATCCTGAAGCCATTGGTTGCTCATACCCATCTGGGGTGGCCTTGGCCTTGGCCAGTCGCCATGGCCCCTTCCGGTTCAGGCCAATAAAGGTGCAACCCATCATCAAGAGTATAGGCTCCGCTGATGTTTGCGACAACTTCACGACAAAGTTTGCGACAGGTTTATGACAATGTTAGCGACGCAGGAAAAAACAGGATCAGGTCGATACTAACCCCCATGAGGGGTATCCTCATCTATTCGGTGCTACCTTTTGCTTGTGCGGGTTTTTGAACTTTAGATAGATCTTCTGAAGTCTTAGCAAGCTCTTTATTGTAATGATCTAAAAACGAATACACTGGCAGAGTTATACCACCCCAAGGTCCTCTGTTAGAAATGTTGATTAAAAATTCTCTCGCAGCACTATATAGGATTGACGAGCCATTGATTATAAGTAACTTGTCGGGATCAGGCCACTCTATAACTTCAAAAATACCAACCGCAACAACCTGCACTGCATAAGGTTGTCTATGGTCTTCATCCTCAGGAAATGAGGAGATTTCTAATGTTAGTACCTTACTCCTGAAAGCCTGTCATAAAAAACAAGAAAAATTTTCTGCCGCCTTGCAAACAAAGACCAGCAAAGACCTTGCCGCAAATCTGATTACTCATGAATAATCTGGGTTGCGGGCGTTAAGCCAACCTTAGATATGATCCTTATCGGCCTGGGGAGTGAATAAGCCGCCCTGTATTTGCGATTCCGGGGCAATGACATAGAAACCGATCCTGACGAACGCAAGACGAACATCGTGCCGACGCAGGCGTTACAGGCCGTAAGCAGCGAGCACCACCACGGTAGGCTGATCGGACTATCATAAAAAAGGGTTGACAGTTTGAGCCGCTTTGGGCTACATTCAAAAGTGTCAACATTTGACATTCTACATTTAGCCACTAACTATTTCACTTTGAGAAGGAGGACCCTCAATGGAAATTGCCAAGGCCATCTCAACCACCCACGCTCCAAAAGCTATCGGGCCGTACTCTCAAGCAATCGCAGCAGGACAATTTCTTTTTGTTTCGGGCCAATTACCAATCGACCCCGCCGATGGGAAATTCGTCGCCGGCGATATTTCTGAAAGAGCAGCGCAAGTGTTCCGAAATATCTCGGCGATCGCCGAATCGGCCGGGGGCTCGATCAAGGACGTTGTCAAAGTAACCCTGTTTCTGACTGATATGGGTGATTTTCAGCAGGTAAATGAGATATACGGCCAATTTTTTCAGACACCCTATCCGGCCCGGAGTGCGGTACAGGTAGCGGCCTTGCCTTTAGGATCAAACATCGAAGCGGAAGCAATAATGCTTATCTCCTAACCCTAACTTCTAGGTGTTGCTATGAATTTAGCTAAATTCCCACGCAGGGGGTACCTGCAAGCCCCGACTCCGATAGAGCCGCTGAATAATTTCTCTAAGGCTCTCGGTAGCGGCGTAAATATCTGGATGAAGCGTGATGATCTCCTGCCCGGATGCGCCGGAGGCAACAAGACCAGAAAGCTCGATTTTTCATTTGCCGACGCTCTCGCGGAAGGTGCCGACACGGTGGTAACCTGCGGCGCGGTTCAATCTAATCACTGTCGTCTTACCTTGAGCTGGGCCGTCAAGGAATGCATGGACTGCCACCTTGTTTTGGAGGAGCGGGTGAAGGGCAGCTACCACCCTGACGCCTCGGGGAATAATTTCCTTTTTCAAATCATGGGAGCTAAAAGCATCACCGTGGTCCCTGGTGGATCCGACATGGTCAAGGAGATGCAAAAGGTCGCCGACAAGTTGGCAGCGGAGGGCCGTAAGCCTTACATAATTCCCGGCGGGGCATCCAATGCGATCGGAGCCACGGGATATGTGGCCTGTGCCCAGGAATTGCTCCAGCAGTTGTTGTGGATGAAACTCAATATTGACCACATAATAGTGCCAAGTGGGTCGGCAGGAACCCATGCGGGGATGGTTGCCGGGCTGCAGGGGAGCAATGCACATATTCCGGTTACCGGAATCAATGTGAGCCGCCCCAAAGATATCCAGGAGGAGATAGTCTATGAATTAGCTTCACTGACAGCCGAGAGGATTGGCGTTTCCCAGGGCATCCCCCGAGATTCGGTAACCTGCTTCGATGACTTTGTGGGACCTGGATATTCTCGACCGACCGACGGAATGGTCGAAGCTGTTAAACTGCTGGCCTCAACCGAGGCCATACTTCTGGATCCCGTCTATTCCGGAAAAACCATGGCCGGTTGTATCGATCTGGTGCGGAAAGGCTACTTTGATGGCTGTGAAAACATCCTGTTTCTCCATACAGGCGGTTCACCGGCGCTTTATGCCTATCTCGAGTCATTTCGCTAGATGTTAATGCGATTGTTGAACATGAACAGATCGCAAACATAGGGCAAAGCGGACATATTCGCCCAAACGGCAGTGCCTGCATACAGGCACACTCACCTAACCTGAAAAAGGAGGATTAGTGTTATGACGAAAAGGTTACTTACAATAATCGCGGCAGCTTTCATGCTTGCGACGCTGGCTATCCCGGCTGCTTTTTCTGCACCCACAGTAATCAAAATCGCCCACCCCAATGTTCCGCAACATCCGATGGGGCAATGTTTTGAGAAGTTCAAGGAGTTAGTTGAGGAAAGATCCGATGGCAGGTTCAGGGTAGACATTTACGACAGCTCGAAATTCGGCAACTTTGACAGTGTCGTTCAGGGCCTTCAGTACAACATGCTGCAAATGGGCTCGGCTTCTACTCCCAACCTGTCGCCTTTCTCGGATTCATTTTTGATTTACGACCTTCCCTTCCTGTTCCCCGACTATGAATCGACCGATCTCATCACTGATGGTCCCATAGGAATGGACGCCGCCAAAGCACTCGAGTCAAGTGGCATTATCGGCCTGGGGTACATCGAGATTGGCTTCAGAAACATCTGGAACAATCAAAAAACCGTAAAGACCATGGAAGATGCCAAAGGGCTCAAAATCCGGTCTACCCCATCAAAAGCGCACATTGCAACGCTGAAGGCACTAGGCATGAACCCGACTCCGATATCCTGGGGCGAGGTTTATACTGCCCTGCAGCAGAAAACAGTAGATGGAATCGACATCGATCTGAACCTTGCCTGGTACAACAATTTTCCGGAGGTTAACGATAATCTGACTATTGTTAACAGCCTCTACAGCCCGCACCTGGTCATGATGTCGAAAAAATTCCAGGACAGCCTTTCGCCAGAAGACAAAAAAATGATCCTGGACACGTTTCAAGAGGTCAAACTCTACGAACGTAAGCTGATCAGAGACGGCGAGAAGATGATCATGGATAAACTGGCTGACCAAGGGGTCAGTGTCACCGTGCTTACCGATGATGAACGTGCACGGTGGGCCGAAGCAACCGCATCCGTCTATGAGCAGTTTGAAGACCGGATCGGCAAAGATCTGATTGAACAGGTCAGAGCAACCATCAAAGCCGGCAATTAAGATGTAATCCAGGGGCAGCCGGGTAATGCCACTACCATTACCCGGCTGTCTGCAGGGGGCATGCATTATGATGAAAGCCAAAACGTTGATCGCAAGAATAGAAGAGGTGGTCTCCAGTCTTTGCCTCAGTGCAATGATCGTGATTATCTCGGTTCAAGTGTTCCGCAGGTATGTTCTGCAAAGCTCACTTGACTGGTCAGAGGAGTTGGCACGCTACTTTTTCATCTGGGCGGTCTACATCGGCTGCAGTTTTGCCACCAAAGAAGACCGTCACCTTGAAGTAACCATACTCAGACATGTCAACAAAGGGAAATGGGCCAAGTCGATCACTACACTGGCCTATGTACTGACCATAATATTCTGCGGCCTCGTCACCGTATGGGGTACCCAGATGGTTTTCTTTCTGGCCAATACAGGACAAAAAACCCAAGCTCTCGAGATCAGCATGTTCTGGATCTACATTGCCATTCCTCTCGGCATGGGGCTCATGTGTTTGAGAACGTGCGAGAGATTATGGCTGCTTTTGACAGGTAAAATCGACCCGACTGCCGGTTTGAGTTAGGAGGTAGAGCGTATGGATCCGTCAATCATAATGATATTCATTTCTCTTGCGTGCTTCCTGATTCTCAGCGTACCCATCGGCATTGCCATCGGTCTGTCTGTTGCCGTGGGCGTAATTTTCGGCGGAATTCTGCCCAGTGCGTTCTTGATTCAGAAGATGTTTACTTCCCTCGACGTCTTTCCTCTCATGGCCGTCCCCTTTTTTGTCATGGCCGGTGAGATCATGCAGAAAGGCAGCATGGCGCAGCGCCTCTTGGAGGTGTCGCGCGCCCTTGTTGGTCATATAACCGGGGGGATGGCGCATATATCTGTGCTCACCAGCATGTTTTACGGCGCCCTGTCAGGTTCATCGCCCGCCACTGTCGCAGCCGTTGGCGGAATTATGGTGCCCTCGATGGTCAAGGAGGGGTATTCACGCTCCTTCGCCACGGCGGTCAACACTTCGGCCGGCTCCCTGGGGGTTATCATTCCCCCGAGCGTGCCTCTGATCATCTATGGAACTACCGCGGGAGCCTCGGTCGGCGATCTGTTTATCGCTGGAATTGTCCCAGGGCTGGTCATTGGCATATTTCTAATGGGCTGCAGTTATATCCTGGCCAGGAAATACGGCTACACGGGAAGCGGCCAGCGGGCGCCCTTGAAAAAAATTCTCGCGGCCGTAAAGAACTCGATTTCGGCTTTGATGGTGCCCATCATCGTGCTGGGCGGCATCTACGGTGGCTTTACAACGCCTACTGAAGCAGGCGTAATCGCGGTTGTCTACGCATTTATCGTTGAAGGATTGTTTTTAAGGACCCTGTCATTTGAAAAAGTGTGGTTGATTCTACGGGGCACCGCACTGACAACATCATCGATTTTTCTCGTGGTTGCCACCGCTACCGCCCTCGGCCAGATACTTCTTTTCAATAATGTTCCAGACCTGCTGGTCAATCTTCTGTTGAGCATATCGGAAAACAAGTATGTCCTGATTGCGATCATCCTCGTTTTTCTCCTCGTCATGGGGACCTTTATGGATGCCTTGGCCAACATTTTGATTTTGACGCCGCTGCTGCTGCCGGTTGCAACGGAACTGGGCATGCATCCCATCCATTTTGGGATCGTCATGATCATCTGTGCATCCATGGGTTTTCTGACGCCGCCTGTCGGAGTGAACCTCTTTGTGGGGTGCAGTATCGGCAAAATAAGCATCGAAAAGTTGAGCATTGCCGTCATACCTTTCCTGATTGCCATGTTTATCGCCTTGATGCTGATCACCTTTATACCAGAAATATCCTTGTGGCTGCCCGGCCTTTCATAAGCCGCAAAAAACCAAAACTTTAACCTCGGCAGCCGTTATGCAGATCAAGCCCAGCCCCGATGGGAAACCAATTTTTGGAGTTACCGGCCATGTTGGCGCAGGTCACGTGCACAGCCATAAAGGATTCATTCAAGACGATTCCGGTGGCTTTGCCGTCGCCGCTTCGCTCATCAAGCTGGCCTACCCGGCCGACACCTCGATCCGGCGCGTGACATGCAGCCGGACTGAAGTCGAGGTAGAAACGGTTGACGGTGGTGTCGGAAGAGCAACACCACGCAGAGGCTTCACTTCATATGAAGAAGAGCTCCTGCAGAGATCTCTGGGGCTTGACGGCATTTACAGTCAGTCTATCGCCTGCCGCTGCTTTGGAAGAATTTACGGTCAGGGAGTCATGGAAGCCCCTGTCGCCTTTCAGACCGCTGTCTGTCTCGCTGTAATCGATACCTTTGTGAAGAAGTATCCAGAACAGATAAAAATTTCCGAAGAAGGTCTTAAGAGCAATGTGGGCATGTGCATGGGTACATTGCTCGAGGTCAACGGCGTCTGCCTCGCGGTTATGGCTCTTATAAACGCGACAAAAGGCGGCATCGGACCGGTGGAAGACCTGGAGGGAAATGTCTGTCTGGCTGCAAAAGGTTCGCTGATGAACGAACTTGGTTTAGCAGAGATCCCAACCCTGATAATCGAAGGAAAAGCATACATTCCCGGGCTTAGTCCAGAATTGTCCCGGAATAAATTCTGGGTTCGCTATAATGAGGAATTTGATAATCCGGCTGTCGGTAAAGCTCTTGTTGAGGCTTTAGAGAAATGTGATATTGCCCATCTCAATTCCAATACCGCCTATCCGAGATACACGGGCGAGATGAAAGAAGCCACCATAGCGTTAGGCCGCAGGATCACCGCGATCGGCAAAAAGATTGAAACCTCGACAAGCTCGCCGGACAAAGTAAATTTAATCGCGGAATTAGCCCTTCTCGTGAGTCAGGATGCCGGGGGCATTACCTATATGACCAATGATTTACATGAAATCGTCGCTGCCGGAGGATTGGTACCCGGCATGGCGGCGGTACTCTCCATTGCGGTTTCAGATGGTTATATCGAAGAGCATCAGATTCCGGAAATATCACCGCAAGACATTGACAGCTATCTGAAAATAATAGTAGAAACTGTTGTGATCATGCCCGCGCACCAGCAAGAGATGTACAAATATCTCAAGAGAAGAGAAAAATTTGATATAAAAAGAGCCTTTTGCAAATCTTAGATTTTCGTTCAAAATCAAGGCATGCGAAAAATTTTACCACAGGCATATATTTGATATTCCGAGGATAAAATTTTGAGCATAACGCAGAGTTTGGGCGAAAACGTCACCCCCATGAATGAATTCAGCAAATTAACCTATAGCGAACAGGTTGCCGATTATATAAGAAATCGTATTCTAAACGGTGAACTGACGGCTGGAGCTACAGTAGAAGAAGCAGCAATCGCCAAGGAACTCTCAATCAGCCGCGGTCCCGTACGGGAGGCTATGCAGATATTAATTCGGGAAGGATTGATCGACGCCCGCCCCCAAAAGAGAAAACATGTCAAAGAACTGACCGCGAAACAGATCAAGAACAGCTATTTTGCTGGTGGCGTGCTGGAAGCGGCATCAGTTGCCCAGGCTCTGAATCGATATACCGAAGAAGATATTGCCGGATTAGAAAGGATTGTTGAGCAGATGAATGAAATCGCTCAAAATGATGGCTCTATTTCAGAACAAGTGCCCTTGGATACCGCCTTTCACGACATACTCTTTTCGCGTATAGATAACGGCCTCGTCGAAGAACTCTGCAAACGTTCCTGCCAGGGAATATCAAAGTTCCTGTTGTACAAATACTGGGTTAAAATATACACCCCCGTGGAAGTCGTCGACAGACACAGACTTATCGTAGAAGCATTGAAAAGCAAAAATCCCGCCACGGTGGAGCAGGTCCTCCGGGAACATTATTATTCTTCCGGCGAGAGAATGGCAAAGTACGGCGCCGATGTGACTTGAGTTTGCGGGCAACAAGTTTACGGATCGGCGCAATCCATTGGTACCACTGCCTTTGCGAGCAATGGCAAAACGAGACGTGGGCCTGCGAATCTCAGGCTGATGGTATCGTCATTGGTTTCTATCACCCATTTGGTGTCGTAGGTTGACGCAAGTCACACACGACACTCTGGGCGCCGCTGATTCGCTGTTTCAGCAGGCAGCAGGAGATCCGGTGCAACGGCCGGCCGGCGCTATCGTAGGCGATGGTGTCGGGCTGCAGCAATTTGTTCATCACGCAGCCTTCCGGGATGTCCAGGGTGAACAACCGCTCCTCGTTGACCCCGCCGGTCCCGACCAGCTCGTCGTCCCTGATTTCGTAGGAATGAAGCGGGTGATCCTCGCACAACGGGCATTGATAGACCCGGCCGTTGGGAAAGACGAAAAAATTCTCGGCCACCCGGCCGGCGCAGGCGAAGACCTCGCCCTGCTCCAGATAAACCTTCGGGTAAACCACGTCGATCCCGGCCGCGGCCGCCTGCCGGGCCACGGCCGGGACCACGGCCAGCCACTGCTCGGGGGCCACCTGCAGCTGCTGCTCGGCGGTAGGGCCGACCACCGCCGACTTGCCGCGCAAGCCGATCACCTGGATAAAAAAGCGTTTGACGCCCAACTCTACCAGCAGCGGCACCATTGGCTCCAGGTGGCCGATATTGCTGCTGCTCACCGTATAGATCAGGCTGGTGTTGAAGCCGCGGGCAACGGCCCGGCGCAGGTTGGCCGTGCAGACATCAAACACCCCCTCCCCCCGGATCGGGTCGTTGACCGCCGGGTCCGGCCCGTCGAGGCTGAAACTGAGATAATCGAGGTGATCCGGATCGACGCGCTCGAGAAAATCGTGAAACAGATAGCCGTTCGTATCCACCGTGGTCGTGTAGCCGCAGGCGCGGGCGATCTCGATGCCATAGGGCAGATCCGGGTGCATCGTCGGCTCGCCGCCGAGAAAGATGATATTGGTCGTGCGCCGCCGGTCGGCAAAGAGCCGGATCCAGGCGGCCAGCCGCTCGCGGCTGAGCATCGTGGTGCCGTGCTGGGCCGGATTGATGTAGCAGTGGCGGCAGGACAGGTTGCAGGCGGTCAGGATGTGGAGAAAGACGTTTCGCTCACCGGCGGTAAAGGAAACGGTGCGGGGATCAAGGCTCATATCCGTTGGGCCAGCGTGTAGCGTGCCAGTTGTGAATCCCGCCAATAGCCGTGCGGGTCTTCGCTAAAAAAACGCTGAAACAGCGCCAGACTCTCGGCGCGGCAGACACCGCCGACAACCCTGACGTCCATCGCCGCATAGAACGGCGGCAAGCCGTGCAGATTGACGGATGTGCCGCCGCCCATCACATCTTCGTAGGCATAGACTATGGTTCTCAAACCGTTGACAATCAAGGTGGCAAAACACATCAGGCAGGGTTCCATCGTCGCATAGACGACCAGTTCCGCCGGATCCGGGCAGCCGCCCGGGTCCGCCATAAGCGAGCGGACGGCCACGACCTCGGCATGGTCGATCTCAGCGCCGCCCTTGCTGTTTTTCCGCGCCCCGCGGGCAAGGATCCGCCCCTGCCCCGTTGCGACCACGCAGCCCACCGGAAACTCGCCGGCCGCAAGAGCGCGGCGGGCCTCGTCCAACGCAGCCCGCATCGGAGTCTGGTGATCGATAAAAGACATGGGCGAGGAGAAGGCCGATTAGAGTTTCCGGCCGAAACGAACGATGGAAGCGGCGACGGCCAGTGACGCGTGGATCTGCACCAGGTCGTGGCCGGTATCCTCGAAGGGGAGGAAGACCAGCGACGTCTGCCGCACACCAAGCGTGAGCTGCGGCAGCTGCGGCAGGACCTCTTTCTTGCGCACCGTCATTTCGGCGACCAGGCTTTTCAAGGCCTGGGTCGCCTCCTTCAGGGGCAACGTGACCGGATGGAGCGGCCGAGCCAGTTTGCGGTCGCCCTCGGGGAACTTGAGTTGCGACAGGGTCGCGCTCCGAGCGAGCTTGAGAAAGGCCGTCGGCCGCAGCTTCACCGCCGGGACCCAGAACTCCAGCTCACGCTGCCGATGGGAGCTGTTGACCACCACCGGCTGATTGGTCACTGTCAGCAGATCGGCCATGGTCCGCATCTCGATGCCCCGGCTGTCGACCCCGATCCGCCAGAACGGCAGATAAACGAGGTTGGTCGCCGTGCCCGGCACCACCCGGTACGGCACCGGCACGAATTTTCGCCTTTTTTCCGACCAGCAGGTCTGGCAATTGTAACAATGCAGCACCAGGCTGTCCCGCTCGCCGCGCATCGTGGCGCCGCATTGCGGACAGATCGTCGCCAGAAACGACGGCTGCCACTGCGTCTGGAACGGCACCGAAATCGAGGAGTCGATCATCCACTGCTCGGCCGGGCCGAGCTGCCGGTCAAGAACCCCGTCATAGACGATGCCGTCATCGACCACGAGCGGCAGGTAAATGCAGCTCACCGTCTCACCGATGAAGGAGCGGTGATAGAGCGGTCCTTCTTCGACCATGCCGCTCGGCTTGACCGTCTGGGCGGCCCGCTGCAAAATGGCCACCGCCGTCTGCTTTCTTCGCAAATAACGGCCGCCGAGAGAGGCATCGGCCATCTGCACCTTCATCGCCTGGGGCCGGACACCGAGCGAGGGCGGCAGCAGCGGCGCGCTCAACCCGCGATAGGTGGTATCGAGCACTTTATGGCTGATCTGCAGTCCCTGGCAGCTGAAGATATTGCCCTTGAAGCGAAGATAGGGAAAAAACAGGACGCCGTGGTCGGCCCGCCGAGGGGTGTCCTTGCTCGGCAGCGCATAGCGTTGCAGACCGTTGTCGACCAGGTAGTTCTGCACGTCGCAAAAGGCACAGTCGGTCAATCGATCGGCCTCTTCCATCTCCACCGGGGCGCCGCAGGACGGACAGCCGTGCCTGATTCGCAGCTCCATAAGCTAGCCGAGGCGCTGGCCGCACTGGTTGCAAAAGGTCGCCCCCGGAAGGTTCTCCGTACCGCATTCCCGGCAGATCACCTCGGACGGGCTCTGCTCGGTGGCGGTACCGCAGCGGGAACAGAACTTGGCGTTGGGCGACAGGTTCTTGCCGCAGGTGCCGCACTGGCTGAGAACGAGCACCTGGTGACCGCACAGCGGGCAGAAACGGGCATCGGCGGGAATGGTGTTCTGACAGTCCGGACAGGTCGTCGTCTCGACGCGGCCGCTCGTTCCACCGCCGCCGACCCCGCCGCCGCCACCGCCTGTTCCGCCTGTTCCGCCTGTTCCGCCCCAACCGCCTCCACCGCCGGCGGCCCTGCCGGCGGACGCCGCGGAAAACATGGCCGGCATCATCATGCCGATGCCCAGACCCATCCCGGCGCCTGCCTCGCCCTGGTTTTCGGCCGCTTTTTCCATGGCCATGGCCGCCTTGAGCTTGACGAATTTCTCCATATCCTTGATCACGCTCATCCGCGACTGGTCGTCGATGGCTTTCTGCACCTCTTCCGGCGGCGTGATCGAAGTGATGTAAAGGTGACTGAGGCGCAGGCCGAAATGGGCGAAATCAAGGGTCAGTTTCTTCTGCAACTCGACGGAGAGTTCGTCGAACTGGCCCGGCAGGTTCAAAATGGTGTCGAGGTTCTCGCCGAGATAGTCGTTGAAGCGGGAGACGATCACCCGTTTGAGGTAGGCGGCGATCTCCTCGGTACCGATCCGGCCCATGGTGCCGACCAGGGAGTTGATAAAGAGGATCGGCTGGACCACCTGGATATTGAAGATGCCGTGGGCCCGCAGCCGGATGAGCCCCATTTCGCTGTCGCGAAAAGCGACCGGGTTGGTGGTCCCCCATTTCAGGTTGGTGAAATACTTGAGGTTGACCATGTACACCTCGGCGCGGAGCGGACTGTCGCCGCGCCAGGGGATGGACAGGATCTTGGTGATGATCGGCAGGTTGGCGGTCTTCAGCGTAAACCGGCCCGGACCGAACGCGTCGCGCGCCTTGCCCTGGTAGAACAGCACTCCCGCCTGGCTCTCGCGCACGGTCAGCTGCGCGCCCCACTTGATCTCGCCCGAGCCGTGTTCGGGAAGTCGATGCACCAGTTCCTGGCCGGTCTCGTCGAACCACTCGATGTTTTCCAGGAACACGCCGCCGTCAAAACGATTCATTGTCTTCCCCCAAGATCAAAATCGGTTCAGGGCTAAGGTCCGCCACCACAGCACATCACCAATTATTGTCAGAAGATTATAGCAGCAATTTCAGCGGATGGGGCAAAAAAAAGGAAAAAAAAGGGACAGC
>CAYSSK010000062.1:0-22221 GCA_964433645.1 uncultured Desulfofustis sp.
TCATTTTTTGTTGTGACTGCCCGTCATAAAGGGGTACAGAACTATTAACCTGCAGCAGCAAGGAGTCCCATGATCAAGGATTATCGTCGTTATTTTGAAAATATCCCCACCTGCCCCCATTGCCGAAACGAACTCAGTTGTTGCGAAGCCCCGCCCTTCCATATCGGTGACGGGCTTGGCTGGGGATCGGACGTTCTCTATATCTGTCTCAACGATGAGTGCCCGTTGTTCATCAACGGCTGGAAACAGATCGCCGAGCAATACGGACACAATTCATCGTATCGCTATATGCAACTGCCGGGGAGCGCCGAGGAGAATGTGATGATGGTCGGGACCAACGATGCGTTCAAGGGAAGCATCATCGATCTGGCCGTGGTTGAAGCGCAGGATGATCGTTATCAAAAGGAAAAACAGGCCGTGGCCGCCCTCGATACCTGTGTCGAGCAGAGCAATCTCGCTCCTGTCCTGGCCTTGATCGTCGATGAAGCGGCGGCTCTGAGCAGTCGCAGGCGAGCCGTTTCCCTGCTCGTCGACCTCAACGATCTGAGTTGTATCGATCCGATTCGCAACCATCGCTTTCGCGATACTTCATTAGAGTCCGACTGCAATCTTGCGATCAGACAATTGCTACACAATAATTATAAAAAAGAGTGCCCCTACTGCATGGAAATTATCAAGACCCAAGCTCACATCTGTATGTTTTGCAAAAAGGAGCTCTGATTTTCACCTTGAAAAATACGTCCGTTGCGGGTATATCGTGCGTTCCTAGCGGTTTCGTCCTTGTGGTGAGTGTAGCTCAGACGGTTAGAGTATCTGGTTGTGGCCCAGAAGGTCGGGGGTTCGAATCCCCTCACTCACCCCATCATGATAACACAAGGCTCTCCCGGCCGGAAGACTCTCCCGGCCGCTTCACCCCGGACGGCGCCCCTTGCCAACCAATCCTTCACTCCGCTCTTCGATTATGACAGATCTTAACCAGATGACCACCCGGCTTGATCATCCGCGGGTCAGCGCGGCGTTGTTTTTTCCTCGGCGGGAGCCGCGCGGCGAACCGCCGCCCGGTGGTGTCGATCTCGATGTGCCGACGGCTGACGGTCGAGCCCTGCTCGGCTGCCGGTGCCACGTCAGCGACAACGATGCGCCGATGGTCATCTTCTTTCACGGCAATGGCGAAACCGTTGGCGATTACGACAGCATCGGCGCCCTGTTCACCGGTGTCGGCCTCAATATCGTGATCGCTTCATATCGCGGTTATGGCTGGAGTTCGGGAGAACCGAGCGCCGGCACGATGCTCCAGGACAGCTCCGCCGTCTTCGACAGCGTCCAACAGTGGTGCGCCGCCCACTCCTTTACCGGTCCGCTGCTGGCTATGGGACGCTCGCTCGGTTCGGTCAGCGCCATTGATGTGGCCTTTCGACGTCCGACCGAAATCACCGCGCTGATCGTTGAAAGCGGCTTTGCCGATGCCCTCCCTCTTCTCGAGTCGCTCGGCTGCCCGTGCCGAGAACTCGGTATTTCAGAAGGCGAATGCTTCAACAACCGCGCCAAAATCGCCGCTATCGAGACCCCGACCCTGATCCTCCACGGCGCCCGTGATCAGATTATCCCTCTGGCCGAAGCGGAGGTGCTGCAAGCGGAAAGCGGTGCGCGCAACAAACAGTTCCAGGTGGTTCCGGGGGCCGATCACAATTCTCTGATGGCCGTTGCCGGCAGTCTTTATTTTTCCGCCATCAAACAATTCGTCGACGGTGTCATCGGTACCAACACCTGGCGACAACGGCGCAGGCGGTTCAAGCAGGAGGGGCAGAGCATAAGCTGAAATGGATGATAGCAAAAAGCGCCAGGACTACCTGTCCTGGGATGAATATTTCATGGCGGTCGCCCTGCTCTCCGCCGAACGGAGCAAAGATCCGAACACCCAGGTCGGTGCCTGTATCGCCAGTCACCAGAACAAGATTGTCGGTGTCGGCTATAACGGTTTTCCGATCGGTTGCTCAGACGATGAACTGCCGTGGAATCGACAGGGGGCGTTTCTTGCCACCAAATATCCCTATGTCTGTCATGCCGAACTCAACGCCGTATTGAACGCGATTTCCACCGATCTATCCGGCTGCCGGATTTACGTCGGCCTCTTCCCCTGCAACGAATGCACCAAAGTGATTATTCAGTCGGGAATCGTCGAAATCATCTACCTGTCCGATAAATATCACGAAACAGACCAGGTCAAGGCGGCCAAGAAAATGCTCGACCTGGCCAGGGTGAGCTATCGCCGCTTTACGCCCCACCGGCTCGATATTTCTCTGCACTTTGCCGTCGATTGATTGTCTGCTGCCGTGCTACCGGGTGCTCTGGTGTTGATAACCGCGGTAGGCGATATCGGTTGATTTTTCGTCGTGCAGCAGGCGAACTCCCGAGCCCGACTCCGTTCGGCCGATTTTGTAGACGGGCGGACCACCATGACGGTCCATAAAATCGAGCAGTTCCCGCTCGGCCCCCTTTTTCACGGTAAAAACGAGATGGTAGTCATCTCCGCCCGACACCTGAAGGTCGATCTGGTCGTGCCCGATCAAGCGGCAGACCTTTCCCAACTCCGGGTGGCCCGGTAACCGTTCGGCCTCTACGATCGCCGCCAGGCCGCTCTGTTCGGCAATATGGGCCAGATCGGTGGCCAGGCCGTCGGAAAGATCCTGCATTGCCGTCACCAGTCCGCTGCGGGCAAGCAGCGAACCGCAGAAAACATCGGGCGATGGATCGAGATGCCGCTCGATAAACGGTGCGGCCGTCCTCTCGTCGACGGCCGGCAATATGGTCTTATCCCGGCAGAGCAGCAATCCCGCGGCAGCAGATCCCAGGTAACCGCTGACAAAGATGCTCTCACCCGGACCGGCGGTACTGCGCAGCACCACCCGGTCTCTGGCTATCGTGCCGAGTGCGGTGATCGAGATGGTCAATTGTTCACCGCGGACCGTGTCCCCGCCGATCAAGGCGCAATCGAATTCATTGATCATTGAGGACAGCCCCTGCATCCATTGCTCCAGCCAGGCCGGCTCAATGGTAGCGGGAAGAGCCGCGGACAGCAGCACAGAGTGCGGCGTGGCCCCCATTGCCGCAATGTCGCTCAGATTGACAGCCAAACATTTCCGGCCGAGTTGGAAGGCGGGATGCCAACTGGTGTCGAAGTGCACCGTGTCGACCAGCATGTCGGTAGTCAGTACCCACGCCTCGGCGCCATCGGGTTGGATAACCGCACAATCGTCGCCGATTCCTTTGATCAGCTGTTCTTTGTCGATCCGGCATGACCCGGCGAAGCGCTTGATAAGATCCAGTTCCGACCAGTGTCCGGGCATCCTGGTTACTCCCTTTCGCCGTTGCCCGGCAGGCCGTTTATCGGTGTCGGAGTGGCGGCAATGGTGAGCGGCGGTGACGGCGCAGCAGATGAAAACGGACAGAGACCGGGGGGCTTCATTTTACTCGTTTCAATTCCGGGGTGGCAGCGGAGGTTTTTTTCCCCTGATCCGGTTGATGATGATTATCGTCATGCAGATCGACTGCCTTGAAAAATCGCTTTTCACCGCCCATCGTGAAGATTTCCCGGCCGGTCATCTGTTCGGTCCGCAGCGTCCACATGGTCTTTTGCGGCGGCACGGTGAGAAACGTCAGGCCGACATGCCACCATTCATCCCGTTTGGATCGATCACGCTCGATCGACGCTACCTGCGCGTACATCAGCAACTGCGGGTCATGTACAATGATCAGCGCCAGATCGCCGACTTCGGTCTGATCTTTGAAGGTGACGAGGCTCTCTATCTGCTCGACCAGTTTTTCCATCGAATCATTTTCCATCGTCGATTACCGCCGTTGCTTCCATGATCACCTGCTCACCTCGCAGATATTTTCTGGTGCCGATAATACTGTACATCGCCAATCCGTCAAGCAGCGGATTGATGAGCTGGTCGATAATGATCTTCGATTTGACGGCGATGGTTCGGTCCTTGATGGCCAGTACCAGGCCGCCCCAGCTGACGAGTTCCTTGAGTTGCCCGCTGATCTCCGACATGTTGAGGAAAACCAGAGAGTTGTTTGTATATAAAAACCCATTGTTGACTACATTGAACAACGCACTTTCCGAGAGGCGCTCGCTTCCCTCGGAAGGGTCGATGAATTCTTTGATCTGGTCGACATTATTGGCGATGAGCAGATAATCGTCAGCGGTGGCGATGCTCGGTTCAAACGAGCCGATCGGCGCAACTTCGCCCCAACTGGAGACGGTGTGGTCGCCCAGAGTTTTCCTCCGGACGGGTAGATTGTAATGCCTGATGACCCGTTCCACCAACTCTTTAACGGAGGCCGTATCCTTGCTCTTGATGGCGATCATAACCAGCGGGATCGGCAGCAGATCGTCTTTCGGTCCTTTTTTCAGGGCAAGGATCAGATCGTTATCAAAGAGTTCGACGATTCGTTCCGCACTGGTTCCGGTCGAAACTTCGAGTTCGCTTAACAGCTCCCTGATCGGTGAGGCGGCTTCGTGCTGCTGTCTCCGAATCAGCTCTAACAGAGCATCGGGAGCGTAGGAATTGGTCCAATAATACCACAGGGTGTCCGCCGCCAGGTGATCCGCAGACCGGGTCAGCTCCGGTGGCGCGGAAAACAGCGGCGACAGTTCCGGCGGAATGCACGCCGGATCAAAGGTCAGGACCGCTCTATGCGATACCGTTCCGTTTTTGAGCCAGCCGCCGAAAAAGCCGTTTCGATAGAGAGAGCGGGGCCCTGCTCCGGATTCGGAGGGAGATTGTGGTGTTTTCTGGTCGGCGGTTCCGGCCATTACCCCGGATAACAGATCCGTAAACCCGATCACGTTGAGATAGCCATAGAAGACGGCGCCGGAAAACAGTTTTTCCGTGGCTTGATAGACGGAGTCCGCTGCCAGCGTGTCCGTCCGGCGATCATAGTTGTCGAGACACCTGCGCAATAAGCGCTCATTGGTTGTGACGAGAACTGCACGATCGACTTGAGCCGTCGCGAAATTTGTGCCGCCGTCAGTGAGATAGCGTTTGATAGTATAGGCTCCATAGAGCGATTCTTCCGTGACCGTCTCGCCGGTGAATCTTTCGAGCACCTCCTGCACATGAGCCACCTGCTTCGGGCGGCAGATAAGCAAAAGATTGGCGAGGATCTGTTCAGGCAGCGGCGTTGCAACATTATAATCGAACGGCAACAGGGCCACCGACATATCCCGACCGAGAACCGATCTGACGACCGGGTCGTCGACAGCACGGGCAAGCGCCTTTTTGCCGTCATCGATCTGCGAGATCCGGAAAGCAGGTACCTCCAAGCCTTCGGCGATGGCTGCCGTGTCGATGCTGCGCAGCACCGAGCCGAGCCGGGTGGCGGCAAAGTCGTCGAGACGCCGGGCGAGGTGTTTCTGGTTGATCAACAGCAATGCATCCGGATCGAGGAACCGGGCAGGATCGATTCTCTTGGAGAAATCCGGGGGAAACAAAGAGACAAGGAAGAGCAGGAGCAAAAACAGCGGGACGACGAATATCAATTGACGCATCGGTGGTTCCTTTTGACGGCCGGAAAAAGCAGCCCGACGGTTCAGTAGAAGCTACCCGCCCGCCGATACCCGATGGCCTCGGCAAGATGGGACAACAGGATGTTCGGACATGCTTCCATGTCAGCAATGGTTCTGGCGATTTTCAGGATCCGGTGATAGGCCCGAGCCGACAGGCCCAGCTTGTTCATGCTCGTGTCGAGCAGTTTTTGTGAATGTTCGTCGATGACGCAATAGCGGGTAATCTCCCTGTTGCCCATCTGGCCGTTTCTGAGGATCGTGCTGCCGGCAAAACGCTGTTGCTGAATGTCGAGTGCCCGGTTGACCCGCCGCCGGATCGTTGCCGAATCCTCGTGACTGCCGTTTTCCTGCAGGTGGGAAAATTCAAGAGCGGCAACTTCCAGACGAATGTCTATCCGGTCCAGCAACGGCCCGGAGATCCGGTCTCGATATCGCTGAATCTGCTGCTCGGTACAGCGGCATTCGTTTCTGGCGTCGCCGAGAAAACCGCAGGGACACGGGTTCATCGCGGCAACGAGCATAAAATGCGACGGAAAACTCAGACTGGTCTGGGCCCGGGAGATGGTCACCGAGCCGTCTTCGAGCGGCTGACGGAGCACTTCCAATACATGTCGGCGGAATTCAGGAAGCTCGTCGAGAAACAACACGCCGTTATGGGCCAGTGACACCTCGCCGGGACGGGGCGCAGCACCCCCGCCGATCAAACCGGCATCGGAAATGGTGTGATGCGGGGCCCGGAACGGCCGCTGTTCGATCAATCCGAAGCCGCTGCCGAGTCCGCTGATACTGTATATTTTCGTGGTCTCCAGCCGTTCGGCAAAACTCCACTCGCCCATGATCGACGGCAGGGCCCGGGCCAGCATGGTCTTGCCCGAGCCGGGTGGGCCGTGCATCAGCAGGTTGTGCATGCCGCTTACCGCAACCTCCAGGGCCCGTTTGGCATGCTCCTGGCCTTTGATATCGGCAAAATCAACGGGATAGTCGGTGGTTGCGGCGGTTGCGGGTGCTGCCTGGATCGGGGCGGCTTCACGAAGACCGTTGAGAATTTCGACGATTTCGCAGAGCGACTGGATGCCGATCACTTCAATGTCGCCGGCGACTGCCGCTTCCCACCCGTTATCGTACGGAACGACCAGCCGATGGCAGCCGTGTGTTGCCGCCGCCGCGGCAATCGACAGGATGCCCGGGACGCTGCGCAGCGAACCGTCCAGCGAAAGCTCCCCGACCGCCCACAAAGACTGCGTCGCTGCCCGTGGAATCAGCTCTGCGGCGGTGAGCAGACCAAGGGCGATGGGGAGATCGAAGCCGGTTCCCTCTTTTTTTAAATCAGCCGGGGCCAGATTGATGGTGATTTTCCGGCCGGGAAACGGGTATCCGGTGTTTTTGATCGCCGATTTGACTCGATCCTTGCTCTCGCGCACCGATCCGTCCGGCAGACCGACGGTGGTAAAAGCCGGCAGGCCGTTGGCGATATCGACCTCGACCAGCACCGGTACCGCATCAACACCCAAAAGCGCGGCACTGCGGATATTTGCTAACATGACGAGTCAACCATCTCGTTGCATTCCTGCCGTGAGCGGCAGAATTCATTAAGGCTGGTACATGGCCTGCACATCCGCGGAATAGGCCCCGTTGCGGGTGCGGTAAATATAGCAGGGCGGCAGGATATGTGCTCCAACGCCCCCGTTTTTAACACTTTCGACCAAAACGAGCGTGGCCGTCGTTTTCGCCTCGGGATACGAGTAGATGAATTGCAGCCGTTTTGGTTCAAGGCGCCGCCGACTCAACGCTGCGATCAATTCAACGGCCTGCTGAGCCGGATAGATAAAAGCGGCACGGCCGCGATTTTTCAGACAATAGGCAGCGGCGTCGACAAACCCCTGCAGACCGGCCCCACTCTGATGTCTGGCTGTCGTCGCCTGCCCGGCTTCACAGAGGCGGCCCGAGCCGGGTCGATAAAATGGTGGATTGGCGACCACCAGCGAGAACGATTCCGCGGCCAGGAATCGATCAACGACTTCCACCCGGCCGTGGATGAGTCGAAACCTGTCCTGGAAACCGTTGTCGATGCAGTTTTGGCCGGCGAGTTCGAGCAATTCCATTTGCCGTTCGATGCCGGTTACCGAGATGTTTCGGTAACCGTGGCGAAACAGCAGGATCAGGCCGACAATACCGCAACCGGTGCCTAAATCCAGGACGGCCTCGCCGGTGCGAACCGCCGGGAAGTGGCCGAGCAGCACCGCGTCGATGGAAAAACGGTATCCCCGGCGATGTTGCCGACAGACCAGCGAGCCGTCAAACAGGGTGTCTTCACGGGTCGGGAAGCCGGCCGCCCCCTGTTGATCAGGCAGCGGGCGGCCGTTGGCTTGCATCGTCTTCCGGAAAAACGTTCATGACCAGACCGGTCACGATTTTCGGGTAAAAATACGTTGACTTGTGGGGCATGAACAGACCCGCATCGGAAACGGATTTGACCTGTTCAATGGTCGTCGCGTTGACCAGAAAAAGAAGCGGCACGCCCGGCTCCTGGAAGGCACTCAGCTTGACGCTGGTGTCCAGGGCTTGCGCCAGGTCGCTGTGATACGTTATCAGACCCTGCTGTTCGCACTGATGCTGATCCAGGCCGAGCGCTTGCTCGATGATCAGGTCGTTGAGCATAACCGCGTCAAGCTGACGAAGAGAGGGTGGTCGGGCCGTCAGACGCTGCCGCGCAAGATCGTTGGTGTGCAGCACGAAGCCCCGATCATCCGCGGCGAGATAGCAGCCGAAAACACCGGTCTCGTCTTTCTTTTTATCACCCCGCATCTCTTCCATCCGGCTGAGCAGGTCCTGCAGCAGCGCCTCCCGACTGGCGCCGCGCACCTCCTCGAGATAAAACATGGTACTGATTTTCTCCAGAAAACCGTTGAGCGTCAACGATCCGGGATAGCGGATCAGACGATGGGTCGGCAAAATGGTCAACCCGTCGTCCTCGATCGGGCTGAGGTACATCATGATATACTGCTCCGGACCGTCCGGCGAAGCGGCTTCCTTGCTATAGCTGAGCGCCGTCACGTAGCGATGATGCCCGTCGGCGATATATACTACCCGGTCGGCAAGAAGCTGCTCGATGGAATCAATGGTTTGTCGGTCGAACATTCGCCATAATTGATGGATGTTGCCGTCGTTGTCGACAACGCGGTACAGCGGCTGACCGCGATGACGGTCGAGCAGCTCGAGCACGTGGAGTGACGGATCGGAAAAGACCGAGAAGACCTGGCTGAACTGTGCCCGGCAGGCTCGCGTCAAGGCCAGTCGATCATCAACGACCGTGGCGAAGGTCTCCTCGTGCGGTTTGACGATTCCGTGAGAAAAATCGGTCAGTTTGACGAGGCAGACGAATCCCTTCCTCGTTTTTCTTCCGCCGGTGACCGTGGTGTACTCGATGTCGTATGGATAGAGTGCTGCTGCTTGATCCTGCAGCAGGATACCTTGGCTGCGCCACTGCTCAAGCAAAGCCGCCGCCCGCCGGTGCCGGGCACTATCCGTCGAGGGCTGGAGGCCGGGAGATGCGGGCAGATCGAGATGGATCATGTTGTACGGGGTGCGCTCGGAAAACGTCCCGCTCAAGGTGACATCGATCACATCGTAAGGAGGGGTGATCAGGTCTTCGAGACGACCCGCCTTATCCGTGTCGTACCTGACCCCTTTAAAGGCTTTGATGACGGCCATATCCTTTCCGTTCTTGTCTGTTGCACCATTGGTTATTATGGTAGCGGGTAACCGGGCATGAATCGCCGGCAACCAAGTCTGCCGTAAGCTCTCGGCGGAGTATATCTGACCGATACCTTACAACATCTTCTACAAACAGGAAACGATATGTACGATATTTTTATCAAGGCGCATTTTTCCAGCGGCCATCATCTCCGTGAGTACCCCGGTGAGTGCGAATTCCCCCACGGTCACAACTGGCATGTCACGGTAACGGTCAGGGCCGAAGAACTCGACCGGATCGGTATGGGGATCGATTTCAAGGTCCTCAAAAAAGAAGTCAACCGGGTCGTCGATCACCTCGATCACAAAAACCTGAACGACCTTGAGGCCTTTTCCACCCTCAATCCCTCGTCCGAAAACATCGCTCGTTTTATCTTCGAGCAGCTGCACCCCGTTTTGAGCCACGAACGCTATGGACTGCATGCGGTCACCGTCTACGAGACCGATAATGCCGGCCTGACCTATTACGGCCCCGGCCCCCATGCTTGAGGTTGCCGAGCTGTTCTATTCGCTGCAGGGCGAATCGAGCTGGGCCGGTTTTCCCTGTGTTTTTGTCCGGCTTGGTGGCTGCAACCTGCGCTGCTGTTATTGCGACGCCCGGTACACCTATGAAGAGGCTGGCACCAGCCGAAGCATTGACGATATCGTCGCGGCCGTGAGCGAGTATCGATGTCCGCTGGTCGAAATCACCGGTGGTGAACCGCTTCTGCAGGAAGAAACGGCGGCTCTCTGCGCGGCCTTGACGGACCGGGGCTTCCAGGTGCTCCTGGAGACCAACGGTTCCCTGTCGCTGGCAGCCGTACCTGACCCGGTATGGATCATCATGGACATCAAGTGTCCGGGCAGCGGGATGGTCGACGCTCTGCATCTGCCGAATCTCGAACTGCTCTCCGCCCGAAGACGGCGAAATGGCAGAAAAGATGAGATAAAGTTTGTTCTCAGCTCTGTGGCTGACTACCGCTGGGCCCGGGAATGCATCGGTCGTTATCGCCTGCACGAATCTGCCACCGTGTTGTTTTCTCCGGTAGTTCAGAGATTTTCGGCCACCGAATGTGCCGAGTTGCTGCTGCGCGATCATCTTCCGGTTCGCCTGCAACTGCAGCTGCATAGCCTGCTCTGGCCCGGAGAAAGCCGTGGAAAATAGCATGAAGACGCCGATTTCTTTTTCATTTTTCAACAGTGCTGCTATAGTGTTGCCAGCCATTTTCCGTCGATGAGACAACACAGGAAACCATCATGGATACCACAGATTCGCCAACAATCGGCGTGCTTGGCCTGGGCTATGTCGGCTTGCCGCTTGCCGTCGAGTTCGGTAAGCAGTACGAAACCGTCGGATTCGACCTGAAGCTCCAGCGGATCGAGCAGTTGCAGGCGGGTTTCGATGTTACCCGGGAGGTAACGGCAGCGGAGCTTGCCGAAGCGCAGCAGCTGCGTTTTACCGTTGACAGCGATCAGCTTGCCGAGTGCAACTACTATATCGTTACCGTTCCGACACCGATCGATGATTCGAATCGCCCCAATCTGCAGCCGCTGATCTCGGCGTCGGAGATCGTCGGACGCTATCTGCGGCCGGGCGACATCGTCATCTATGAATCCACGGTTTATCCCGGTGCTACCGAAGAGGTCTGCGTCCCGATCCTGGAGCGGTTATCCGGTCTGGTTTTCAACACCGATTTCTTTTGCGGCTATAGCCCGGAACGGATCAATCCCGGCGACCATCGGCACCGGCTCAGCAGCATCGTCAAGGTGACCTCCGGCTCCACCGCTGATGCTGCCGACAAGGTCGATGCACTTTATCGATCAATTATCGGCGCCGGCACCTTTCGTGCCAGTTCCATCAAGGTGGCCGAGGCCGCCAAAGTTATCGAGAACACCCAGCGGGACGTCAATATAGCGCTGATCAACGAGCTGGCGATGATCTTCAATCGGCTCGGCATCAACACCAGGGAAGTGTTGGCGGCGGCCGGCACCAAATGGAATTTTCTCCCCTTTTCCCCCGGCCTCGTCGGCGGGCACTGCATCGGGGTCGATCCGTACTACCTGACCCATAAAGCGCAGCAGGTCGGTTACCATCCGGCCATGATCCTGGCCGGCCGAAGGCTCAACGACGACATGGGGAAATATGTCGCCAACCGGGTGATCAAGCTGATGATCCAGCGCGGTATCGAGATGTCGTCGGCACGCGTTCTGGTGATGGGCCTGACGTTCAAGGAGAATTGCCCCGATTTGAGGAACACCAGGGTTGTCGACATTATCGCTGAATTGAAAGATTATGGGCTCTCAATCGAGGTGGTCGATCCGTGGGTTGATGCCGGAGAGGCCGAAACCGAGTACCGGGTCACGGTTGTTACCACCCCGCGGCAGGCCGGCTATGATGCCATTGTTCTGGCCGTCGCCCACCGGGAGTTCAGTGAGATGCCGATCGACGTCATCAGGGGGTGGCTCAAAGAGCGGGCCGTCCTGTTCGATGTCAAGCAGCTGCTGCCGGCGGACCAGATCGACGGTTCGCTCTGAGCACTCCCCTCTTCTCGGTCACGGCTCGTTTTCCGGGAATCCGTCGAGCTGCACCAGGGTAGCCCCCCAGCTGCCGCCTGTCTCGTCGGCGAGACCAAAGGAGCGGACCTGCGGCAAGGTGCGCAGCAGGTGGTGGACGGTGCGGCGCAGAACGCCTTTGCCCTTGCCGTGAATCAGGCGCACTTCGTAAATACCGCGCAGCCGGCACTGCTCCAGGTAATCGGGAATCAGATCGGGGAAATCCTTCGGGGAGAAATGGTGCAGATCCAGGGTGCCGTCAATGGCGATCGGGATCGGCTCATCATGGTCGGGGTCATGGTCGGAGCCGGATGGGATGGTCATGGCGCCACCTCGCTTTCTGTGGGGCGGGCACCAAGCAGGCTGACGGCAAGATCAGCGGCCCGGTCGGATGCACCGGTAGTGCCGAGCAGGGCCCTGACCCGGGTAAAGTCTTGTTTCATTCGGGCCCGTCGCAGCGGATCATGAACCAGTTGGAACAACTCTTCACTGATCCGATCGGCCCGGGCCTCGCCCTGGAGCAGTTCCGGGACGATTTCTTCACCGGCGATCAGATTGACCAGCGCGAAGTACGGGACTTTTACCAGCAGTCTGCCCAGTTGGTAGGTCCGGGGAGACAACTTATACGCCACCACCAGCGGTGTGTCGAGAAGCAGCACCTCCAGCGTCACGGTGCCCGACGCGGCCAGAACCGCATCGCAGGCGGCCATCAGGTCGTAGCGCCGGCTTGCGATAATCCGGATATCGAGCAGCGAGCGATAGCGATCGACCCCGTTTTCCGCCAATTCTCCTTCGGTAACGGTTGACGCCTGAGGAATCAGGAACACCGGACGGGTATCGACCCGTCGCTGATAGGCCGCCGCCGCTTCCAGGAAGACCGGCAGCAATTGTCTGATCTCTTTGCTGCGGCTTCCGGGCAGGATGCCGATCAGCCGTCGCGATGCATCGATGTCGAACATCTTGCAGAAGGCATTGCGTGAGAGTTCGGCCCGAACCGAATCGAGCAGCGGATGACCGACATAGTGAGCGGTGACGCCGCGCGATCGATAGAAGTCTTCTTCAAAAGGGAGAATGACGCCGATGCGGTCGGCCAGCCTGCCGATGGTTTTGACCCGGCCCGCACGCCAGGCCCAGACCTGGGGACTGATGTAGTAGAAAATCGGAATACCGAGTTTTTTCGCTTGACCGGCCAGCAGCAGATTGAAATCGGGAAAATCGATCAGGATGAGGAGCTGCGGTCGCCGCTCTGTCAAACGCTGCCGCAGCAGTTTCTGCGCCGTGATTATGTCGGCGAGATGGGAGATGACTTCGAAAAAACCGACGACGGCGATCTTTGCAGAAGGAAAGAGGATCTCGACACCCGCCGCCGCCAGTTCCACCCCGCCTACCCCGCTCACGCGAAGATCGGGACACCTGGACCGCATCGCCGTGATCAGCCGGCTGCCATGGAGATCGCCGGAGGCCTCGCCGGCCACGATCATGATCTCGGTGTTCATGCCCCGGCGGACGACTTGATGCGGCTGAACAATTCGAGGCTCTGGTGCTCTTTGATCTGATCCATCACCTGCAGAACCACCTCGAGTGCTTTGCGGCCGTCGGTACCGCTGACGATCGGTGTCGTCCGCTGGCGAACATGGTGGATGAAATGCTCGATTTCATTGTATAACGCATCCTGTTCGGCAAACGATTCGACTTCGATGTCATGCTTCGGCATGCCGCTGGCAAGGATCCCCTCGGCGAGCCTGATGGTCATGACTTTCTTGTTGGCGAAATCGACGTTGATGTAGGAGCCGGGCTGGAAGATCCGCATTTTTCTGATAGTGGTCAACGAAATACGGGATACGGTGATATTGGCCGTCGCCCCGTTCTCGAAGATGAGGCGGGCGTTGGCGATATCGGTGGTACCGGTTACGACGGGGGCACCGACGGTGTGAATGGTCTTGAGCGGTGAATCGATGATGGTCAGGATGATATCGATATCGTGAATCATCAAATCGAGAACGACATCGACATCGACGCCCCGCTGTTTAAAGGTCGATATCCGGTTGCTCTCGATGAAAACCGGTGTGGTCAGAAACGGCTTGATGGCCATGACCGCCGGGTTGAAGCGCTCGAGATGACCCACCTGAAAAACGCTGCCGGCTCGATCGGCCAGCTCGATCAACTCGTCTGCTTCGGCCAGGGTCACGGTCATCGGCTTTTCCAGCAGCAGATCGATCCCATGCTCGATGCAGTACTTGGCAACCGGGTGATGCAGGCTGGTCGGTACGACGATGGAAACGGCATCGACATCGGCCACGAGTTCGCGGTAATCGGTAACGGCGCGGCACCCGCATTCGGCGGCCACCTCTTCGGCCCGCCGGGCATCGACATCGGCCACGCCGACGAGTTCGACCCCGGGCAACGCCGCATATTTCTGGGCGTGAAACCGGCCGAGGTAGCCGACCCCGATTACCCCTGTTTTGATCTGTTTCATAGGTTGTCCATGATGCTCTTGTTCCGTCAGGACCCGGTTGCCGATCAGCTCATGCTATCTCGAAATGACGGAATTTGGTGTGATACTGATCAGATACCAAGATAGGCTTTCTGAACGGCGGTATTTTGCAACAAGCTCTGGGCCGACCCAGTCAGCGAGATCTTACCGTTTTCGATGACATAGCCGCGATCGGCGATCTGCAGCGCCTGGTTGGCGTTTTGCTCGACCAGAAAAATGGTGGTGTTGTTTTCCTCGTTGATCTTCTTGATGATTTCGAAAATCTGTTTGATGATCAGCGGGGCCAGTCCCATGGATGGTTCATCGAGGAGCAGAAGTTGCGGGCGGGCCATCAGGGCGCGGGACATGGCCAGCATCTGCTGCTCTCCGCCGCTCAGCGTGCCGCCTTCCTGGTTCCGGCGTTCGGCGAGGATCGGGAAGAGGGAAAAGACATAATCGAGATCTTGCCTGATCCGCTTCTTGTCCGTGCGCAGAAACGCCCCCATGTCGAGATTTTCCCGAACCGTCAGCTGGGGAAAGATATGACGCCCTTCGGGGACCTGGCAAACCCCGCGCTTGACGATGGCATCGGTGTCGAGATCTTGAATCTCCTCGTTGTTGAGCCGGATTTTCCCACCACGGCACCGCACGATGCCGGAAATGGTCATCAGGGTGGTGCTCTTGCCGGCCCCGTTGGCGCCGATCAGGGTGATGATCTCCCTTTCGTGAATCTCGAGACTGATTCCGCGTACGGCGAGGATATTGCCGTAACCGGACTGGACATTTTCAAGTTTAAGCATCTACTTCTTCACCGAGATAGGCTTTGATGACTGCCGGGTTGCGGCGGATTTCCTCGGGACCGCCCTGAGCGATTTTTTTTCCGTAATCCATAACGAAAATACGATCGGAAAGGCTCATCACCAGTTTCATATCGTGTTCGATGAGCAGAATGGACTGTCCGTCAGCGGCGATCTCCTGGATCAGGTTGACCAGTTCAATGGTTTCATAAGGGTTCATGCCGGCTGCGGGTTCGTCGAGGAGCAGGAGCACCGGTTCGGTAGCCAGCGCCCGCGCGATCTCCAGGCGTCGCTGGGCGCCGTACGGCAGGTTCATCGCGAAGTCGTTTTCAAAACGGCTGAGGCCGACTTTTTCAAGGATCCGGTGACTCATCTCGATAATTTCGTCTTCTTCCCGGCGAGTTCTCGGGCCGCGAAAAAAAGCGCCGATAACAAACGCCTTGGTCCGGCAGTGCCGACCGATCATCACATTTTCCAGCACGGTCATCATCGGAAACAGGCGGATATTCTGAAAGGTGCGGGCCAGGCCGTGTTCGGTGACCTTGTTGGGTTTTAACCCTTTCAGGCTGATTTTTTTGCCGGTGTCACGGTGGTAGAGAAAAATATCGCCTTTGGTCGGCAGATAGAGCCCGGTCAGACAATTGAAGAACGTGGTCTTGCCGGCTCCGTTGGGACCGATCAGCGCGGCGATCTCACCGCGTCGAACGTCGAGATCGAGATTGTTCAGGGCGCGAACTCCCCCGAAATCCATGGTCAGTTCGTGTACCTCGAGAATGGTCTGGCTCATGTCTTCAAGCCTCGTCGCGATTTCGGGGTTTGTACGCATAGGTGCGTCTGATGCTGGCGATGATGCCCTGGGGACGAAAGACCATCATGCAGACCAGGATGGCCCCGAAGGCCAGCATCCTAAATTCCGAAAGCGCCCGGAGATATTCGGGCAGCAGGATCAGAACGAGGGCGCCGATGATGACGCCGATGATAGAGCCCATCCCGCCGAGGACGACGATGGAGAGAATGATCGCCGATTCGAGGAAGGTAAAGCTTGCCGGGTTGATAAACGTTGTTTTTGCCGCGAACACGACGCCGATGATGCCGGCCCACAGAGCGCCGAGCGAAAAGGCCGCCAGTTTGGTCTTGATCTTGTCGATGCCCATGGCCTGGCAGGCGATCTCATCTTCCCGCAGGGCGATCCAGGCGCGCCCCAGACGGGAATCCTGGAGCCGATTGACGAGAAAAATGGTGCCGATGACAAAGAGGACCATCAGGTAATAGATGTAGACAATGGCCATTTCCAGCGACAACTCCATGCCGAAGAAACCGGGCCGGGCAATATTGGAAATGCCGGACGGACCCTGGGAAAAATCGCCCCAGTTTTCCAATACCAGCCTGATGATCTCGCCAAAACCGAGCGTGACAATGGCCAGGTAATCGCCGCGCAGCCTGAGAACCGGAAAACCGAGCAGGATACCGAATAGGGCGGCGAGCAGACCGCCGATCGGCAGTACGGCCCAGAAACCAAGGCCGAAATGGTAGTTCAACAAGGCATAGGTGTAGGCACCGACTGCATAAAAGGCCACATAACCGAGATCGAGCAGTCCGGCCAGACCGACCACGATATTGAGCCCGAGGCCGAGCACGACATACATCAGCGCGGTGGTCATGATGTTGACCTGATAGCTCGAGGTCAGGAAGGGAAAGACGACGGCAACGGCAAGCAGGGTTCCGTAGATCAAGTTGCGATACTTCGGGACGATCAACAGTCGATGGATAAAGGATCGGCCGGAGTTGTCGGTCTGTTGTTCGTCTTCGTCGCCCTCCTGCTCTTTTCGTTGCAGGAAATAGCGAAACAGCAGTGAGAGGATGAAGCTGCCGACGAGAACATAGACGATATTGATCCACCGCCACTGCACGGTCTTCTCGATGGAATCCACCCTGACGACCATGATCGGAAAGGTCAGAAAGACGAACCACAGAGAGATCAGGGCGGAGCGTTTCAGTTCTTGAAAAGTGAACATGGCTCTTTCATACCTTCTGCGTGTCAGCCTTGCCAAGCAGTCCTGACGGTTTGAAGATCAGGATCAGAACGAGCAACGAAAAGGCAAAGACATCTTCATAATCACTGGAGACATACCCGGTGGCAAAACTTTCGGTCAGACCGAGCACAACAGAGCCGAGAACCGCACCGGGAATGGAACCGATACCGCCGAGCACGGCGGCGGTAAACGCCTTGATACCGGCGAGAAAGCCGATATAGAAATTGATCTGGCCGATATGAGAGGCGATCAGCAGGCCGCCGATCGCCGCCATCGATGAACCGATGATAAAGGTCGCGGAAATGACGCGATTGACATTGATGCCGACCAGCATGGCCATGGTGCGATCCTGGGCGGTGGCGCGCATGGCTTTGCCGATCCGGGTATACTTGATGAGTATCGTCAGGCAAATCATCGACACGGTGGTCGTAATCAGGATCACCAGATCGGTGGAGCCGACGATGTGGGCGATCGGCTCCATGAAGGCGAAATCGGGAATAAGTGTTGGAAACGGCAGAAAATCCGAGGTCTGCGCCAGCAACACATAGTTCTGCAGAAACATCGACATGCCGATGGCACTGATCAGCGCCGATAATCGCGGCGCATGCCGCAACGGTTTGTAGGCGATTTTTTCAATGGTATATCCGTACGAGGCCGACCAGACCACGGCGGCTATTCCGGTCAGCACGATAATGGCCAACAGCGGCAGACCGAGAATGGTAAGGATGGTGGCGACGATAAACGAGGTAAAGGCGCCGATCATGTAAATTTCACCATGGGCGAAATTGATCAGACCGATGATGCCGTAGACCATGGTATAGCCAAGCGCGATCAGCGCGTAAATTGCACCGCGGGACAGACCGCTGAAGAAAAGCTCGATGAAATAGTCCATAGAAGATGAATCGGCAAAAAAATTACCTGGGACGAGCCATATCAGCGCCCAGTCCCAGGCAGGATGTCACGGGGGAGAAACCTTACTGCAGTTCGACCCACTGACCGTCTTGTACTTGATAGACCGAGAAGCCGACGCCGATGGCGTCACCGTTCTCGTCGAACTTGATCGAGCCGAGCGGGGTTTCCACCGGTTCCGTCTGCAATGCCGTCTTCAATGCGGCCAGATCGGTCGAACCGGCTCTTTCTGCTGCTGCGGTCATGGCCAGGATGGCGCTATAGGCGTTTTCGAAAAAGGCACCGGGGTCGCTACCGAAGGTGTCCTTGTGTTCCTGGACGGCCTTTTGGGCCAACGGGTTGTTGGAGGTGTCTTTCGGGCCGGAGGCGTATGCTCCTTCCGCATTCTCCTGAGCGACTTTGACGAAGGTCTGGTCTTTGACGCCATCGTCTGAAATAAAGGTGGCGTCGAGGCGTTTCTTCTTCATCATCGTGATGATTTTGGAGGCTTCCGGGTGGTAACCGCCAAAAATGACGGTTTCGGCACCGGATTGCTTGACCTTCTGGACGACGGCCGAGTAATCGACCTGCCCCGGGGTTACCCCCTCGAACAGGACAACGTCGGCTTTGCCGGACTCTTCGATGAATTGTTTGGCAAATTCCGCGAAGCCTTTGCCGTAGTCGCCTTTGTCGTGGATAACGGCGATTTTCGTATAACCCATTTCTTCGATGGCAAAGTCGACATCGAGTTGAGCCTGGGCATCGTCAGGGGCGATGGTGCGGAAGAAATTGGGATAATCGCCACTCTGGGTCAACGGCGGATTGGTGGCCGACGGTGACATGACCAGCAGACCGGCATCGAGATAGATCGGCAAGGCGGCCTTGGTTGCGCCGGAGCAGATCCCGCCAAGTATCATCTGGGCCCCGTCGGATACCAGTTTCGTGGCGGTGTTGGTGGCAATTTCGGGCTTGCAGACGGTATCTTCGATCAACAACTCGACCATTTTCCCGTTGATGCCGCCGTCGGCATTGATCTTGTCGGCCACGATTTTGGCGGCGTTGACGGTCGGCAGCCCGTAAGACGCCAGGTCGCCGCTATGCGGGCCGGCCACGCCGATTTTGATGGTATCGGCGGTGAAACCGGCACCGGGCAGCGCGACGGTCATCAGGAAACCAGCGGCGACAGCAGCAATTTTCTTGTTCATCTTGACACTCATGAATCCCTCCACATACACTTGAGTTGACAATCGATCACCCCTTCCCCGAAAGCGCCATTTCTTCGGATGGTCAGGGCCGAAACCAGCAGATGCTGATAGTAGCCTTTTCCTGATGAATTTGCAAAAAGGAAAGACGCTTCTTAGTGTAATATCGCTCAAAGCGCAAGTGCTACGGGCTTGAAAAACGCGCTGATTCGGTATAAAAGCAGGCAGGTCGTCCGTGGCCTGTCTCCTTTCAGGCGGCCGCCCGACCGATACCGTCGTCGTTTCGGCAGATCTCAGCAAACGATTTTCGCCAATGAAGAAAAAACCACCGGAGCCGCCCTACTTTCTCGGCCGGCCGCTCAGCCCGCTCTATGCGCTGGTCATGACCGTTCGGGCCGGACTTTATCGCCGTCGTCTGCTCACGACTCATCACTTCGAGGTTCCTGTCATTTCCGTTGGCAATCTGACCATGGGCGGAACCGGAAAAACGCCGCTGGTGATCTATCTGGCCGAACTGCTCCGCTCGCGGGGATACCGCCCGGCTGTCATCAGCCGCGGTTATCAGGGGAGGAGCAAGAATGAGATCCAGGTCGTGGGCGATCGAGTCTCCCTGCTTGCCGACCCGCTGCAGGCCGGTGACGAACCGTACCTGATAGCCGACCGACTTCAGGATGTTGTGGTCATGACCGGAAAAAAGCGGCACCTTCCCTGCCGCGCGGCGATCGATGACTACGGCTGCAACGTGCTTATCCTCGACGACGGCTTTCAGCATCTTGCCGTGGCGCGGTCGTTGGATCTGGTTCTCTTCGATACCGATCACTTTGCCGGCAACAGCAGGGTGTTTCCCGGCGGTGAACTGCGGGAGCCGATTGCGGCTCTGCGCCGCTGCGATGCCTTTGTTCTTACCGGGGTTACACCGGACAACCAGCAGCGTGCCGACGCATGCGCTCAACTTTTGACGACGCGATTCGGGGGGAAACCGGTTCTGCACCTCTGCCGGCGTTATGCCCAGTTCGTGCGCTACGAGATGAGTTCCGCTGGCCCGCGGAGGACACTCGTCGATCCGAGCGACATTCCCCGGCCGCTCTCTTGTTTTTGCGCCATAGCCAGGCCGGAACGACTGGCCGCGACGCTGGCTGCGGAGAATATCGAAATCAGTGACTTCACCTGTTTCACCGATCACCACCGGATAAGCGAACAAGAGCTTGTCAGGCTTACTGAAAAAGCGGTTTCAAGCGGCGCTCAAGGGTTTCTGACCACGGAAAAAGACATGACCAAACTCATGCGACTATTACCGAGCATCGCGCTTCCCGTTTTCGTCCCTATCCTGGAAGTACCCGAAAACCGCCAGCTCAACGCCTTGGTTTTGGGTTGCCTGAAAAAATGATCACGAGCAATCCGGAGAAAAACCAGGGCTGATGGTGTGGTATTGGACCCTGTGTGTTTTTTGCGACACACTTTTTGCAGTCTCAACGATTTTGCCAACAAATATATATCTATCCGTAATTATTGATATTATATGGATTACCTGCGACTTCGGGCGAGAAAAGATTGGCATGGATTGTTTTTTGCAGAAAATTTCGAGCAATAGCGTTTCAGCACAGCTCATCCCGCTCATCCCGCTCATCGCGACCATATAATTCGGAGCGACATGTACGATATTTTAGATCCTCATCAACATACCATCAAGCAGCCGATCAGCTGCTGCGGAATCGGGTTGCATTCCGGCCGGACCGCAAACCTGACGATAAAACCGGCGCCGGTCGACAGCGGCATCCGTTTCTTCAGGACCGACCTTGGCGACAATATCTCCGTCAAAGCGCATATGGACAAGGTGGTTGATACGCGCCTGGCGACGACCATCGGTGACAACGGCGTCGTCGTCGCCACGACCGAGCACCTCCTCGCCGCGCTCCGCAGCGGTGATATCGACAATGTCGATATCGACATAGACTCCAGCGAAGTGCCGATCATGGACGGGAGCGCGGAACCGTTTATCAGGCTCCTGAAGAGTGCCGGAAAAATCAGACAGGATGGCTTGCGCAAGATCTTGCGAATCACCAGGCCGATCACGTACAGCGACCGCGGCAGTACCATTGGCGTGATGCCGTACAATGGTTTCAAGGTGACCGGCGAAATCAGTTTTGATGACAAGCTGATCAAAACCCAAACGTATACGATCGATTTCAACCCGGACCGGTTTTGCCGGGAAATCGCCCGGGCGCGAACCTTCGGTTATGTCGAGCAGGTGGAGGAGTTGTGGGCCAATGGCCTCGCCCTTGGCGGAACCTTGGAAAATGTGATTGCCATCCACTGGAACCGGACCTCGGTACTCAACGAGGACGGTCTTCGCTACCAGGACGAGTTCATCAGGCACAAGGTGCTCGATCTGGTCGGGGACCTGACCCTGCTGGGCTGTCCCTTGCTCGGACACGTTTCATCCTATAAGGCGGGGCATAGCCAGCATCTCGGTTTTATGGAGGCGATTGCCGATGCGCCTGATTGTTGGGAGTTGCTCGAATTGGGAAAAAACGGCAGCCATGCGGTTATCGATCAGAAAACGGTCAGGGCCCATGCAAGCGACGCCCTGGTCATGCCGTTTCTGCGACCCCGGCAAGCCGATGCATTCCCCGCCGCGTGTTGAGGACCAACCGACTCCGGGCCACTGTCAGGCTCACATACCGATGATTTTCACCAACACCCGTTTTCGCCTTCTGCCGTCGAACTCACCGTAAAAAATCCGCTCCCAGGTGCCGAAGTCGAGTTTGCCGTCGGTAACCGCCACCACCACCTCCCGGCCCATGATTTGTCGTTTCAGATGGGCATCGGCATTGTCTTCAAAGCCGTTATGGCGATACTGACTGACCGGCTCGTGGGGTGCCAGTTTTTCCAGCCATTGCTCATAGTCGTGATGCAGTCCCGCCTCGTCATCGTTGATAAAGACCGAGGCGGTGATATGCATCGCATT
>CAYSSK010000063.1:0-3920 GCA_964433645.1 uncultured Desulfofustis sp.
TTGTCGGTTTTTGGAACTACTGGAAGATCTTGCCTTGCCACAGGAGGTCACTGAAATGTTTGGCCGGAAGGATCTCAATATTATCTTCGGTGTTTCTCGGCGCAGGCTCGCAGCAGACAAGTATCTTTCTTTTTAGATAGTCGTGTTCCCTGCTCAGACTTCTCAACCCTTTTAAATGCGCCGAAGACACGTTACTGACACCTTTTGCCTCGATGGCAAGTTCCATATCGTTGATGACGAAATCCACTTCCGTCCCACCGGCCAATCGCCAATAGCTGAGATCGGCAAAACATTCCCGATATGAATTGTACGCGCACAGTTCATGAAAGCACCAGTTTTCAAACTACCTCATCAAGCAGGCTTGGTACTTTCTGAATCTCATCAATAACGACAAAGGTGGCCGGACCGTGCGCGGCGATTGTCTCGCACAATAACTCCGGTCGTTGGGTATAACGCCGAAACTCGTCTGCCTTCAGAAGATCAATCCAGAGCGCACGGGATAGAGGTGCGCAACAACGTCGATTTTCCGGTTTGCCTGGGGCCCCAGAGGAATGGTTGTCACGAAAATAGTTTCGATAATAAGGAACACACCTGAAGGATAGTATTCCCGTATTTTTCTTCTTCACACGAGTGCCTTTATCCCTTTCCTTTCCATGATATCCAGAAGCTTCCTGGACGCTCCTGTTGGCTTCTTGTTTCCTCGTTCCCATTTTTGAACGGTTGACGTGCTGATATTGAAAAGACTTGCCATCGCCGCTTGACTCAGTTTGAATTTTTTTCTGATCGTTACAATATGCTCAGGGCTATAATCCTTGATCTCTGGAAGACAGAGGCTCTCGATATTTTTGAGGGTAATATCGTCTACCAATCCCAGGCTGTTCAGATTAGCGACGGTGCTCGTTATTGACCTGGAAATTGATTTTCTCATGATCGTATCTCTATTCTCCCGCTTCCACGCTTCCCCTGCCCTGCAAACCTGATTCGCTTTTTGTAAATGTTACCGCCAAGATAGACCTCGTAATTTCCTTCGATAAGCTCCGACAAGGCCTCCTCCAAAGATCCGGGAGGAATATTTTGTTTGGCCGCCCATTTTGCATTTTTTTGGGTCATCAACTTTTTCATTGGCCAACTATAGCACTAGGTGCCACCCCCTTCAAGAGCTGAAAAATATCACCAAATTGGCAGAGGGTAAATCCAAGACAAAAGTTTCGGGGATAAAGAGGTGCAGCAGTCCGCCAGGTATTGCGCGGCAACGATCTCGTTCGTTGACCCCGGGAAGACCCCACGCTCACCAACAGTGTAACCCCACGAAAAAAGAGAACGGTGATTTCGCATCTGAACTGTTCGTCGATACCGAAAAAATCGTTGATTTTCGTGGCAAAAAATCTTACTATACACATAAATATTTATCTAATGTGTATCGTGTGCGGCAATACTCACGGAGGAATAACTTGAAACGCACAAATATCATCCTTGACGAAAAATTGGTCGGCGCCTGTCTGAAGGCTACTGGCATCAAGACCCAAAAAGCCCTGATTGATCATGCGTTACGAGAACTGTTGAGGCATGAAAATCAAATCAAGTTGCTTGAGCTTAAAGGAAAGGTCACCTGGAATGGTGACTTGGATGAATGGCGCACTGGTCGGAATTCATGATGGTTTTAGTTGATACTACTGTCTGGATTGATTTTTTTTCAGTCAATCTCAATCCCCATGCGAAAACCTTGGAAAATCTCATCAATGACAGGGCCGACATGTGCGTTTGTGGTGTTATCCTTACTGAAGTTCTTCAAGGAATAAGAAACGACTCAGAATTTAAGAAGACCAAGAATTTATTCACTAACCTTATTTTTCTTCCCATGCCCTATTCCGCTTATGTACGTGCAGCGGAAATGTATCGGACATTACGCCGAGAAGGTATCACGATAAGGAAATCTGTCGATTGTATGATCGCTGCCGTAGCTTTAGAACATGAGATGCCCCTTCTTCACAATGACAAGGATTTTATCCCTATAGAAAAACACTTCGGCCTTAAGCGCATGCTATAGAACAGGAGTTGCGGGGATAGAAGGGTGCAGCACAGTGTCCGAATAGAAAAGTTCAGCACCTTTTAAACCTGTCATAGGGTTTCTATGGTTGATTAATAAATCTTTTTAGCAGGATATCTTCGACATTCTGGCGTGAATCGATAACGGCTAATACATATACTTTTCGCTCATAGATTCGGTAGATTAATCTCCAAGGTGAAATGATTAATTCCCGATAGTGGACTATCCCCTGGCTTTGAAGCTCTGGAACAATTCTGCCTCTTTCTGGTAGGGTATATAAGTGGGAAGCTTTTTGTCGTATTTTGTTTAAAATGTTTAAAGCATTTTGCGGGCTATCTTCTGCAATGTACGCAATAATATTCTTTAAATCATTTTCTGCCACATTAGCCCACATAACTTTATGACCTAAGGTCATCTCGGCTTTGCTTTCAATGAATCTTCAATATCTTTGAAAACTTTCTCATGCGCTTTCACTTGGCCATTTCGCACATCATTCTCACCATGCGAAATCAGTTTTAGCAGACCGATAGCATTCCGCATATCTTCATAGCTTTTGGGATCTTGAAGGACTGCCCGGGGTTCGCCGTTCTGTGTGATTATTACAGGACGATGGGTTTCGTTTATTTGTTTCAAAAGATCCGCGGCCTTAGATTTCAAATATGTAACAGGCTTAATGTCGTCCATCATATTCATGTGATCACCTCCGATCTTTTTATGGTACCAAATAAAGACCGAAGGTCAACGGCTTTTTTGCGAATGTGGAATTCACCGGAAAGTTTGTGACGCAGTAGAATAGATTCCTCCGCGCTACTTCGCGTGGGCTTGATCCTATGATATCAAATCCACAAGAAATGACGAGGAGCCTTGAAAGTAGAATACCGACCTTGACTTGTGCACACATTGAATGTACAATAAGAGATATGAAATACGACTGGAACCCAGAGAAAAATGAATGGTTAAAAGGGAATAGGAATATTTCTTTTGAACAGGTGATATTCCATTTGGGTCAAGGCGATGTTTGGGCAACCTCAGACCATCCACATCAAAACAAGTATCCTGGGCAAAAACTATATTTCGTAATAATTGACGAATATATTTATATAGTCCCACATGTAGTTGAAGAGCATTACATCTTCCTTAAAACCATAATTCCGAGCAGAAGAGCAACAAAAGATTACCTACAACAAAAGGAAGAAAAATCATGAAATACGACAAAGAAGAGCAAGAAATATTAGACGCTTATGAAGCTGGTGAAATCAAATTATCAACGCCCTCTAAAAAAGAAATTGAGGCAATTAAAGCAGCTGCAGAAAGTACTTTTAAAAAAGATAAACGTGTAACCATTCGTCTTTATGACCATGATTACAAAGGCATACAAAAAAAAGCGCTGCAAATGGGTGTTCCTTACCAGACATTAATCTCTGGGATAATTCATCGGTATATCGAAGGAGATTTAACTTCAAAAGGCAACTAACTACTGTCTGACTGTTTTAGCGTGTTTGCCGCAGTATCCTTCAAGGAAATTGCCCATCCCGGCAAAGCCTATCCCTGGCAGAAATCCTAGGAAGATAGGTTGTCGAAGGCTACATTATATGCCATCTGCTAGAGTCCCAATTTGTCCCAAAAATCATTTGCGGTAATATTTTCACCAGGCTCTTCAAGAGCTTTTTGGGCATCTACAATGTCAATATGATCTTCGATTTTTTCAAGCAGTTTAAGCTCTTCGATAGAAACCAAGGCAGCAATTTCTTGCCCTCTTCTCGTAAGAACTACAGGTTCTTTGCCATAAGCAACAGTATTAACAATATCTGCAAAATTCTTCCTGGCATCGGCCGTTGTAATGGTTCTACGCATACCCCACTCCTTTATGTAC
>CAYSSK010000063.1:4020-21934 GCA_964433645.1 uncultured Desulfofustis sp.
GCTGAGGATTTTACCGACCTACGCCAATTGAATGATCTGGTTCAAGCATTCGCATACTTTTTCGAAAGGGATGTTGGCAAGTTTTTTGAGCGGGTGGGGCTGAGCTTGGCGAACTCGCCAGTCAAAGGATTTTGGCTGGTGGCACAGCACATAACTGGTCTTCTGCTCTTTATTTTTGCTGCCGACTCGGCTGACAGTAACGGCAAAGGGGTTATCGGCATTATATGCCGCGGTCGTCATGGGCAGACCGATGACCAGGGATGTTTTGTCATTGAAAATGCGTGGAGAAAGCACCAGAAACGGATGGATATCGCGCATTTCCCTGCCGGCCTGAGGAGTGCAATCGATCCAAATGATGTCCCGGCGTTGCGGAACCCATGGAGCACGCCGAGTTGACGGATTCGCTGCTACCATTTCTCGGCACCGAGCCGTTCGCTCTGCATCGCCTCGCCTCCGTGTTTTTCCGGGTCAAACCGCGCCAAACGCTGCTCCAGCGTGTTCATTTCCTCGTCCACGGGACGAATGACGATGGCAGAACCCTCAACGGTGATTTGCACGCTCTGATCAACATGTAATCCTGCCGCTCGCGCAACCGCCGCCGGCAAACGCACGCCAAGGTTATTGCCCCATTTTTTGATGTTCAAGATAGCCTCGGCCATACTCTTTCCTCCCGCTGGTTAGACGATAGATTGGCTGTCTGTTTAAACTTAGTTTAAACATATGTCTCGATTTCGGCAAACGTAACGTTCATATTAGCAGGCGTGTTTCAGTAAAGGCCGGTTGGCTTTACTTTTTCGCTGCGGCGCGAATATCTCTAATCAGCAGGAAAAGATGTCTCTTGTCCATCGGCGAGGGCATAAACCCGAAATGACGGTAAAAAAAAGCTGCAGGGTCGTCTTTTGCATGAACAGCAAGGGCGCGTACCCCGACGATGTCGGCAGCCTGTAAGGTTCGTTCCAAAGCATCAAGAAGGAGTCCCGCCCCAATGCCGCGCCCTTGCCATTGGTTATGCACGGCAAGCCGCGCCAGGACAAGGAGAGGGATTGGATATCGGGGCATGCCCTTGGCGACCCGCTCGGGCGCATCGGCGTGCCGCACTTCGCCCGCAACGATCGTATAAAACCCGATAACCGTTTTACCGCTCAAGCCCACATAGGTTCGGGATGAGTTCACTCGCTGGGCTTGCAGTGCGTGACGGACAAGAAAGCGATTGAGCGCAGGCTGTCCGCAATCGAAGGTCTCGACCTCGTGCGTTCGCCGTAATGTTTCTATGCGCAGGGCGTCTTTCACGACTTGACGTCAAAAACGGATGGCTCACGAAACAGTCGTTCAAGGCGCGGTTTGCGCTGCGGCGGTGCATCGAGAGCGGCAATAAAGTCATCCCATTCTTTTTCATCGAGTGTGAAAATTGTCCGATCCGCCAACCGTTCTTCGGCTTCGCTGAGTGCCGTTTCAAGAACGAACTCGCTAACGGATTTTTGAGCGGCCGCCGCTGCTGCCTGCAATGTCTGTTTAGCAGACTTGCTGAGGCGAAGATCAAGTTTCTCCGTTCTTGTTGATCGTTGAATAGTCATAGTCTGAAAATAGTCGGCTTGCCAGACAATGTCAAGACAGCTATTTGTTGCCAACATCACGCGTTGCATTTTTTACGGCGGTAAACAGCTCTGCCTCGTTATGGTACGACACATAATTGACTTATATGTTATTCATATCGACATATTTTGTATTATATAAAAGTCATTTTTCTTGACATGGTCCATTTTTCTTTCCATAGTATCGGCAGCACAACCCCTGCTTAACGACTGTTTTGCGAGGAATCCGATGACCAAGGCACGGCCTTATTCGAAATACGCCCAGGAAGCCGTGAAGTTGCTCGGCAGGCAAATCCGACTTGCCCGCAAGCACCGCCGCCGTTGGTCGGAAAGTGAACTCGCGGAGCGGGCCGGCATCGCCAGGGCGACTCTGCAAAGAATTGAAAAAGGAGATATGGCCTGCACGATCGGGTTGGTTTTTGAAGTCGCAACGCTTGTCGGAATCAAGCTTTTTGATGCGGATCGTGATGCTCTTCGTGGGCGGATCGCTCAAACAGAAGAACGGATCGCCTTGCTCCCGAAGCATATTCATCCCGCCAGAAAGACAGTAGACGATGAGTTCTAAGAGTTCTAAGCCTAGGCGGTATAAGCAGGCCTTTGTCTGGACCTGGTTGCCCGGGCAGGTCGAACCGGTTGTCGCGGGCAAGTTGACGGCGGCCGAGGGGAAAACGTATGTCTTCAACTACGGCAAAAGCTATCTGGAGCGAGACAATGCGATTTCCCTCTATGACGGTGAGCTGCCGCTTAAACCCGGTCTTCTTCCTCTCCCGAGCGGCCTGAGCATCCCGGGTTGCATTCGCGACGGTGCACCGGATGCCTGGGGAAGGCGCGTGCTGCTGAACAGGCTCCTGGGCGGTCAGGGGCGAAACGCGGATCCGGCTGAAGTTGACGAATTGACCTATCTGCTGGAATCCGGCTCGGATCGCATTGGGGCCCTGGATTTCCAGCTTTCAGCTACAGAGTATGTGCCGCGCTCGCCGATCGGCTCCTCTCTGGAGGAATTGCTCCGTTCCGCCGAGAAGGTCGAAAACGGCGTCCCGCTCAGTGCGGATCTTGACGAAGCGCTTCTTCACGGCAGCTCGATTGGCGGCGCACGGCCCAAGGCGCTGATTGAAGACCATACCAAGAAATATATCGCCAAATTCTCATCAACAACCGATCTTTATAGTGTCGTCAAGGCCGAGTTTGTGGCGATGCGCCTGGCGGAGCATTGTGGTCTCGACGTGGCCAAGGTGAAATTGACTTCGTCTATGGGCAAGGATGTCTTGCTGATTGAACGGTTTGATCGTATCTGGAGCAAAGACGGCTGGCAGCGCCGGGGGATGCTTTCGGCGCTCACCCTTCTTGGTTTGGACGAAATGATGGCCCGCTATGCAAGCTACGAGGATCTTGCTGAAATCGTCCGGCACACGTTTACCGATGCCCAGGCCACCCTCAAGGAGATGTTCTCCCGACTCGTCTTTAATATCCTGGTGGGCAACACCGACGACCATGCCCGCAACCACGCGGTTTTTTGGGATGGCCGGGCGCTTTCCCTTACGCCGGCCTATGATATGTGCCCACAAGGGCGCAGCGGCAACGAAGCGACTCAGGCGATGCTGATTTCCGGAGGCAACCGCTTGAGCCGCGTTTCCTCATGTATCGAAGCCGCCCATCATTTTCTCTTAGCCACAAACGAAGCTCTGGCCATTATCCAAGGCCAGCTCGCCGCCCTTGGCGACTCCTGGAATGATGTCCGCGAAGAAGCAGCCCTCACCGAAATCGAGTACAGATTGTTATGGGGTAGGCAGTTTCTCAACCCTTTCGCGTTCGATGACCTGGACGGGGAAAGCGCCTCGATTAAGGATTTCGCCAACGAGATCCGAAGAAAAAACACCATCTGACCAGTTCGCGGAGTTCTTCGGCTGGGTTGTTGGCGGCAATCGAAAGTAAATCCTGGCTGTCTATTGCTCGGATAGCTTCCTGGAGTTCAAGATCCTTTCGTTTCATGGTCTTCACATCCGGTCGGCGTTGCTGACCAGTTCGCAGAGTTCGTCGGCCATGTCGTTGATCAGCTCTTCGTCCTGGCCTTCCACCATGACGCGGATCACCGGTTCGGTGCCCGACGGGCGGACCAGGATGCGGCCGGTACCGTCGAGTTGTTCTTCGAGCCTTCTCAGCGTCGAGGTGAAGTGCGGGATCTCGTCGATGCTCAGGCGGGTTTTGGTGCGGACGTTTTTCAGGACCTGGGGAAAGCTCTCCATGATGGTGGCCAGCTCGGAGAGCGGCCGGTCCTGCTTCTTCATCACCGACAGGAGTTGCAGGCCGGCCAGAATGCCGTCGCCGGTGGTGATGTCGTCGAGAAAGATCAGGTGGCCGGACTGCTCGCCGCCGAAGCTGTAGCCGTTTTTGCGCATGCACTCGACCACGTAGCGGTCGCCGACACCGGTGCGGACCAGGGTGCCGCCCATGCCCTCGACGGCGACTTCCAGGCCCATGTTGGACATCACGGTGGTCACCAGGGTCTTTTTTTTCAGCTTGCGCTGCTTGAGCAGATCCTTGGCGCAGATGGCCATGATATGGTCGCCGTCGACGATCTGGCCGCGCTCGTCGCAGACGATGAGTCGATCGCCGTCGCCGTCGAAGGCCAGACCGATATCGGCGTTTTCGGTGCGCACCGCCTCGGCCATCAGCTCCGGGTGCAGCGCCCCGCAGCGGCGGTTGATGTTGGTGCCGTCGGGTTTGACGCCAAGGGCGGTGACCCTGGCGCCGAGTTCCTCGAAGACATGCGGGGCGACGCCGTAGGTGGCGCCGTGGGCGCAGTCGAGCACGATATGAAAATCGTCGAGCACGAATTGTTTCGGGAAGGTGCTTTTCAGAAAGACGATATAGCGGCCCTTGGCGTCTTCGATGCGCACCGCCTTGCCCACCTCGGCGGCAACGGGCCGCAACGCCTCCATCTTCTGGGAGAAGATCAAATCCTCGATCTCTTCCTCCACGTCGTCGGGCAGCTTGAAGCCGTCGTGGGCGAAGATCTTGATGCCGTTGTCCTGGAACGGGTTGTGCGAGGCGGAGATGACCACGCCGGCATCGGCCCGCATCGAGGTCGTGATAAAGGAGATGCCCGGGGTCGGCAGCGGGCCGACCAGCATCACGTCGACGCCCATCGAGCAGATGCCGGCGGCCAACGCATTTTCCAGCATGTAGCAGGAGAGCCGGGTGTCCTTGCCGATGACGATGCCGTGACCGCGGGAGCGGTCCTTGACGATAAAGGCGATGGCCCGGCCCACCTGCATCGCGATCTCGGTGGTCATCGGGTGGGTGTTGGCTTCGCCGCGGATGCCGTCGGTTCCGAAGAGTCTTCTCATGGGGGCCTGCTGCCGGTTATGGGGTCTCGGGTGGAATGGTTGCTTCGTTTGGCGCGGTTGCTTCGGCCGGTGGTGGCGTGGCCCGCTCTGGTTCACCGACCGGCGGCCTGGTCTCCGCTGTCGGTACCCGGGTTTTCGGCAGCTCCACGACGGCCGGCTCGACCTCTAGGATCTCCACCGGATGGCCCAGCTCCGGGGCCTGGATAATGCGGACGATGCCGATACCGTTGGCCTCGTCGATGGCCAGCCGGGCGGTGAGCAAGTCGGAGAGTTTGATATCCTTGCCGAGCAGCAGTTTCGGCACATCGGCCAGCACCGTGACCCGCTTGACCGGCACATCCAAACCCGCTGCGTCAAGCGGCAGGGTGTATTCGTATCGCTCCGTGTCCAGCCGGACGACGATCTCGGCGGTAATCGTCGTCTCGCCGATCAGCTCGACGATGGCCGGATCGAGATCGAGCGGCACCTGCACCTGCATCGACTTGTTGATATTGCTCAGGTCGATCTCGCGGGTGCGCAGCACCTCGTGCTTGGCCAGCACCGACTCCGGTCCGGTGATGGTGATCACGCCGGGCTCCATGCGCAGGCTCTCGAGCACGTAGCCCGGCAGCGGGGAGCCGATGGTCACCGGGTTGATCGGGAACTGTTTGCTGATCAATTTGTCGAGCGACAGGATGATGGTCGACGGCTGCACGCGCAGCACGGTGATGCCGCGCGGCACGGTGATCGACTCGACGTCGTTGGTGATCACCGTGGTGCCCGGGGTCGCGTTGGCCAGATCGATGCGCCGGCTGATCTCCCGCTGGTCGATGCCCAGGATCAGCGAACGCGGGCCGTGCACGGTGACCTCGAGCTGGCGCTTGAACTGGTTGGAGATGACCAGGTCGCGGGGCAGATTGAGCACCTCGACCGGGATCATCACGCTGGTATCAACGGTCTTTTCGCCGCCGACGTTGTACCAGAGCACCGCCGACATGATCAGGGAGATGAGGATCGGCAGCCATTCCTTGGCGATCAGGCGTCGCCAGTATGAGGCGCTGAGCGTTTTCATGAGCGTACGAACCAGTTTTTCCAGCTGGATTTCTGGGCGTCCGTGCTGCCGATGAAGATCGCCCGCAGGCTGCTGGTCAGCGAGATCTCGTCATTGACCGCGGTCATCGCGCCATGCTGCACCAGCGAGATATTCTGGGTCTCCTCGGAGACCACCAGGATCACCGCATCGGTCTCCTCGGACAGGCCGAGGGCGGCCCGGTGCCGGGTGCCGTAGCGTTTGTCGATATAGGGGTTCTGGGTCAGCGGCAGGATCGAGCCGGCGGTGTGGATCCGCCCCTTGCTGATGATCACGCCGCCGTCGTGCAATGGCGAGACCGGCATGAAGATCGAGATGAGCAGTTCCTTGGTCAGCCGGGCATCGACCAGAAAGCCCGACTCGACGTAATCGCGCAGCCCCGTTTCCCGCTCGATGACGATCAGCGCACCGATCCGCCGCTTGGAGAGGTAGAAGACGGTGCGGATAATCTCTTCGAGATCCTTTTCCATCATGCCCGTCGTTTTCTGGAACGGCGACTGGCCGACCTGGGTCAGGGCCCGGCGGATATCGTCCTGGAAAACGATGATGACGATCAGGAAAAGCGAGGACAGAAAGGTCTGCAGCAGCCAGAGCAGCGTGGCCAGTTCCAGGACCCGGGCGAGGAAGTAGCCGGCGACCAGCACGCCGAGGCCGATCACCATCTGCACCGAGCGGGTACCGCGGATGATGGAGATCAGCTGGTAGAAGACAAAGGCCACCACCAGGATGTCCAGCCCATCCTGCCAGCGGAAAAGTTGCACGAAATCGAACATGTAGTCTGATGCTTTAGGTTAACCGGGTAGCCGTTCGCGGCGGCGGCGGGATACAGGTGGGCCGTCCCTCGGAATCTTTATCTGCCGGTACCACGTTGTTCCCCGTGGTGCCGGCACCGTCACCGACTTTTACAGCTTACTGGCAAACAACCGTATTTACAAACAATTATTTTTACTGTCGGCCACTTTTCCGCGTACTGCCGCGGCAGTAGCGTTCGGCGGGGGCAGATTCTGCCTGCTACGGGCGTTTCAAGTGTGGACATTTCCCCGATAATTTCATACATGTAACGGTATTGAAAAATTCGAACTACAGGCAGTCATCAACCGCTTACCCTTTTGTACCTGACCTGCTTTCCATGTCTGAACAACCCAAAGATCTCTTCGGTACCATCACCATCGCCGGCGACGACGAGCACCAACCCTCGCCCGGGGACACCGAGAAACAGCCCCGCCCGGCAAAACGCTCTTCCCGGCAGGCGAAAACGCCTCCCCCCGGTCCGCGGCGCAGACAGCCATCGGACGGGGGCGGCAGTCTGCGCTGGTGGTTCGCGGCGCTCGTCCTCGGTCTGGGAATTTACAGCGCGGCCGGTTTTCTGCTGGCCCCCTGGCTGCTGCGCAGTCTGCTGCCGGGCTACCTCAGCGAGCAGACCGGCACGGAGCTGAGCCTTGAACAGGTCCGCTTCAATCCCTTCACCTTTCGCCTCGAAATGGACAACATCGCGCTGTACGGCCGGGGGGACGAGCAGCCGGCCGAGCGGCTCCTCGGCATTGACCGGGCAGACGCCGAGCTGGCGCCGATCTCGCTGCTGCGCGGCGATCTGGTCTGCCGCTCGTTGACCGTCGAGCGACTCGATCTGAGCATCGTCCGGCGACAGGACAAGACCTACAATATCGCCCCGCTGCTGGGCGGCACCAAGGCGCCGGACCCTTCGGGCATCATCGATTTTGCCGAGCTGCCGTTTTTCTTCGCGCTCAACAACATCACCATCAGCGATTCACGGGTCACCGTCGAGGACCGGCACACCGGCGCCGAACATCTGATCGACCGGATCACGCTGACCCTGCCGGCCCTGTCCAATTTTTCCTATCAGGCCAGAACCTATCTCCAGCCCCGCTTCTCGGCGGTGGTCAACGGCAGTCCGATCACACTGAGCGGCGAGAGCGGCCTGGACGGCGGCGATCCAGGCGGCGCCACCGAAATCAGCGTGAACCTCAACGATATCGACATCCCCCGCTACTCCGACTACCTGCCGGTCGAACTGCCGATTCTCTTCAGCGACGGCACGGCCAACGGCTCCCTGCTCATCGCCTTTGCCGGCACGGGCGACCAGGGCAACCGGCTGCAGATCCGCTTCGATCTGGCCACCAGCGACCTGCAGGTCCAATCCCGGGACGAGAAGCTGGCCGTGCGCATCCCGGCGGCCCGGCTCGAAGGCGCCTTCGAGCCGCTGTCGCGCTCCCTGCTGCTGAGCAGCGTGCTCCTCCGGGAGCCGGCGGTGGTCAGCAGCGGCGCCCTCTCCCGGACAACCCTGGCCGCGCTGGTGCCGATGACCAGCCGGCCGGCCGCCGACAGCACGCTTTACCAGGCCATCCCGTCGCTGCGCATCAAGCTGCTGATCGCCGACGAGGCCAGCTATGCCGCCATTGCTCCGGGGACTGAGAAAGCGGTCCAGTCCTGGCAGGAGATCCAGCTGAGCCTTCGCGACTTTGCCAACGAGGCGGCGGCCCAGAAAGGCGGTGCCGGCAATTTCCGGCTCAGCGGCAGGGACAGCCGCTCACCTGCCTCCTTCACCTGGCAGGGCGATTTTACGGGCGACAATCAGCCCAGCGGCACCCTGCAACTCGACGACATGCCGGCCGCCCGGATCGCCCCGTTTCTTGGCCGGACGCCAAACGATATCGCCGGCGCCATCGACCTGAGCGGCCGGCTGAGCCTCTCCCTGTCCGACCAGGAGCAGGATGGACGGGCCCTGGCTTACACGCTTGAAGAAACAACGCTGACCATCCAGGAATTGCAGGTCAAGGAAGGAGGGGTGGTCTGGCTGCGCACCCCGACCCTGCGCTGCGAGCCGGTCAGCCGGATCGACGGCGTCACCGATTTCGGCAACGTCTTTTTGCCCAACAGCACCGTGGTCATGGACCGGAGGCAGGTACCCCACCTGTTCGGCCAGTTCGCCAGCCGGCCGGACCAGTTCGTGCTGCACGGCTTCGATTTCTCCGGCAGCGTGAAGGTGCTCGACGAGACGGAAACAAACACCATCCTCGATCTCAAGGAAGTGCTCCTCCAGGCCAACCGGCTCGAACAAAAGGAGGTGCGCGACGACAATTTCGTCTTCTCCGCCCGGCAGGGCGATACCGGCTCGATCAAGGCCAAGGGGACCCTGAGCGTCGCCCCGGTGACCATTACCGCGCAACTGGCCGCCGACGGGGTCCGCCCCCGGCAGCTGCTGTCCTGGTTTACCGATTCCCAAACCCTGCTCACCGGCGCCGCTACGCTCTCGGCAAAAGGAAGCTTTTCCTATCCGCGGCAGGAATTCAGCGGTGAGCTGCGCGCCCGCGAGGTGGCCATCGACGGCGACAAGGCGGCGCCGTGGCGGGCCGCCGCCGCCGATTTCTCCGGCTTTACCTGGTCGGGCGAAAAACGGCGACTGGCGGTGGAAGAGATCAAGCTGAGCAAGCCGGCCTGGACCTGGCAACGCTCCGAAGGCGACGAAAATCCCGCCGAGCAGGCGGCCGGCTTCCTCCGCCGGCTGTTGCCGGCCGAGGTGGGAAACCCTGCCGGCACGAGCGGGCACGGCGACAGCTTTTCCCTGGCCATCGACACGGTCAACTGGCAGGACGGGGTCATCTCCTATCATGACGACCGGGTCTCGCCGCCGCTGCGCCTCGAGCTGACCGGTGTCACCGGCCGGCTCGAGCAGCTGGTCCACCCCGCCGCCGAAGAAAAAAGCGTTTTCCGGCTGCAGGGCGTTTTCGGCGAACGGCCGGTCACCGTCGAAGGCGAGGGCCGGCTGCTGCAGAAACCGGCCACCGTTACCGCCGGGGTCGTCATCCCGTCTCTGCCGCTGGAGCTGTTCCGGCCGCAGATCACCGCGCGGATCACCGATCTCGACATCGACGAGGCGACGGCGCGCCTCTCTTTTTCCGCCTCCTGGCAGGGCGCCAACGGCCGGGAACAGGCCGATATCGTCACCTCGGGGCTGGCTCCGGCCCGGCCGGGCAGCCCGGCCGCGGTCGCCCTGGCATTGATCAGCGACCGTGACGGCCAGACCAGCTTTACCACCGACAGCCGCGATATGTCCGGGGGCGGTGTGCTGGCGGAGGCCCTCGCCCATTACGCGACCCTGTCGATCAAGGCGGCCATCAACCCGCTGCTGCTTGCCGACCAGGAGTTCAAGGATCTGATCGAGCGCCAGGACGTGTCCTTTCAACCGGGAACGACCCAGCTGACCGGGGCCGGGCGCGAACTTCTCAACCGTTACAGCGAACTGCTGGCGGCACACCCGCTGATCGGCCTGCAGCTGACCGGGTTTGCCGATCGCAGCGTCGATGTGCCGGTGCTGATAGAGGAATTATCGCTGCAGGAGCAGCGTCGCGTCGACGAAGAAAATCGCCGGCTGGCCGAAGAGTGGCAGCGCACGCAGGAGGAGAAGCAGGCCGCCCGCCGGGGCCAGCAAGCCGACCCGGACCGGCCGATCCAGGAGACGGATATCGAGCCGACCGACGAGCCGTTCATCCCGCTGGCGCCCCGGCCGGTCTCGGTCCATGACAACATGCTGACCAGGCTGGCCGCCGATCGGGAGCAAACGGTGCTGACCTATCTGCTCGACGAGCTTGGCATCGACCCCGCCCGGGTGACCCCCAGTGATTCGGAGTCCCGGCGCATCGTCGAAGACGGCACCGGGGCGAAGGTCAACCTGCGGGTTATCGACACGTTCGCCCAGGAAACACCATAAGTTACCGGGAGGTATCAGCATGGAAGAACTGATCAGAAAAACCAGGACGTATCGCCGCTTTGCCCAGGATCGCCCCATCTCCGCGCAGCAGCTGAGCAAACTCGTCGACCTGGCCCGCCTCGGCGGTTCGGCCAGAAATTGCCAGCCCTGGCAGTTCATGGCGATCGCCGATGGCGACCGCTGCCGGGCGATTTTCCCGTTTCTCGCCTGGGCCGGTTATCTCAGCGACTGGCGGGGGCCTGAGCCGGGCGAGCAGCCGAGCGCCTATCTGCTCTGCCTGCTCAACCGCTCACGCCTCACGGGCAATGAGCGCGAAGCGCACTTCGATCTGGGCATCGCCAGCCAGAACCTGCTGCTCGGCGCCATGGCCGAGGGCATCGGCGGCTGCCGCATCGGCGCCTTTTCGCCGAAACTCGCCGATCTCTTCGAGATGCCCGAGTATCTGGAACTGGGGTTGGTCATCGCGCTGGGCTACCCGGCCGAAGACGTGGTGCTCGAGCCGGTTGAAAATGAGGATATCCGCTACTGGCGTGATGAAGCCGGCGTTCATCACGTGCCGAAACGAAGCCTGGCCGAGGTGCAGGTCGAGCTGGCGTGGCGCTGTTGACCGGAGGGCGCCCTGCAGGAGGCTGAGACGGCCGGCAGCCGTCTCAGCGGACCTTTCTGACCAGCCAGATCAGCAGCAGCACCGGCAGACCGAGCAGCGCGGTGAGCAGGAAGAAGTGCGGATAGCCGATGGACGTGACGATGGTGCCGGAATAGCCGCCGATCAATTTCGGGAACAGGGTCATCAGCGAGGAAAAAACGGCGTACTGCACCGCGGTAAACGAGATCGAGGTCAGACTGGAGAGAAAGGCGACAAAGGCCGCCGAGGCCATGCCCGCCGCCAGGTTGTCCGCGCCGACCACGATTTTCAGCAGCAGCGGGTCGGGTCCCACATTGGCCAGCACCATGAACAGCACGTTGGTGGCCGCCGCCAGCACCCCGCCGACAAAGAGCATCTTCACCACCCCGTAGCGCACCGTCAGCATGCCGCCGAGAAAACCGCCGGTGATGGTCATCAGCAGGCCGAAGGTCTGGACGATGGCGGCGATCTCTGTCTTGGAAAAGCCCAGATCGAGATAGAAGACCGTGGAAATAACGCCAAGCACGATATCCGAGACCCGGTAGAAACCGATCAGCAGCAGCAGGCTGAGCACCATCTTGGTACTGTAGCGCGTGAAGAAATCCTTGACCGGGGCGATATAGGTGTCGGTCAGCATGGCGCCGCTGACCAGGCCGATTTTGACCAGAGCCCGGGCCGCGGCCAGGCCCGCCAGCAGGGACGCCGCCAGGCGCAGCGTTTCGACGAGGAAGCCGGCAAAAACGCCGAGCAGCGGCAGTGCCTGGTGCAGCTGGGCTTTCAGCACGGCTGCCAGGGCGCCGCTATAGAAAAAGACCAGCACAAAGACCGCCGCGCCGCCGAGAAAGAGCAGGAAAAAGCGCAGGTATTGGCCGGATGTGTACTGCAATTGCACCGCGGCCGACTTGTTGGGCGCCGGCTCGGGGATGCTCAGCGTGGTCAGCAGGCCGACCAGCATGCAGGATGCGACGGCGATATAGGTGAGGCGCCAGGCCGTGTAGGAGTAATCCGCCACGGAGGAGCCCAGGTGGGCGGCCAGGGCCAGGCTGCCGGCCCCGGCGACGAGCATGCCGATCCGATAGCCGGCGATATAGGTGGCGGCGAGCATCGCCTGCAGCTCCGGCTCGGCGCATTCGATGCGATAGGCGTCGATGACGATGTCCTGGGTGGCCGCCGAGAAGCCGAGCAGCACCGCCGCCCAGGCCATCGCGACCAGGTGGCCGTGATGACCGGCCGGATCGACAAAGCCCATGGTCAGGATGGCGGCCATGATCAGCACCTGGCTCGTCGCCATCCAGGCCCGCCGCCGGCCGAGCAGGCGCGTCAGCCAGGGCAGCGGCATCCGGTCGATCAACGGCGCCCAGATGAACTTGAAGCTGTAGCCGAGCGCCGCCCAACTGAAAAAGGTCACCGCGGAGCGCTGGACGCCGGCCTCGGTCAGCCAGGCCGACAGGGTGCCGAAGATGAGCAGCAGCGGCAAGCCGGCGGAAAAACCGAGAAAGAGCATCGTGACGACCCGGGGATGGAGCCAGGAGCGCAGTGTTTCCGACCAGCTCCGTATCGGTGCGGCCTCACTCATTGTTGTCTTTTCCGGCTAATAAGATTATCTTGAATGTTCACCATAATTCGAGGCACGCTATATCTCCCTGTGCAGCCGCTTTCGGGTCTCGCCGAAGCGATCCCCGGATCTGCGCACTCTTTTTCAGTCATCTATGCATACTATGAGCGTTCGCATCTATAACACCCTCACCCACAAAAAAGAACCATTAAACCCGTTGGAACCGGGGCATGTCAAACTCTATGTCTGCGGTATCACCTCGTATGACTATTGTCACATCGGCCATGCCCGCTCCTCGCTGGTGTTCGACATGATCGTCAAGTACCTGCGCTATTGCGGGTACCGGGTTACCTTTGTCAGAAACTTCACCGACATCGACGACAAGATCATCAACCGCGCCAACGAGCAGGGCACCCCGCCCGGCGAACTGGCCGCCCGGTTTATCGACGAGTTCTACCGCGACATGGACTATCTCGGCCTGCAGCGACCGGACATCGAACCAAAAGCCACCGAACATATCGATGACATGATCGCGCTGATCGAGACCCTGATCGCCAAGGATCAGGCCTATGCGGTCGACGGCGACGTCTATTTCGCCGTCGAGCATTTTCCCGCCTACGGCAAGCTCTCCCGGCGCCGGCTCGAGGACATGCAGGCCGGGGCGCGCGTATCCGTCAACGAGAAGAAACACAACCCGATGGATTTTGCACTGTGGAAGCATTCCAAGGCCGGTGAGCCGGCCTGGGACAGCCCCTGGGGACCGGGCCGACCCGGCTGGCATATCGAATGCTCGGCGATGAGCAAGAAATACCTCGGCGACACCTTCGATATCCACGGCGGCGGCAAGGACCTGATCTTCCCCCACCACGAAAACGAGATCGCCCAGAGCGAAGCGGCCAACGACAAGCCGTTCGTCAACATGTGGGTTCATCACGGTTTTGTCACCGTCCGCAACGAGGCGACCGACGAAAGCGAAAAGATGTCCAAATCGCTTGGAAATTTTTTGACCATCCGGGATCTTTCGCGGAAACACCACCCGGAGATTCTCAAGCTCTTCATCTTTTCCACCCAATATCGCAACCCGCTCGAATATTCGGAGCAGGCCATGCTCGATGCCGAAACCGGCCTGACCCGGCTCTACGAGAGCATCGCCGGTATCGACGCAATCAAGCGTAACCCCGCGGAAATCGCCGGCACGGTCATCACGGACAAGGAAGCCGGCAAGCTCGACAGCCTCGAGGAGCGCTTCCGACAGGCGATGGACAACGATTTCAACACCGCCCAGGCCATCGGCCAGCTGTTCGACACGGCCAAGACGGTCAACAAGATCCTGCGCAAGCTTCCGGACGAGCAGGCCCCCGCCGATCTGGCCCGGCTCGATCTGGCCCGGGAAGCGATCATTCGCCAGGGGCAGGTGGTCGGCATTCTCAACGAACCGGCCGATATCTTTCTGGAGCGGCGCAAGCGGGAAACCATCAGGGACGCCGTCATCGACCCGGCGGCCATCGAAACCATGATCGCCCGGCGTAACGAGGCCCGCAAAAACAAGGACTGGAAGCTCAGCGACGCGATTCGCGATGAATTGCTGGACCAGTCGGTCGAACTCAAGGACGGGCCCGACGGCACCACCTGGTCAGTCAAGAGGAATTGAGACAACAGGAGGAGACCATGATCCGCCAACCGGCAGTCGCCAACCGATTTTACCCCGGCTCGCCGGACGAGTTGCGTCGCCTCGTCGCGCAGCTGCTGCCGGCTCAGAGCGCAGACACGGAAAGAAAAACGGCCATCGCCGCGATCGCCCCCCATGCGGGCTATGTCTTCTCAGGCAAGCTGGCGGCTCAGACCATCGGCTCGCTGCAGGTACCGGAAACGGCCGTTATCCTCGGCCCCAATCACCATGGCCGGGGCGCCGCCGTCGCCGTATCGACCAGTTCCTGGCAGATGCCCGGCGGCATCGTCCCCTGCGACGCGGCCCTGGCCGAGGCGATGCTGGCGGCATCGCCGCTGCTCACCGCCGATGAGCAGGCCCATCTGCACGAACACTCGCTCGAGGTTCAGGTCCCCTTCCTGCAGGCGATGCAGCCGAACCTGTCGCTGGTGGCGATTGCGGTCAGCCAGATCAGCTACGACAGCTGCCGCGAGGTGGCCACGGCGCTGGCGTCGGCGATCCTGCCGAGGAAGGACCAGGTGCTGCTGATCGCGTCCACCGACATGAGCCACTATGAGTCGCGCCATGCCGCCTCGGCCAAAGACCACCGGGCCCTCGACCGGGTCCTCGACCTGGATGCGCAGGGACTGTACCGCACCGTCGTCAGTGAAAAAATCTCGATGTGCGGCTTCATCCCGGTCACCATCACCCTCCTGGTCGCCAAACAGCTCGGCGCCACCAGAGCGGAACTGATCGGCTATACCGATTCCGGCGAAGCCTCCGGCGACACCGATCAGGTAGTCGGCTACGCCGGCCTGGTCATCAGCTAAGACAGCTAAGAAAAAGGGGATCAGCCTTGAGCCCCCTTTTCCCTTGACACTGCCAAACCATTTTAATAATATCCGGTGCTCATCAAAACGCCTATCGCACTGGGGGATGGTCTAATGGTAAGGCGGCGGACTCTGACTCCGCTTATCGGGGTTCGAATCCCTGTCCCCCAGCCAAGCAAAAACAAGGACTTACGGCACTGACCGCAAGTCCTTTTTCTTTTTTCAACCGATTCTGTACAACCACTGGTCAACTTTTTTACCTGATCAACCTAGTCCCAACCTTGCCCCTTTTTTATAGCGCCGAAAAAAGGCCATCCCCTCCACTTTCATTGGTTCTTTTGAGCAAATCAGGGTCAAGCAAATCAGGGTCAGGTCTCAACTCTTAACATTATTATTTTTAACACCTTAATAGCACGAGTAAATCGGGGTCAGGTCTCAACCCTTAACACCTTAGGGGTTTAGGGAGTGTATACAAGGGACTTGCACCCCAAAAGATCACGCCTGCACACCACGCGTACATTAGGACAGGCAAACTGACGCGGCTAAGCCGGGCGACTGATGCCCACCGGTGGCCTTGACACACATCGCCGAGGTGTAAATGTATGGTGCATTTGTTGTGCTTTAAATCACGTTATTACGTTATTACGTTACGTTACACGCGTTACGCGTTACATTATGAGATGCCCTATGATACGAACGCAGATTTACCTTACCGACAAACAACGCGCAGAAATTGCTGTAATTGCTGAAGCTAGGGGGCGTACCGAAGGAATGTTGTTTAATTGTTGAACGGAAAATCACTAATCCATACGCATTCTCTTGCTTTTCTCTTAAAAGCATTGCGCATGTCATGGGACAGGATAAAACGGATCTTAGTGGACACGTAGTTTTACGATTTTGACGAGAGGGTCGAACGGCACGTATAAGACCTGTAAAGAGAACAGAAAATCTTTACAGGAGGGAGCCCGAGATGCCGTGTCGACTGTCAAAGGGGGAAATTGTGGCACTGCGTGTACTTGGCGGCAACAACATGAAGAAGACCACAAGACACAAGACAAGAGGTCAAGTCGGCCGTTGACCTTTTTTGTTACTGCCATGAACAGGGGCAGGCATCCAGGTTGCCAATGAAGAGTTCACCGGCACAGTCCGGTGCAGCGGCTGATTGGTCTCTTTCAGGGCACATACCGCTCTATTTCCAATGCCCCATGGAAAACGCCCAAGATATCGATGTAATTACCGATAATTATGTAAGCAATGCGGTAATGGCCATAAAGGAGAATGCGGATATCTCCTTCCGGTTCTTCACGGTATTTATGGCCAAGTTGGGGAAAATCACTCAATTTCTGAGCTTTGTCATAGATGCCGGAAACGACTTTTTCGGCAGCGGTGGGATTATCTTCTGATATATACTCATAGATCTCTTTAAGCCACTGTTCGGCTTCATAAGTCCATCTTATTTCTGCCATGATCTGATCCGGTTGGCCATTTCGCTGTTCGAGATCACCCGACCAGACCTGACATCTTCCAGCCCACGGTCAACCATTCTGGAAAAGGCCAACTCCCTCATAATCTCATCATACGTGGCGTCTTCCGGCTGAGACATGACCACCTCAGTAATTTTTTCCTTTATAGTCTGTGTCTGCATAATGACGATATCCTTTTAAGTGTGGGCAAGTGTTTCAGTTAGTCTACTTTTTTCTGTAAATTCGGATAAGGCTTGGCAAGAGCAGGCCATCGTATATCCTTTCGCTTTCATTTTTCGCGGAAACAAAAAGAAAGGAGAATACGATGACCTGCAGTCTTGAATGTACCCAATTTGACCTGGCAATGGAACTTTTGATTGAAAATGGCTTCGACGGCATTGCCAAAACTGTCGGTATGCTCATGAACACGGCGATGAAACCGGAGAGATCCCGGCATCTCAACGCCGGCCTCTATGAGAGAAAAACTGACAGGATTGGTTATGCCAACGGCTACAAAGCCAAAACGATGCGGACCCGATTCGGTGAAATTGATAATATACGCATGATAAGAAGGTGGCGGATTGTGATTGACAATATTCGCGAAAATACTATTTACCACAATCCCCCCCTCTTATCCCCCCCCAAAGGGGGGGAGGAGGAGGACAAGGCATCAAGCGGTTCCTGCTATCCTCCTTGCTCCATACCGCGCTTGCCGGCTTTTCTCATTTTCGGTGATAGGACTCTTTTCACAATGGTACCGTTTCTTGAGAATTTTGATCTAATTCCAGGTGGTGCCGTGTGACAATCTAGAGCAGAGCATTATCCGATGATCAAAGACTTGGAACCAGCCATAAAAAGTGATGGCTCAATGTCAAAGGATCGGGGTCATGAAAGGATTGGGGTCATCTCAATTCTTGACACAAAATCTTTCTTCCAGCCTGTCGAGCAATTCCTTCAGTTCCTCATCTTGCCGGGCTTGCAAGACCAACCTCCTGCTTGTTTGGGAAATTGCCGCCTCACTCATACCGAACTTCTCGCCAATCTCCCTGAGCTTTG
>CAYSSK010000064.1:0-21553 GCA_964433645.1 uncultured Desulfofustis sp.
TCGCCCGGAGTGCATGGAGTGAGCTGTCGCCGGCTTTTTGCAGCAGCGTTTTATAATGATCGAGTTGCTGAGGGGGCAGCGGACTGCCCTTGAAGAAGAACTCGTCTCCGCTCAGGTTGCCGAGCATGGTAATCGTCGTTGTGGCGATGCGATGCCCGAATTCAATGAGCGACCGTTCCAGCCCTACTTGAGAGAGAAAGGTACGGAACCGCTGGTTGCCGAGAAGTTTTTTGGTCGAATAGCTCAAGCCGTAGGTGCCGAACATAATGTTGCTGGCTATCGTCGAGTGTTGCAGAAAGGTTTTGAGATCATAGAATTCCACGGATCTCAGGCGTTCTCCGTGCAGCTTGTCGCGCAGGATGGCGCGCATCCGCAGGACGCTGGTAATCATCGGTTCGACCCGTTGCGGTGGGAGGATTGAACGCAAGGCCCACCTGATCACATCGTCCGTCAGACCGACCGCTTTAATGATTTCGAAGACCTCGGCTCGGCTCGGCATTGTTTCCCTGACCTTGTTGAGGACCAGGGCATTGGTGGCGTAGAGCAGGTTTTCCCGGACCGTGCCGGTAAAGATAAACGGTTGTTGGGATACCGAACTGATGGAACCGGCTACTTCGATACCACTCAACGTGCTGATTTCACAACCGTCGATGGTCAGGGATCCGGAATTCTGCCGGTAGAGCTGCCCGACCAGCAGGGCCAGGGTACTCTTGCCTGATCCGGAAAAGCCGATCAATGCCAGATGATCGCCGGCCGGCACCTGGAAAGATACGCCTTCAAGGATCTTGATGTCGTTGATCCGGTAGCCGATATTTTTTGCCTCAAGGGCGCCGTCGAAGGTCCGTGCCGGCCGATCGGGCAGCGCCAGAAGGTGTTGCGGCTGGATACTGAACAGTTCCATGATCTGCCGGTAGCGTACTTTGGCATCTTGGAAGGATTGGTAATATTCGATAACTTCTTTCCAGGGGTCGTAGACTTTTTCGTATGCCGAGAGAAAGGCCACCAGTGCGCCGATGGTGAATTCACCTTTGATTGCCAGGTATCCGCCAACAAGAAAGAGGAGGAAGGGGCCGAGGCTTTGAAACAGGTTATTGCTGAATTTGATGCCGTACTTGAACAGCGCCAGTTTTAAGGCGAGCTCATAGAGGCGGTGGATCAGGCGGTCGAGCTTGCTCTGTTCGAGGGGAAAAGCGGCATTGGCCTGGACTTCGTGAATACCGGAAACCGATTCGTTGACGAGACTGGCCATCTGGCGGATCGTCGCAACCCGTTGCCGGTTAAAGCGGTTGTACCAGCTCTGCAGAATCGGGATAACCAGCAGTTCAAACGGATAAATGATAATGGTCAGAAGCCCGAGCAGCGGGTTGAGATAAATCATGAAGCCGAGAAATACAACGAAGGTCAGCAACGCCGTTATCGGGGTGGTCAGGGCACCGCCGAGAAACGAGGCGATGGCGTTGAGTTCGGCGGTCATCGCCGAGACAATGGTGCCGGTCTGGGTACGGTGGAAAAAGGTCAAGGGGAGTCGCAACATGTGCTGATAGAGTTCCTGGCGCATGGTGATCAGCACTTTTTGGCCGATGATTTCGGTGAGGATATTGGCACAATATTTCAGCGCTCCGGCGATCAGCACCGCGCCGATATACAGGGCGCAATAGAGATAGAGCCGATCCAGCATTTTTAGATTGATGGCAACGTTGATGATTTTACGCTGCATTTCCAGCGGAAAGACCCGGAAGAACAGACTGACCACGATGATCAGCAGCAGAACTATCTGCAATCCGCGGTGGCGTTTCAATACCCAGAAAAAAAGCGGTCGATCGGTTAGTTGCATAATGTAGCCGGTTGTTTTGGAAACGTGAGCAGGGCTCGATGAGGGTGCCGGAGGGTCATGGTGATATCGTCAGTAGGCCATATAGTTGAGGGATTTCATGATCAGGGCAAAGCCCATGGCGAACATGCCGGTCAATCCCATGCCGCAGGAAAAGCCGGCCAGCAGTACCGGGGCATAGTGCCGCCAGCTGGCGCCGTATTTTTTCAGGAAGAAATAACGGCCGAGCAACGCACCGGCGACCTCGAGAATCAAACCGTGCGGCGTCGACTGCCCCAGCCCCCTGACCACCCCGTAGATGAGCAGCACCGGCAGGCCGAATACACTGAGGACGGCGTAGGCGACCAACCCGAGACCAAGGCCGGACAGCACCGTCGTTGCATCGAGGGCCTGGTAGAACAGGGAGTTCCCCTCCAGCGTCGAAGTCTGCATGAGCAGCGTGTTGAGCGCCTGCAGGTGCCAGAGTTCCTGCGCGTAGGGATAACTGGCCGAAGGTATCGGCGCCAGGCGCCAGATGAACTGCGAGAACAGCAGGCTGGCGATCATGACCACCGGGAAAACGATAATTTCCGCCTTGATGATGCCGCGGATCGAGGTGCCGGTCAACTCGATCTCGCGAAACCCGACGGTGGCCTCGCCGTAGTTGTGAATCGGGATCGGGGCGTACCAGATTTCGATGCCCTGATAGCCGAAATAGCGGGCTCCGGCGATGAAACTTGCCTCCCTGACCAGCGGCAGGCTGACAAATTGCCCGGCGATACCTTCCATGCGGGCGGTGATGTAGGAGATGACGGGGGTGTAAATAAAGCCGTAGGCAAGGAAGAAAATCCAGGGGAAGTTGGGTACGAGCCAGACACAGAGACCGACGTAGGCGAGGGTGGACAGAACGTAGATGGCGATCGATATCCAGAAGTTGAAATCGCCGCGCCCGGGCGGGGGCTTGAGCAGGGCCTGCCAGTTGCCGCGCTCGCTCTGGGACTGCCGAAACGACCAGATGACCGACCAGATGCCGATGACGCCGATGGCCAGACCGAGGCCGATGCCAAAGCTCATGTAAAAGTCGAAGTTGTTGGCAAAGACCGTGTCCACGGTGGCCATGCCCGGATGCCAGCGATGCAGGATGCCATGGGCGAAAAGGATCGGGTTTAGGATAACCGTGATCAGCAAACCGATCAGGCCGCCGATAACCGCCCAGAACGGCAGAACCATACCAACGAAGACGAGGCCGAGATCAAGTTGCAGGCCGGTTGCCACGGCCGGCAAAAAGCCCTCGGTGCGGCTGGTCATTTCGATCCAGGGGATGGGGATCAGCCGGATCGGCTCGGTAAAAATCAATCCCGAGGCAACGGGGAGCAGCACGTAGATCGCTCCGAACGCCAGGCCGATGACGCCGCCGATGGAGAACACCCGCCATTTCCAGCCGGCTTTCTTCTCCTCCGTAGACTCCGCCAGGGCCATGGTGCCCAGGGCCCCGACCGGCGCCATCGGGAACGGCAGCTTTTCGACGTCCGAGGTGATCCGGTACAAGGCGTAGCCAAGCCCGAAATGGTCGATCCGCTGGATGATCTGGGAGCCGACCAGGAGCAGGATGGGAATCATCCAGTCCCGGTGGAAAAAAGTACGTTCGATGATTGACATCGACTCCGGGGCGGGGGCGACCCAGGTCGGAATGAATTCGGTCAGACCGAGCATGCGGGCGGCGTCCGATTGAACCAGGTACTGATTCCAGAGCAGCCCCGAGAAGGGCGAGGCCAGTGCGGCGCCGGCCATGTAGTAGAGCAGGAAAACCTCCTGCTGCTTGAGCTCGGAATGGGCCCGCTTGGCGATTTCGGCAAAGAGAATGATGGTCACCCAGCGGGCGGCCGGGCCGATCCCCTGGCCGATGACCAGTTGCAGATACATGGAGCCGGGCATCATCAGGAAACCGATGAAAATGGCGCCGATGATGGTCTTCCAGTCGAACCCTTCCTCGAAATGATCCGGGGCCGGCAGCAGGTCGCGATATTCTTTGAGTTCCTTGTCGTCGTACATAATCTAATCCGGGAAGACCAGGTAGCTGGTAAAACTGAAGTAGCCGACGATGGCCCAGATGCCGCCCATCAGAAAATCACCGATGATCAGGCCGATAAAGAAGAACTGCATTTTCCTGAACAGATTGACGCCGCCGTATTTCATGCACAGGACATTGCCCAGCCAGCCGAGGAAGAAGCTGATCCAGAGGATCCGCATGGCGGATGAGTAGGCGGTCAGGTAACCGATCGGGTGAATCGGCCACCAATAGAAACGTTGGTAGCAGACCACCAGCACCAGCATGACGAGGGCGCCGATCAGGCCGAAGATGTAGACCCAGTCGCCGCTCGGAACGGGGTTGACGATCAGGCGGTAGGCATTTTCGTAAACGGTCAGTGTCGAGTTGCTGGCCCATTCGAAATCGAGTTCCCTGATGCCGTAGCGATAGCAGACGGTCATCATTGCCCCGATCGAGGCGATGACGGAGAGCAGTATAGTCACCAGCAGAGCGGAAAAAATCAGCGCAATCGACTGCTTCTCATGGTGGATTTTTTTGCCGTGCAGCAGCGACGGCAACAGCGATTCGCGAAGGTCGACAAAGAGGACCTTCTGGCTGATCGCCCCGACCAGGCCGCCGACTCCGGCGAAGAGTTTGCTGCCGAAGAGAATGATAAGACCGTCGATTGGTGCTGCGGTCAGCGTGAAATACGCCAGTCCTCCCTGGCAGATGATTCTGGTGGCGACAAGGGAGATCATGAAGAACGCGGAAATGAGCAGAAACCCGGTCAGCGGCGCCACCCCCTGCCAGGAGAACCAGAGGACGAGCAGCAGAAACCCGAGCAAAATCCCCCAGAAGGAAAATCGGATATCGAACCACTCGGCATGGCCGTTACGGCTCGGAGCCAGCAGCAGTGATCGGCGGCCCGCTTCAAGTAAATGACGGCGGGCAAGCCAGACGAGAAAAAGAAAGAAGACACCATAGGCGCCGAACATCTGCATTTCCTCGGGACGGGTCAGGGTCGGGCCGAAACTGATACCGAGCGCGGCAGCCGGGATGATGTAGCCGAGCATGTTGAGCACCCCGTAGAGCAGTCCTCCGGCAAGAAAAAAGAACCAGAAGGAAAAGGAGATCTGCCGCGAGGTGAGAAAGGCAAAACCGATGAACGCCGGGTAGATGGAGAGCTTGAGCTTGGCGAACCCGGAGAGCAGTCCCTGGTCCGGGAAGTAACTGCCGGCCAGAATAATCGTTTCGATGCGTGGCACGGAGGGAAAATAGAGGTTCAGGCCATTGAGCAGATGGAGCAGGACGGGGACGCTCAAGCCGGCCAGCAGAAAGCGATTGGCGAAAATGATGGCGCCATCGCCGCTGTCCACCGCATAACTGATGAACAGGGGCACGCGCAGCAACGGGAAATTGAGTTTTTCGTTGACGATCCACTGGCGGGCAAAGAGATTGACGATGAAGATCATGACCAGATAGCAGAGCATGATAAACAGGCCCCAGCGGAGCAGGGCCGGCAGCCATGCCTGCCAGGGGACGGCCGTGACGACGTCCAGCCAGTCCATGGTGCGACCGCCCGGCAAACCGTTATAGAGGAGGTCGATCGCCTGTCGGTCGGAGAGCAGCAACGACTCCGGCAGCAGCGGCTGGAGGTTTTCCTGCCAGCGGTTGCCGCTGCTGGCAAAGTAGACCGGGGCGGTCAGGTTGATCAGGAAGGTGCGGGCCAGGCCGGTATAGGCAATTCCCGAACCGATGACCATCTGGACCCAGATGATCAGGAGTTCGGAGCCGTTGAGCAGCAGGCGCGATTTGCCCAACCAGGCAACCAGTGATACGAGCAGTGCCAGCAGGAGCAGGAAAAAAAACGGGGCCAGCGGAAAGTGCCCGCCGCCGAGCGGGGTCGCCCGATGAAAGACATTGTTCATCGGCGTGTACAGGCAGATACAGATCGCCAGGACCAGGCCGGTGGCAACAGCGCGGAGGCGCACCCGCGGAGACGCTGTTGTCGCTGTCAGGTGATCGCCGGCCATGGCTCTTTCCTCATGGTGTTATCCCGCGGATCGGGAGACGTCTGAATTCGCTGCTGAATTGTTCGTGAATCTGTTGTTCCATGGAGCGCCAGGTCAGCAATTGCTTGCGCAGCTCATGGATGAAATGCTTGTTGATTCGCTGCCATTGCCCGCTTTCCCCCGATTCCCGGTGAATGGTCATGTTGATTTCGAGAAACGCCGGATTGTCCTGGGCCGGGGCAAAAACCAGGTCGATCCGTTGCATGATTCCGAAATCAAAAGGTGCCAGCCAGATCCGGGCCTGCAGGTGGACGCAGGTGAACGAGCAGGGATCGGCGCTGGTGGCGACGGCCCGGCGAATCGCCGCGGTCTCCGCACAGGTGGACACCAGATCGATGTGGCCGGTGGAGAAGCTGCCGTGGGAGATGTCCTGGTGGCCGAGAAAGTATTGGTGGAGGAACCCGCCGACCGATTCACGTTCCTGATAATTCATTAGAAACGGCAACGACACGGTAATGGTGTCCTCGACCGGAGCCGGCATCTGAAACGAGCGATTGACGTCGGGAATGGCAATCCTGGCGGCAACGCGAGCCGGGTAGATGACGGAGACCAGAACGACGCAGATGACCAGAATCATCGCGGCAACGCCGGCCAACGACGAATAGTTGACGGTGACCCCCTGCCACAGGGGTGTGGAAGCAAACAGTGCGGCCGACACCTGGGCAACCAGGTAGCCGAGTACCACGGAAATGACGGCCAGGGCCATCGCCTCGGCGACAAAGAGAAACCCGACGTGGGATGGGGCCAGACCGACGGAGGTGTAGATGGCGATCTCGTTTTTTCGCTCGTAGACCGAACTGATCATGGTGTTGAGAACGATCAAAACGGAAATCAGCAGTGGAATGATGATCGTCGGCATGCCGCTGTAAACCAAGGTGTCGCTGACGTTGAACAGCCACACACCGCTGTCGGTACCGGAGAAGATGACCAGGCTGAAGCGATCGACCAGTTGGGAGGCGATATCGGCAAGGCGGCTGCCGTCATCGGGTCTGACCGCCACGCTCTTCAGGGAACCGCCCATGGCCAGCAGGGTGCCGGCGGGGATAAAAGCGGTCAGTGCCGCCGGGACGTGTGTGTAGCGGCTGTAGGCGCTGGCGATATCTTCTCCGGACTCGATTGCTTCAAGTTCCGTATCGGACAGGTCCTGGCCACTGCCGCTGGGGAAAAAGACCGGCGTCAGCGGTTCTCCATCGAGATCATAGGCCGTGTCGAGGGCTTCCCCGGGAAAGGTGCCGATCACCTGAAACGGGGTGCCCCAGAGCAGCACGCTGCCCTGCTCGCCGGGGCGCAGGCCGAGCTGCTCAGCACTCGAGTCGGACAGGATGATGGCCTGGTGGTCGTTTTCAGTGAACCAGCGTCCGGAGGTGAGCAGCCGGTCGATGCCGGTTACCCCGGCTTCAAACGGGCTGAGGCCGACCAGGCCCTGCAGGGTTGTTAACCGGCCGCCGTTCTGCAGCGGTACCTGGACCGGCCTCGTCGGCGAGGCCCCTTCCAGCCAGATGCGCGGCGCCGGGTTGCTCAGGGAGCGGGTGCTGCCGGTGATCATTGCCGCGGCCTGAGACGGCATGGAGCGCCAGCCCATTTTTTTCAGCAACAGCCCGTGGTATGGCGCGTTTGCTTGGAAGAGGAGCCGGTTTTCCTGCCGCCCCGATTTGACCGCCGTGAAGCTCATGATGGTAAAGGTCAGGATAATCAGCGTCGAGGAGGTCAGGATGGTGCGCAGTCGTCTTCTGCGCAGATTGGAAACGCCGAGGAAGAAGGCGGCGACAAAGGCCTTCCAGCGGCTGATCTCCGAAGACCGCAAGTGAGATGCATGGCGCTGCAGCAGGGTCATTTCTTCTTCGAAGCGCAGGTAGATGATCGTGGCCACGATCATCGACAACCCCAGAATGAAGAAAGCGAGGATGACGACCATCGGGCTGTAAGCCAGATTAAACGCAGGATGAACGTTATAAATGATGACGATCAGCGTGATGAGGATTACCAGGAAAGCGACAATCCTTTTGTAGATGTTGGCGAATCCGAACAAAAAACGTTCCATGCAGAAGGCGAACGGAATGAACAGGGCGATATAAAAAAGTACCCCGAAGAGCACGTCTTTTTGTACCGTTTCAACCTGGCTGTAGACCCTGGCGGCAAGGGCCAGGGATTCGGCAGCGGCTTCCCGGAAGTCGGTATAGCTCAATTCCTCCAGGTTGCGGGTCGCGGCTGCAAGGGCGGTGAGGCCCCGCTCCTTCAGGGCACCGATCCGCTCGTCGTAAATACCGTGCGATTCGAGATTGACGATGCGGGGGGTAAGTAAACGCCAGGCGTCGCCGGCGGCGTGATAGGTGGTGTTGATGATCTGAGCCGACGTATCGACCGGATAGCCGCGCCCCAGAGGTTTCTTCTCGCTTGCATTGGTGAGAATGAACTTGCGGGTCAGCACCGAATCGGACAGCGTCAGTTTGAGCAGCGATCCGGGTTCCAGATAGATCGACGAGAGATTCGAGGCCCGCGTGTCGATTCGGCTGTACCAGTAGCGCTGCGGCGACGCATCGCGGCGGCCGTCATACAGGTAGATTTTGGTCATGTAGTTGAGATTGCGCGGCTCGAGTAGATCGAAAATGGTGGTCTGCCGGCAGCCGAACATGATCAGCCGTGTTTTCATGGACGAACGCCGGATCTTGACCCGGTAGTTGTCTTTCGAGGTCTCGTTCTTGTCGATGGCCCAGATCGCTTCTCCGGTCTCGTCAGCAAAGCGATAGCCTTCAATGATCAGTTTGTCGAAGACGTTTTTCGAATCGGCCACTCCTTTATAAAGAAAGCTGCCGTCATGGTGCACCGTGGTGTAGAGCCGGGCGATGCCCTGGTAGGACAGCAGGGTTGTCGAGGTTGCCGGGTAGTCGGCAAAGAGCTCGCCCTGGAGGAGCAGTTTGCTGGTTCCCTCGACGGTGGCGAACCCCTTGCGCGGGAAACGGCCGCCATGCAGCCGCGGCGCTGTTGCGGCGCTCTGCACCAGTTGCCGGAGCAGGGAGAGTTGATCCTCGAGAAAAATCCAGTCAATATGCTCGGCGGTATCCCAGGGGGTGCCCCAGCGCGATCGGCCGTCGCCGACGGTGACCAGGCTGACGCCGATGTATCCTGCCAGGGAGCTGATTTCACCGCCGAGAAACGGGCGATCGTGAAAGAAGGAATCCCAGGTCTGGGTGCCGCCGGGGCGCAGCGAATCGACATAGGATGCCGTGCCGACCGGCCGTGGCGCCGCCGCTGCAAAAACGTCGGCGATGGGGCTGAAAATGCCGCCCCTGTTAATTCGCGGGCGAAGCTGGTAGAGCCAGCCCCGGTCAAAACCGCCGATGCCGTGGCCATGGCTGGAGAGATGCAGAGAGAGCATGGCGGCAACGGTATAATCGTCGACCGTCCGCCGAAAAGCTCGCGCCGACTCCAGGCAGCTCAGGCGAGCCTCGAGGTCGGCGAGACCGTCGCGCAGGGTCTGCCGGGCGGCGGGCAGCAGCTCCGTGAGCAGGAGCTGCTCGTCTTCAGGCAGATCATGAAACGAGGTTGCCCAGCTGAGTCGCCGGAAGGCAAAGCGTCTGTCGGCCAGCCGTTTGATCTGCCCTCGGCTCGTTTCATCCGAGGATTTCAGCCGCAGGCCCATCAACTCCCGGGACAACCGGTCGATGGTGAATTTAAGATCCGGCTCGATAGCGGCCTTAAGCAGAGCGTCGCGCTCTTCGTCCTCGGCCGGCGGCACGGCAAGCTCAGCCAGCAGGTCAAGCATTGCCCGGTGCCGGCTCAATGAACCCTGCAGGTCCTGCTGCATCTGATCGAGTCGTTTGGCGTCTTCCCGCATGCTCCAGACCGCCTCCCGCATGCCGTGCAAAGACTGGGCGTGACCGCTGGTGGCAAGCAGCAGGATGGAACGTGCCGGCGGCCTGTCGGCGAACTGTCTGGCGAGCTGCAGCAGGGCGGCAAGGGAAATCGCTTCGTCGGCGCCGGGCGAGCGGCCGTCGACATGGACGGTGCTGTCGTAGAACGCCTCGATGACCAGGAGTTCGTCTTTCAGGCCGGGATCGACGCCCTCGATCAAACAATAGATGTTTTTCTCGATGACCGTGCGCCAGGCGGAGCGGGCCCGCAGTTCCGCGGTATCGCTGACCAGGCCGCCGGCCGCCTGATCGTATGCTCCGAATATCTCGCGTGCCTGCTGCTCCTCTATCCAGAAGCAGGGTAATTGCAGTGGGGACAACTCGTATTTTTCCTGAAAGAACCAATTGGCCGCGGTATTGAGGCGATCGATAAAAATGATCCCCCGGGCACCGAGCGCCGCGGCGGTCAGCCAATTGCCGCCCGAGTTGAAATCCATGAGCAGCAGGGCGCCTTCGATCGCTTTGCCGCCGAGTTCATCGGTTGACCCGGAGCCGACGTAGATGAGCGGTCCGCTGAGAACGCCGTCGATAGCCTGGGGGGTAATGGCGTTGTTGAGCAGCGGCTGCAGGGCCGTGGTGCGTTGGTCGACGGTGATTGACGCGCCGGAGTGACGCCGGATCGGAACCTGAAAAAGATGCGTTTGCGGGGCCAGCCCCAGTCCCTGGAGCGAGGCGAAGATGAATTCGGCTGAGGCCGCGGCTCCGGCCGTGCCGGTGCTGCGATCGGCAAAACCGCTCAGGGTGGCGATCGTTGAGCGCACATCACCGCTGCCTTGAGCCTGGGCGCCGGTTCCCGTGACCAGCAGCACAACGGTCAAGGTGGCGATTCTCACCACCTGCTTGAGGACGACAGGATCGAACATGGTGCCCGCTGGTCCGTCACTCAGGAAAGGCCGCCGGTTTTTATATCAAGCTCCGCGCGATCCTGAATTTTATCAATTTTCCCGTCCCGAATCCAGACGACCTGGTCGGAGACATTGAGCATCTTGTAGTCGTGGGTGGCCGAAATGACGGTTACCGATCGTTCGCTGCTGAGATGTTTCAACAGGTCGATGATATCTTCGCCGGTTTTCAGATCGAGGTTGCCGGTCGGTTCGTCGGCCAGTACAATGGCGGGGCTGTTGGCCAGGGCGCGGGCCACCGCGACCCGCTGTTGCTGCCCGCCGGACAGCTCCGATGGCTTGTGCGCGTGCCGGCCCTGCAAGCCGACCTGGTTGAGCAAATCCAGGCCCTGTTCGGTGGCGGCATCGTTGCCGACACCGGCGAAGATCATCGGCAGGGTGACGTTTTCCAGGGCCGTCATGACCGGAATCAGATTGAAGGTCTGGAAGATGTAGCCGATTTTCCGGCAACGGAGCCAGGCGAGTTCATAGGCGTCGAGCTGGGCGACATCGACTTCATCGATGAAAACCTTGCCGGCGGTCGGCCGGTCGAGCCCGCCGATCATGTTGAACAGCGTAGACTTGCCGGAGCCGGAGGGCCCCATGATGGAAACATACTTGCCCTCTGCAATCTCCAGGTCGATTCCTTTGAGGACCTCGACGACGATCTTGCCGAGATCGAAATTTTTCGTGACGCCGCTGACCCTGACGATGGTTTTCGCGGCCGTTGCCTGCTGCTCGGCGGGAATTCCTGTCATGGTCATTGCTCCACCCGCATCGCCTCGACCGGCTGCATGCGCGCGGCCAGGATGGCCGGGTAGATGACGCCGAGCAGGCTCAGGGCGGTACCGACCAGCATGGCCAGCAGCATCGATACAGCGATGGCCGGCCAGGAGGCCGCAGAAAAGATGATCGGCCCGAACTGCATCAGGGAGGACATGGTTGCAGCGATCAGGCCGAGCATGACACCGGCCAGCGCTCCGGCCGCCCCCTGCATGAGCGCTTCGAGAATGAAGAGCCTGACGATGAAACGATCCAGTGCGCCGAGGCATTTCATCGTACCGATCTCGCGAAAGCGCTCGGTTACCGACATCAGTTGCGCGTTGACGATACCGACTATGCAGACCAGCAGGGAAAGGATGACGATCCAGCGCTGCTTGGCGGTGGTCATGATGTCGGAGGCGTCGGCGTCGATATCGTAACCGGCCCGGATCAGTTTCTGCCTTGCTTCAGGTGAGCCGGAAGCGAACAGGTCCTGAGCAAAATCATTATTGATCTGGGAGTAACAGAGAAAGGAAACGGCGAGCACCAGACTCATCGTCGTTATCAGTGACCTGAGAAAGCGCACCCGGATCGACAGAAAGGCGATCTCCAGCGATTTTCTATACGGAAGAGCAATCAGCCGTTTCATGGCGGGTCACCGTGGCACCTAAAGGCAAAGTAATTGACAATGGATATCAATATTATCAGCACCAAGACCTCATTGTCAAGAATAGCCTGGCGCCGGCGGAAAAAGTGCCTGTCAGCCGGCAGCGGGTGTGGCCAGAGCGGCCAGTGACACGGGGAGCAGACCCGGTTGTCCGGCGATCATGGCCAGCAGCAGGTCGAGCAAGGCCAGGTCCCAGGGGCTCATGCGCTGGTGGTGCAGCATGAAGCCGATCCTGCAGGTCTGCGCCGCGCTGCCAATATCTGCGGCGATGCCCGCGATGCGGGCGGTTTGGGTCGTTTCTTTGCGCGTGTGCAGATCGACGTTGACCGGTATCTCCGCCAGCGTTCCGCCCGTATCGGGCGGAGCGCCCCGGCTTTGCGAAATGGCCGTGAATCCGCAATCGGCCAGCAGTTCGATCGTTGCTGCGCAGCTGCGGTTCCAGGGCGGTGTAAAACAGGGATAGAACAACGTGCCGAGGATTTCTTCCAGGCGCTGTCGGCCGCGCAGCAGATCATGCCTGATGGCGGCCGCCGTTCGGGCGGCGCCGAATTCCGCTTTTTTGCCGACCGGTTCGTGGTTAACGTGTCGCCAGCCGTGCTGGTGCCAGCACCAGAGGTGCCGGCCGGCGGCACCTGTCTCATAGAGCGCATGCCAACGCTGTCGCGTCAGCCAGGCGGGCACGACGGCCAGGGCCAGCGGTAGGCGGTGGCGGATGAACAGCGAGAGCATCGCCGTATAAGCGGCTGACGGAACCCCGATATCGTCGGCCCTGAAGAAAACCGGCACGACCGATCCCGCCGGAAGGCCATCAAGCGCCGTGGTGAGACGGTCCCGAAGCACGGCCAGGGCGTGCGTCGGCTCAGAGCAGTGCAAGGAGGCGCGGCGGGGCACCGGTTACCTCCCGGCCTCGAGGATAGCCACCGTGGCGCCGGCACCGTCCAGATCGATGGCCGGCCGGCGGCGCGATTGGGCCGCCGCCTGGCGCATCAATTCGGCGAGCCTGCCGGGTTGCAGGTCGTCGGGGGTAACCAGGCGCATGGCAGCGGTGACCGAGGTTATTTTTTCCAGGCGCAGCCGCTGCTCGCGATTTTGGGTAAAGGGCAGCAATAGTGCCGGCACTCCTGCCGCCGCGATATTCATACAGGTGTTATAGCCGGCCAGGGAGATGGACAGATCCGCGGCCGCCAGCCAGTCGATGAAATCGTCGCTGAAGCGATCCACCCGCAGGTGTCGGGAGGCGTGCCGTCGAAGCTCGTGGAGCAGGCGCTCCTCTGCGAACGGTCCGGCAAACAGCTGCAGAAACCACTGCCTTTCACCGCCGATCAACGGCAGGGCGGCGACGGCGGCGCTCAGCAATTCGCCGCCGACGCTGCCGCTGCCAAGGCTGGCGACGACCAAACGGTCATCTGCCGCAAGGCCGAGGGCGCGGCGTCGTTTGTCTCGCGCTCCGGGGGATGGCCGGGGCGTCACATAACCGGTATAGTGAACCGGGATGCGCACATCAGCCATGCGGGTGAAGGTTTCTTCAAGACGGACGATCCGCTGGTCGGCATGGATCAGCAGGCCGTCGAAGGTGCGGTTCAGGGTGTCCACGGCCCGCCGTTCGTGTTTGTCCTGCCCCTGCTCCTTTTCGACCAGGATATCGCGCAGGCTGCACCAGATGCGGCAGTTCGGCTGGTGGGTGCGAACGGTTTCCAGAAGCGGCTCGAGTTCGAACCTGAATGCCTTGCGGCCAAACGGATAGAGTTCGATGACCAGGCAGTCCAGCGCCTGTTCAGAGGCAAATGACCGCAGCATGGCTGTCCGCTGCTGTTGGGTTGCGGCAAGAGTGCTGCCGGGGTCGCACGGGGTCAGGTTCTTGAAGTGGTGGTCCATGACGAGGCCGGGCAGGTGCAGAAACGAAAGGGACGGCTCGCGGTGGGAAACGGGAGGACCGCCGACGATCATGGTAACCCGGTGTCGGGAGGAGCAGGCGCGGCAAATTTCCAGGCTCCGGAAAAAATGTCCGACGCCGAGGACATGCTGACAATAATAGGCTATCTGCATGACGGGCCGGCCGGCAGCAGGTTGTTGGCCAGGAGGCGGAAGGTCCCGCCCTCCAGGACGACGGTGTGCAGATGATCAGGCTGCAGCATGTCCGGCTCCTGCGGCAGATAGTTCCGGCCGGCGATGGAGTAGACCAACGCCTTGATGACGCCGAGATGGGTGACGATCAGCAGGTTGTCTCCCGGCCAGCGGCTGCCCTGTTTTCTAAGGCAGGCGGTGACCCGCCGGCAGACCTCTGTCCGGCTTTCCCCCCGGGGCGGGCGAAATTCCCACCCCTGCTGGATGGCCCGCTGCAATGCATCGGGGAAGTCACGTTTGACGTCCTCGAGCCGCAGTCCTTCCCAGAGCCCCCAGTCCTGTTCCCGCAGGTCATCTTCGCGATGGATCGGCAGATCGAGTCGCCGGGCGAGAATGGCCGCGGTTTCGCGTGCCCGGGACAAGGGGCTGGTCACGATTCGGTGCCAGCTTCGGTCGCCGCCGGCAAGAACGTCGGCCCACCCGGCGGCGGCGGCGATACCGCCCGGCGTGAGCGGGGAGTCGCCGCGGCCCTGGATGCGATTTTCTTCGTTCCAGATGGTCCTGGCGTGGCGCATGATGCCAAACCAGGTGGGGGGGAGAGGCCGTGGCTGCGGCGACATCGTCTCGCTCACGGTTCGCCGGCACCTGCGCCGTGCAGGAGCGGGTTGGCGGCCCGAAAGCAATCGGCCAGCCGGGCCACCAGCTGGGTGTTGTCAAAGGTGCGCCGAACATAATCCTGCCCCGTCCGGATAACATGCCGCCGCAACTCCTGATCGGTCAGCAGACGCAGCATGGCGCCGGCCAGTGCGTCACTGTCGCCGGGCTCGACGGTCAGGCCGGTCTGCCCATCGATCAGGATCTCCGGAATCGAAGAAATATTGGAGGAGACGGCGGGCACCCCCATGGCCAGGCTTTCCACCAGCACGTTGGGGATGCCGTCACGGTCGCCGTTGCCGGCAATGGTGCAGCCGAGAATAAACAGATCACTGGTTTGAAAGTGCTGCAGAACCCGATCGTGTGGCTGTGTGCCGAGCCAGGTGCACTGGGCGGTGAGCTCGAGTTGTTCGATCATGGCGAGGATCTGCTCCCGGTCGTCACCGTCGCCGATCAGCACATGGGAGAAGGGGATCTGCTGTTCGCTGAGGGTTTTCAAGGCCCGGTAAACGGTGGGGAGTCCTTTCTTTTCGGTGAGGCGGGCGATGGTCAGGAGGCGATAGGGGGCAGCGGGACGGTCTCGGGTCGCCGGTGGGCTGAATAGGCTCAGGTCGATGCCGTGGTAGAGGCAATGGATCGGCGTTGTGCTCTCCGTGCTCAGGCTGGCCAGATACCTTTTGTTGTGCTTGGTGCAGGTGGTGACGAAGGCGGCCCGGTCAATTTTTTCCTGTAATTGCAACCGGTCCGACGTGTAGATGTCTTTGGCGTGGGCGGTAAAACTAAACGGCAGGCCGCTGAGCTGGCTGGCAAACATGGTGACGGAAGTCGGCGAATGGGCAAAGTGCCCGTGCAGGTGAACGATCGATGGATCCTTGGCAAGATGCTTCTGGGTCAGGTAGCCGGCCTGCAGCAGGTGCTTGCCGGTGGCAACGCTGCGGGTCCGCCGAAAGCGGCGGGCGGCGAGGGCAAGTGCGGCACGATAGCGTGCCGGCCGGGAGACGGCACAGAAAATATTGGAGATGATCAGGCGCGGGAAGTCGTCGACCAATTCGGTGGGCAGATAGTCGATCGGGGCGCTGATCTGTTTGACCGATTCATGGCAAAAGGTTTCTCGGGGCAGGCGCATGGGAAACAGGCGCAACCGGTACCCCAATCGCTCCAGCAACAGAATTTCATTTGCAATAAAGGTTTCGGAGATGCGCGGAAACCCTTTGAGAATATAGGCGATTGACGGCTGTAGCGGGCTGTTCATGATCATTGACGGCTTTGAGAAAATCCTCGTGGCAGCCGGGATGTCAGCAGATATCCGGGCGTGCGGTGGCGGCCGGCTGACCGGCCCGGTTCTCGCATTTCAATCATCACTGCCCGCCCGGCACAGTATCTCGTTGATCGGGCTGTTTTGTAAGTGCCGCCAGACGCGCGAACTCTTCCAGCCGTTGCGATATCACCTCGAGACCGGTCAGGGGAAAGCCGGCCATGGCCGTTTGGTAATGTTCGGTGCCGGCAAGCAGATTGAACAGGCGATCGCGTAGAACCGGCGGTGTTACCTCCTGCCAGGGCAGGTAATCGATCAGGTTTCTGCCTTTCAGGCATTGCGCTCTGATCAGTTGTTCTTTGCGTGGTGTTTCGCGCGGGATGATCAATGCCGGTGTTTTCTGGGTTAAGATCTCGCAGAGCGAATTGTAGCCGCCCATGGATATAATGGCATCGGCGGCCTGCATGAGTTCCTCGAGCCGGGGGTGAAACGGCATCGTTTTAATACCGAAAACCTTGGCTCGCTTTTTCAGCTGCTCCCTCTTTTTCTTCGGCATGAACGGTCCGGTAACGATAATGCTCTTAAACGGCAGGGACGTGGGGAAATAATGATGCATGTCGATGAAATGTTCGATCAGCTCGGACCCGTCACCGCCGCCCCCGGTGGTCACGAGAATGAGGGTGTCCTCGGGCAATACCCGATAACGGCGGCGAATCTTCTGCCTGACGGCGGAGGAGAAGTTGGTCCGCGGGATATATCCGGTAAAGACGACCCGATCGAGAACGGCGGAGGGGTACTGGTAGGCCTCTGTCTGGTCGTAGATACCCCGATCCCCGTAAATCCAGATTTCATCGTAGAGGTGTTCCAAGCGGTGGTAGATGTTCCTGTTGGTCCAGTCCTTGATGACCACCGGCGGGTCGTCAAGGATGTCGCGTAGGCCGAGAATTGTTCGGCCACGGGGTAATTCTGACCTGATCCACTCCAGGGTCGGCAGGACCTCCCGCTTCAGACCGAGCGGCTCTTTGTCGACGATAAAAAGGTCTGGTTTGAAAGCGCGAGCGGTGGCGAGGATAATGTTGGTGCGAATGCCCAAGGCATGCTCGTCGTCGATCCTGATGGAAAGTGAGCGATACTCATCGTTGGTCATCTTGATCATGCCCGGAATCCGGACGAAATCGACCTGCTGCGGGAAGGCAAATCGACCGGCCAGGGGTGAACCGGTCAGGATGAGAATATTGGTGTTGTTGTGGCGCAGGTGATTGGCAATGGCCATGGTCCGGCGGATATGTCCGAGTCCATAAGTGTCATGGGAATACATCAGAATGTTGAATGCGGACGATCGGGCCATAGAATATTCCCACGCTCACTGTCTCGGGGGTGCGAACCGGTTCGGTTGCCATGAGAAAACGGGAATAAGTATACGGTGATTTTGCAGAGAAAGTCAAGGGTGCTCCCGCACACGGGGCGAATCAGGACAACTATTCTCCGCGGCGGGCAGAGGATGAGGGCGATTGGCGTTCAGTAGCGTCGGTGCACGGGACCGTGAACTGGCCGGCTATCGGTGCAGCACGCCGGGCGGGGGAAAGCATTCCTTCAAGAAGATCGACAACCCGGACAACGTGGATGGTACATGGTGATCGGCAGTGATTAAAAGCTGAAGGTCAACTGGTTGCTGATCATGATGATCGATTCGACATCCGAGTAGGTGTCGGTTTGTTTCAACAAGTCCCCGGTGTCCATGTAACCGAAATGCACCTGGTAGGAGAGGGAATTGAAGAAACGATAAACCACACCGATGTTCGCCTCCCAACTGGACTCGGTTGTCAGCGCCGCATCCGTATCCCAGTTTCCGGACGTAACTCCGATTGCACCATGAAAGGCGAGATCCGGAGTGGCGAGATACTCGGCGGCTACGGCAAAACCGTGCGCCGGCAGGGATTTGTCGGTAGCCGAAGGAAGACGACCGGGTAACGACTCAGAGCCGAACAAATCGGCGGCGGCGTTCGTGATCATCAACGGTTTGAAGCGCGAGGTCTCAAGATGAAGTCCGGTTTCTGCTTCCGATACCGCATCGTAGCCGAAGCGATAACCGGTTATCTTGTAGGTTTGACTTTCTTCCGGATTTTCCGCACGCGCTGCTCCGGGGACGGCGCAAACGCCGACCATCATCGCCAGTGCGGCACAACCCAGGAAACGAAGGGATATCATAAAGCGAGCTGACATATTATATGGCGTGTCCGCATTGTCTTGTCTGGACAACATTGTCGTTTCAGACCCAGTTTGCTCACATTCGTTATGGTACAAAAATTTGAACACTTTTACTTATGCGATTTCCTGCGGCAAAAGTCAAGGGATAATTGATGAGTGCCCTGAATGCCGGAAACGATCGGGTTTTTCACGGCGGGGTATGGCGTGTCCTTGCAGTCTTGCCGGAGATGAATTAACATCACTGAGCCTTGAGGGAGCAGCCGCTGCTCTGCCGACGGGCTGCACACCAGAGGAATGCTCTTCTGTTCTTTTTTTCAGTCGCAGGTGACCTATGCGTTTCATGATACGATGCATGATCTGGACAATGGTGGTGTTATTTTTCTCCGCACCGTTACCGGCCGAAGAAAAAAACGAGGTGAAGACGGTGGCGCTGTTGCCGCTGGCGGTCGATGAGGCCGGTCCCTTTGCCTATCTTGAAGAATCGATCAGGCAGATGCTGGCCAGCCGGCTCTTCCGGCAGGACGCGATTGCCCTGGTCACACCGCAGCTGTCTGAACGGCAAACCGAGCAGATTCGCGGCCGCCTCCAGGATGGCACCTATCGCGAGACGGCGCAGCAGATGCAGGCCGACTGGCTCGCCGACGGCGCCCTGGTGGCGCTGCCGCAAGGGGCTCAGGTCAGCCTGGGGCTCTACCCGGGTGGTGTTGATGCGGCGCAGCAGCGATTTGTCGTTACCGCCGCCGATGTCGATGAAATTCTCGGCGCCGTTGCCGACCTGGCGGCAAGCGTCGGCGATTATCTGGCGGAGCGACCGGAGGCCATCGGCGAGCCGGAACGGGAGGTCCCTGTCGATGATGGTTTTGCCGCCTTTCAAACACCGCATCCCGAACGGGAGTTCAAAAAAGGGTTGTACCGCGGGGCGACCATGTTCGGTGAGGCCGGTGATCGTTTTCAGTCACGGGGAGTCCGGCGCAGTTCACCCCTGCCCCTTGCCGTTGAGAGCATGACCTGGGGAGATCTTGACGGCAACGGCAGCAATGAGTTGATTGTCGCCTCCCGGGGTGAGCTTCGCATCTTCGAGTTCGTGCAGGAGCAGTTTCGGCAGCTGGCCCGGTATGATTTTCCGCGCGGCAGCAAAATCCATGTGGTCAATATCGGCGATCCCGGCAACACTGGTTCACCAAGGCTGTTTGTCTCCGCCAATGCCGGCCGGGCAGCGGCCTCGGCGATACTGAGCTGGGACGGGTCGCCGACGTTGCAGCTGCGGCACGGCCCACTCGACTGGTATATCAGGCCGATCGACTGGCCGGGCAGGGGCGAGCTGCTGGTCGGCCAGCAGGCCAACTCCGACCAGTTAACAGGGTATCTGGCTGATGGCGTCTACGAATTGTCGCTCGACTTGCAGACGGGCCGGCTGCAGCGGGGCCCGCGAGTGGTGCTGCCGCCGGACACCCAGCTCTTCGATTTTGCCGTTGCCGACTTGAGCGGCGACGGTCAGGTGGAGCTGGCCGTTATCGATTCGCGCCAACGATTGGTTGTCTATGATGCCGGGCTCAATCCGATCTGGGTCAGCGGCGCTGCGTATGGCGGCAGTCTGCGTTATTTCGGACCGACGCCGGCCGGTGATCCCGGTGACGGCCGGCCGGGAGAAAGCAGGGAGCTGGAAATTCGCTCTCTCGTGCATATACCCGGACGGCTCGATGTCAAGGATGTCACCGGGGATGGTCGGCCGGAACTGGTCGTCGTTACCAATGAGCTGGATCCGATCAGCACGTATTTTCCCAATCTGCGCACCTACAACGGGGGTTCCGTCGCGTGTCTGGGCTGGCAGGGCGCCGGTCTGATGGAGTTGTGGCGGACCAGTCATATCGCCGGGTACGTTGCCGACTATGTCTTCGAGGAGTATACGGAGCGTCCCTCGGCCGCCGAACCGGCGTTGAGCCGGCTCTATGTGGCGCAGTTGCCCGATATCGGCTCCTGGCGGCAGTTCCTGCCCGGCTTCGGTACGAGCACCATGATCCTGGCTTATGAAATGCTGATACAAAGGGACCAGGAGTCGATCGGCAGGTGACCCTCCGGTCCGGTGGACAGCGTTCACCGCGGGGACCGTCGAGCCGGGTATAAATTTTTAAACCGAGGGTAAAAAAAACTTGACAGACCGACCGTGCAGGTATAGAAGTTCGGTAACAATATTTCGGTTCTCTGCCGGGTGACAAAAGTCTGTGGCCGAGAGAGCTGGAACGAGGAGACAGAGAAGGTTTTGCAGAAAGTTCACCAACGTGAGCTGAAAGAAAATTCAGATTTTGGAGGCAGAAAGATGAAGAAAATGATGAAGGCGCTCGTAGCGGTGCCGGTCCTGGTTGGTCTTGCATCAGTTCCGGCCATCGCCGAAGATCGTTTGAGCCTGAAAGGCGAAATGCGGGTTCGCGGCTGGACCGTGGACGAAGAAGTCACCGGTAGCCGGGATGATACCTACGTCGATCAGCGGTTGCGTATGCAGGGCAAGATTGCCGTAGCGGAAGGCGTGTCCGCCCATTTCCGTACGGACGTCACCGAGGCCGTTTGGGGCCGTGATCCGGGCGCCGGTTCCGGCCGTTTTCCTGCGGTCAATGGCAGCATGCAGTGGGACCGCGCCTATATGGAACTGGAAAAAGGCATAACCCAATTCCGTGCCGGTCTGATCTTTGTTGAGATGAGCCCGAGTTATGCCGTAAACGCCAATGATAACGGCGTGCAGCTGGCGCTCAAGGGCGGCGTGCCGTTCAAGGCGTTCGCGATGATCGATGACGACGGCTTCGTGCCGGCGGTAGCGGCCACCGATACCACCCCGGCCGTTGCGGCCCAGGATCTTGGCGACACCTTCCTCTATGGCGCATCGGTATCACCCTCCTTCGGCGATGTCAAGATGGACTTCTTCGGTGCCGGTTGGAATTTCGGTCGGGTCGAGCGTGACATCTACGGCTTCGGCGCCGCCGTTACCGCCCCGATGGGCATGGCCACCTTGATCGGTGAGATCAACTACTTCACCGGTGACGCTTCCGCCACCGCCGATGCCGAAGGGCTCCAGGGTTGGTTGGCGGTCAATCTGGCCGTCAGCGACATGATCACCATCCAGCCGGCCCTGTGGTACGCCATGGCCCCGGATGCCGGGGAAGAGCAGATCGTCATGATGGGTAATGACTTCGCCGGTTTCGACCCGGTCTGGGATGTCGGCACCAAGCTGAGCAACGAGCAGATTTC
>CAYSSK010000065.1:0-21418 GCA_964433645.1 uncultured Desulfofustis sp.
TGATCTTGTAGCGCCCTTCTTCGTCGATTTCGGCATACTGGCCGTCACCGGCGGCGTCGACCTTGGCGTTGAGCGTGCCGTCGATGCGGGGTTTGGCGGTCTTTCGGTCTGGACGAAACTGGATGGTCTCCGGGATACAGGAAAAGCGGTTGTGATAGGCCGGCCCTTCGAGTTCAGTGATGCGCGACGTGCCGGCGGACATTGCCAGGTAGTCGGCCTGGACACCCAGGTGGGTGATCTCGGTCACCAGGTAGCGCTGGTTGTAGCTGTCCCGGTAATGCTCATCGAGCTCGAAGATATAACCGGAAACCAGCGGTGATACGGTGCCGTCGCCATAGAAGACCACCTCGCGGCAGAGCAGTTCCTCGGCCCGGATGGCGGCCAGCGCGTTGCCTTCCTCCGGGGTCTTGAAATGCTCGCCGTAGATGTAGACATTGCCCCGGCCCTGGGGGTCCACGTCCGCCTCTCCTTTCAGGTCGAGCGAGGGGCGGCGGTAATTGTAATCCTTGAGGATGACCTTTTTCGGCAGGATCTGCTGGCGGCAGGTAAATTCCTTGACCTGCTCGAACATCGACGGCGTCGCCTCACCCGGCGGTGAATAGAGCACCGCATCGCCGGCAATCGGCTGATGGGCGGTCGAGCTGTCGGTGATAATCAGTTTCTCGGTATCGCCGCTCTGGTCGAAAAAATAATAGATCCCTTCGCGTTCCATCCAGCGAGAGATAAAATCGAAATCGGTCTCGTTGTATTGGCAGATATATTCCCAAGGCTGATAGCTCGAGGTGAGCCGCAATTCGTAATCATCGGAGGTCAGGCCGACCTGGGCCAAGATCTCCTCGATGATGTCCGGTACGCTTTTGTCGAGAAACAGCATGTTCTCATGGTACTGGTCGGCCATCCAAAGCCGCGGCACCAGGCGCAGGCGGTAGAAGATATAATCGTCGTATTCCTGCAGCTGCTCGAATACCGCGGGGATACCATGGATTTTACGTTCTTCTCCGCTCTCGGGGATGATACTCAGCGTGGCCGGACTCTGCAGCACCGCCTTCAGATCGATCTCCGGGTCTTCGGCATAGAGCATGATTTCAAACTCATAGAGCATCGAGATACCCTCCGTGCCTTTCAGCTCGGCAACGGTGAAGGTGTCCTCGGCAAGGGCCTGGGAGACAAAAGAAAAACTAAAATCTTCTTCGCGCGGCATGGCTATTCTCCTGAAAATTCGATGCTGAAACTACCGTCATCGGCAACCGTGAGACTCAGTTCCGGCGGCAGCGCGGTCTCCGACATGCGGCCGAGGATTTCCCTGGAGATCCGGGGCAGCATCGTGCCGTTCATGATGTGATCGATATTGCGGGCCCCGGTCTCCACCTCGGTGCAGCGGTCGGCGATGGTGCTCACCACCTCGTCGCTGTAGCGGAAATTGAGCTTGTGGGTCTCCAGCATGCGGCGGGCCAGCTTGTCGAGCTTGAGTATCACGATGTCCTTGAGGATGTCCCGGGGCAGGATGGTGTACGGCACGATGGTCATCCGGGCCAACAGGGCGGGCTTGAAGTGGTTGCTCAAAATCGGCCTGATGGCGCCCATAAGGGCCTCTTCGGGTATCTCCTCGCCTTCGCCGGTCATCTCGGTGATCACGTCGGTGGCCAGGTTGCTGGTCAGGAAGATGACGGTGTTCTTGAAGTCGATGATACGGCCTTCGCCGTCTGACAGCACGCCCTTGTCGAACACCTGGTAGAACAGGTTCATCACCTCGAGGTTGGCCTTTTCCACCTCGTCGAGCAGCACCACCGAATAGGGGCGCTGGCGTACCGCCTCGGTGAGGATGCCGCCCTCGCCGTAGCCGACGTAGCCGGGCGGCGAACCGATGAGACGGCTCACCGTGTGCTGCTCCTGGAATTCGCTCATGTTGATCGAGGTGACGAACTGCTCGCCGCCGAACAGCACCTCGGCCAATGACAGGGCCGTCTCGGTCTTGCCCACCCCGCTCGGCCCCACCAGCAGGAAGATGCCCATGGGCTGGCCGGGATCCGTCAGGCCCGCCTTGGAGGCCTTGATCACTTCGGCAATGGCCTCCAGGGCCCGGTCCTGTCCCTTGATCCGCTCCCGGAGCCGATCCTCGAGCCGCAGCACCCCGGCCGCCTGGTCGCGCATGACCCGGCCGAGCGGGATGCCGGTCCAGTCGGAGACCACCTTGGCCACCACGTCGGGATCCACCTCGATCTTGACCAGGGACTCGTCTTCCTGAAGCAGCTCGAATTGTTTCAGGAGGTTGTCAAGATCCGCTTTCAGCACGGCCGGATCCTGCGGCGGCGCCGCTTCTTTAAGAGGTATCGTTTCGGCCCCCTCTCCCCTCTCCTCAGTTTTCTCCACAGGTGTTGCCTCCGCGCCGTACAACGCTTTACGCAGAGCCACGATGCGGCCGGCCAGCTGCCGTTCCTCCTGCCAGCGTCCGGTAAGTGTCTCCACCTCACTCCTGAGCTGCTCCAACTCGGACGCGATTGCCTCGAGCCGTCCCTCATCCGCGGCAAAACCGTGCAGGCGGTCGCGCTCGATGGCTCGCTGCTCCCGCTGCAGGGCCTGGATGGAGCGCTCGCGGTCCTCGATCACATCGGGCTTGGCGCTGAGCAGGATCTTCACCCGGGCAGCGCTCGTGTCGAGCAGGTCGACCGCCTTGTCCGGCAACCGCCGGCCGGATATATAGCGGCTGGAGAGTTCGGTAGCGGCCAGGATGGCGTCGTCGCGCACCACGACGCCGTGCGCGTTCTCGTAAGTTTCCTTCAGCCCCCGCAGGATGAGAGTGGCGATATCCCGGGACGGCTCGTCGAGCTTGACGAGTTGGAAGCGCCGGGCCAGGGCGGCGTCCTTCTCAAAGTATTTTTTGTACTCGGACCAGGTGGTGGCCGCCACCGTACGCAGCTCACCCCGGGCCAGGGCCGGTTTGAGCAGATTTGCGGCATCGCTGCCGCCGGCACTGCCGCCGGCCCCGATCAGGGTATGGGCCTCGTCGATGAACAAGATGATCGGCCGGGGCGAGGCCTTGATCTCGTTGATCACCGATTTGAGCCGATTCTCGAATTCGCCTTTCATGCCGGCGCCTGCCTGCAGCAGTCCCATATCGAGCCCGAGTAGGGTGACGTCGCGGAGCAGCTCGGGAACGTCGCCTTCGACGATTCTGAGCGCCAGCCCCTCGACCACCGCCGTCTTGCCGACCCCCGGCTCGCCCACGGCGATGGGATTGTTCTTGCGCCGCCTGGCCAGGATGTCGACCATCTGCCGGATTTCCTGGTCCCGGCCAAACACCGGGTCGATCTCCCCGTCCCGAGCCTTGGCGGTGAAATCGAGGCAATAGCGGGCCAGGGGCGTCCCGTCGCCGGCAGGCGCCGCTTCGCGCTCCGCCTTTTCTCCCGGCGCGGCCGTCTCCACCGAAACCTTGGCAATGGCATGGAATTCTGCCGCCAGCGCATCCTTGCCGATACTGTAGAGTTGATCGAGATAGCTGCCTGAGGCGAACCGGCCCGGATGCCTGAGCAGGGCGAGCAGCAGGATGCCGGAGCGGATTCTCGACTCGCCGAGATCAATGCTGCCGAGCAGCCAGGCCTCCTGCAGCCACTCCATGAGCAGCGGCGAGAACACCGGCTTGGCGGCGTTGCCGGTCCGAAATTCCTCCAGCGTCCGATCCAGGGCCTGGCTGAGGCGCGAGACCTCGATCTCGAAATGTTTGAGCGCCAGGGGGATGTCGGACTGCGGCTCGTCAAGGAGTTTGGCCACCAGGTGCTCGACGGTTACCTCGTAGTGGGTCCGCGACACGCACAGTCCCGCCGCCGCCTCGAGGCTGCGGGTGCAATACGGATTCAGGCGGGCCAGCAGTGATTTGATATCGACGGATATCATGAGACGCTCCCTGTGGTTAAGTGATCTTCAAGACTTCCCGCACCCGGCACGGCCTGACGCCGGCCGGACGTTCGCTACACCCGGGCCGGATCCTGCGCACCGGGGGCGGAAGGATAAAAGGTACTTTTCGTGCGACCGATCTCACCGCCGGCATAGAGCCAGGTATCCATCCCCAGGCTCGACCAGCTTGGAGCGCCGAGGCAGACGGTCCGTGCCTGTTGTTCATGCATGGAGACCTCGATTTCATACTCCAGCGGATCCTGCAGATAGAGATCGGTCAGCAGCAGCAGTCGCAGATAGGATTCACTGCCGGGAAAAAAGCTGCGATACTGCTCGGCACTGAGCGGTCCGACAAGAATGCGAAACTTACCCATCCGGTCGTCGAGTTCCCTGCCGACGACGCAGTCGCTGCCGAGCACCCCGCCGGAAAGGCCAAGTCGGAGCAATTGGTCCTCGGGAATGCGCGCCTTGCGCAGCAGACAGGCAACGATATCGATCTCATACCCCAGGGCATCCTGGAGGATCGTCCGCAGCCCCTCGGCGGAGCGCGGTCTTTGCGAAAAAAGACCGATGTAGCGCAGGAGTTGCGAAGCATCGGGCAGGCCGCGCCGATGGCTCGCCTCTCCCAGGCCCTCCAGACAGAAAAGGTGGTCCTGATAGTGCCCTCGATCATCCTCGACAATATGGAAGAACGGGCGATACTTTTGCAGACTCTCAAAAAAGAGCAGATAGAGACGGTGATTGAGGGTATCGATAAAATCCCGGGCCACCGATTCGTCATCGGCGGCCTCATCCATCAACTCTTCGGTATAAAACGTCGGCAATGGCGACGAGGTGCCGTACAAACCAAGAAAGTTGGCCACGACCTGGAACCGGCTCGATTGGCCAACCTGGATTTCCTTCACCTCCTCGACATCGGCAGCCGGGAAGGCCAGAGACAGGTTCGGCCGGATTCGAACCGTGCGGGCCAACTCAGAAACAGCAAGATCGGTGCGCGCCTCTTCGTCGATGCGGCGCAGCACGCGGATAACCTGAAAAAACGAATACGCCGACCCGTTTTTCAGCAGGTGCTGTTTCAGATAAGCGGCTGTGCGCCTGTCCTCGCCGGCCATTGATACGACTCTCCTTTGAGCAGATCGGTCATGGTGAAACGGGAAAACGCATTGATTGAAGCATATAAAGCGAGAAATTCATCGATGATGCAGCCAAACAGGTAAAAATCGCCATCCCCGGCAAAATGGTCGCTGCGCGCCCCGAGCGAGATCTCCCGGCCGCGCAATACGAGGGCGGATACCAGCCGGTTGGCCGGTTTTGAACTCAGCTTCTCAATGGATTGCAGCCGTTTCTGGTTGGCCAGCAGGCCGCTGCGATCCCGGGTGTCGGAAAAGAGATAGAGTCCAAGCAGCGCTTTCAGGTTCTCGGGGGTAGCCAGTGAGACGGCGTTGAGGTTCAGATGGGCCAGCAGCCGCCACAGCAGGTTCTTGCCCAGCGGCGGGTAGACACCAAGCGTCGGCTGCGTGATATTCTTGAAATCGGCAAATTCCGGAGAACTACTGGTGGCCCGGCAGATATCGCCGAGTCGCAGATTCTCCGGCAAATCCCCATTGGTACAGAGTAATTTCAACGACAGGGTTTCCGTGACCGGCAACAAACCCTCGGGGGGATAGGAGAGCTGCAGATAGGTGTCCGCCCCCGGCCGCACCGGCGACTTTTTCAACGACAGCTGATAGACGGACTCCCGCTGACTGTCCGGTGAAAAACAATTGAAATGGCGGTAGATCTTTTCCTGGGCCGTACCCTGGATCCGGCCGACCACCTCCTCGACGCTGTACACCTGATAATGATGAGGCTGTGCGGAGGCAGGCCGCACCAGATATTCACTCTGCCGATGATCCACCCGGATCGGATCCGCCTCAAACGGAAACAGGTTGATCACCGGTGTGGCGAACAACCGGAAACTGTCTTTTCTCAGGCGCGGTCGCACGATGGGCGGCGCCGCCAGTTCAAAATCAATGTAAAAACCGGTTTCAGAACCGCCACCGGCCCACCCCTCCATCCCCTCCAGGTCGATGAACAGGAATTTCTGCGGCACAGTGAAGTATTCCTGGACAATTCGATACGCCGGGAAAGCGTTTGACGGGTAAGGAATGACACTCTGGTCCGCCGAAAATCCCACCGGTTTGATGTGCTGCGGACCGAGCACCCGCAGGACCTGACCATCAGCGGTACCGATGACCACTCGGCGAATATTGGTGCGCAGTTGCAGGTACAATGCCGTCGCCTCGGCATAACTGCCGTCCAGATAGAACCGCAGCCGCCGTGGCTGCCAGGCACCAAGGGTCAGTCCCTTCAGGGCAAACTGCACTCTGATGCAGGCCGGTTTGCCGGCCGGCTCGAGATAGGCAGCCTCGGTCACTGCCAGCGGATGGATATCGGTGTCATAACAGGACTGGAAAAGACAGACAGAACCTTCCACCGGCACCGATGCCACCTGGATGCCGGCCTTGATCGTCAAGGGCTGCTTTAAAGCCGGTTTGGGGGTGAAACAGGCGATGGCACAGGACGGCACCGGCCGCAGGTAATGCGGCCAGATCAGCTGGATCAGTTCGTGGATGATTTCCGGAAATTCGTCATCGAGTTTCTCGCGAATCTGCGCGGTCAGAAAAGCGACCCCTTCCAGCAGCCGTTCCACGTCCGGGTCCGAGGAGGGACCGCTGAGCATCGGCGCCACCGCCGGATGAGCCTCGGCGAACTCGGAGCCGAGTTCTTTCAGGTAGGACAATTCCTGCTGGAAATAGCGATTGAACATAGCACCCCTAGGTAATGCTCACTTTGCCATCCTGATCGACACTGCTCTCAAGAACCACCGTGGTTTTCCGATCCACAGATGCAAGCTTGGCGGAGACCTGAAAGCGCAGGGTCAACGGATCTTCTTCATTGGTCAGCAGTCTGACCCGGACCATCGTCAGCCGCGGCTCGTAGTTCTGGATGGTCGAACGGATGGAGCGTTCGAAGTCCCGTAACGAATCGGGATAGTCTCTGAGCATCTCGACAAAATCAGGCAGGCCATAGTCCTCGCCGATCAGCGTGCTTCCCTGCCGGGTGTTGAGAATCTTCTGCAGATGCTCGCGGATCGAATCTATAATCCGGTGGGGATCCTCACGCGCCCGGCGGTGAGGATCTCTCTCCCAGGATCTGATTCTTCTCAACAGACGCTCTTCCTGCATCACGTTATCCGGTTGAAACGGGGTGAAGCATCACCGATCAGGTACGCTGGCTCCAATGATCGATATGCTCAACGCCATCCGGTTCGTAAGTCCACCGGATATAACCGAAGACAAAACTGATCTCTTCGGTCGCCGGGGCATTGGTCGCGGCCGGATCGATTACGTCGGGACTCTGTCTCCTGATCGACGCGATGCGTCCCTCCTTGAATTCGATGGTGAAGTAATGCTGTGTCGTGCCATCACCCGCCGGGTTCGGCCGATAGAATTTGAACACCCCTTCCGTCACTTCGTTGTTGCACAGCGCTTTGGCCAGCAGCGGTGAGCTTTTGTCGATCCGTTTGCAGATCGTGATCGGCTCGTATACCCGCTCGCCCGACGCCATACCCGTCGAGCGCTCCCGCGCCGTCCTGACGGAATCTTCAAAGCTCAGACATTCGATGGTATCTTCACGGTCCATCGAAGTTAATGTTGAGTCACCATTAATATCTTCTTCATTTGCCTTCAGAGCCAGATGCACCGTCATTGCCATGGTCGTTCCTCCTCAGATCTAAAAAGTGAATGTGTATTGATGAATGACACAACCATCCTCAACCGAGGCCAAATGCCCGACAGCCTCCTATTCCTTATCCAACTTGCCAACTAGCGATAACGTGAAAAAAGCCCCCATATATTTGAAATGAGGGCGGACTTTCAGCCCAACTTTGTACCAGCCCGGTTCGCCCTCGACGTCCTCGACCGTCACTTCAGCCGCCCTCAGCGGCCGCCGGCTGCGCACTTCCGGCGCCGGGTTATCCATATTGACGACATATTGGGTAATCCAGTTGTTGAGCTCGCGCTGCAAATCGGATCGCTCCTTCCAGGTGCCGATGTTCTCGCGCTGGATCACCTTGAGGTAATGGGCCAGCCGATTGGCCACGAACATATACGGCAATTGCAGACCAAGCTTATAGTTCAGTTCGGCATCTTTGCCCTCTTTGCTGATGCCGAAGAACTTCGGTTTCTGCACCGAGTTCGCTGAAAAAAAAGCGGCGTTGTCGCTTCCTTTGCGCATGGTCAAACCGATGAAGCCCTCTTCCGCCAGTTCGAACTCCCGCCGTTCCGAAATCAGCACCTCTGTTGGAATCTTGGTTTGGATGGCGCCCAAGGCCTCGTACTGGTGGAGAGGCAGGTCCTCGACGGCACCGCCTCCCTTGGGCCCGATAATATTGGCGCACCAGCGATATTTGGCAAAACTGTCGGTCAACCTCGCAGCAAAGGGGAACGCGGCGTTTCCCCAGAGATATTCGTTGTGATCGGCGGAGACATTTTCTACATAATTAAAGGCCTTGACCGGCTGGGTATCGGGTCCGTAGGGCAGCCTGAGCAGAAACCGCGGTACCGTGAGGCCGACATAGCGAGAATCTTCACTTTCCCTGAACGACTGCCACTTGGTATATTGGGGTCCCTCAAAAATCGACTTGAGATCTTTGAGGTTCGGCACTTCTCGAAAATCCTCGACGCCGAACATCTCTTCACCCGCCGCGGCCAGAAACGGCGCGTGCGACATGGCACCGACGCTGGCCAGATTCTGCAACAGCTTGATATCCTGAGGACCGGGACCGAATTCATAATTGCCGACGATGGCGGCGTAGGGCTGCCCGCCGAACTGCCCGTATTCTGCGGTATAAGCGGTCTTATAAAGCCCCGATTTGACTATTTCCGGAGCATCCTCGAAATCTTCGAGCAGGTCGTCCTTGCTGACATTGAGGACTTCCAGTTTGATGTTCTCTCGAAAATCGGTGTTATCAACCAGGTACTTCAGTGACCGCCAGGCCGATTCGAGTTTCTGAACCTCCTGATGGTGCAGGATTGCATCGAGCTGCAGGCTCAATTTCTTGTCGATCTCGGCGATCATCTCGTCAATAACCGCTTTCGATATCTTCGGAACTTCCCGGCCCGGTTCGATCAGCTGGGCGATCAGCGCTTCGACCCCGCGTTTGGTCAAGTCATACGCTTCGTCCGCCGGGCGAAGTTTGGTGGCATTGACGACCTCATCAAGAATGGAGACCGATTCGGTTGCGTCCGGTGCTGCATCGACTGCCTTTTTCTGTTCTTCCGCCATTGACTCACCTCTTCTCAGCCTTGATTTTGGTCGACACCGAGTTCTTTCAGCAGTTGATCCCGAGCCTCCTCATCCTTCACAAGCTCCTGGATCTTTTTCCTGAATTCCGGAATATTGCTCAGCGGCCCCTTGAGCGACCCGAGAGCCTTGCGCAGTTCAAGCAATTTTTTCAGCTCAGGGGTCTGTTCGGCAACCGCCTCCGGGCCGAAATCCTTCATGGATTCAAATCTCAGGTTCACGGCCATCTCGTCCTCGGGATTTTCCGACAACTTGTTCGGCACGGTTATCGATACGCCGAGTTGCTGCCCTTTCAACACCTCGTTGAAGTTATCCTTGTCGACGTTGATCGGTTCCCGGTCCTCGAGCATCCGGTCGTCCGTTCGGCCGGTGAAATCGCCGATCACCAATAATTTCAGAGGAAGTTCCACCTCTTCCTGGGCATCGCCCGTGGCCGGTCGATAGACGATGTTGACTCGTTCCCGCGGCGCAACAGATGCTTCTTTTGCCATATCATCCTCCTCTATGTTTACATGCCTGTCTGTCTTCGGTTCTGCAGATCGTTGCTCGACATTTCTTGGTACCAGGTCCGGTCAAAACGGTTCTCATTTATCAGTGCCAAACCTCGTTTCAACAGCATTCCCCTTCTTGTCAACGGACTTCCAGCTGCAATGCCGCAACCGGATTGAGACGGGCCACCCGGCTGAGCACCGTGTCGGCCTGAGTTTTGGTCTCCTTGTCGGCACGGTATCCCAGCCAGGCGATCTTCAGCGCCTGAACGGCCAGGTCGGGATCCCACTGTTCCAGCGTGAACATGTCGATGTCACGAACTATTTCATCAAGATGCGGCAACGCCAGCTGCAGGCGGCGAGCGTTGAGCAGCACCTGCGCCAACCCCAAGCGCCAGAGCAGCCGTTCCCGGGCGCTCCCGCTGCGCTGCAGCTCGTTCTGCAGCAGCAGGACGGCGGCATCGAGCTTTTTCCCGGCGGCCAGCTGGCGGGCCTGGTCGAGCACGTCTTCCATCTTCTGAGAATCCGTCCCCTGCTCCATAACGGGCGACAGCCCCGCCTCCGAGCCGGGAAGAATCGTCTCGACCCATTGCTTGGTTTCCGCGTCTGCCAGCGGCGACCCGTCGGCGAAGGTCAGTTTCTCAAGACCGGGCAACCGGGTCAGCAGAAAGGCGGTTTCCTGGCAGACCGCAGTATGAGCATCGCTGTACTGCTTTCCCAAACCGACCAGACTCTCGGCACTGAATCGGTTGAGATCGAGCCACAAAAGCGCGCCGTTGAGCCGCCCTTCCGACTCCCTCAGTAATTCGGTCCAGTGCTCCACGCCGCGCAGTTCCTGCAGCCGCTTTTTCACCTGTTCGAACTCCCCCGGAGCCGGAATCTGCGTCTGGGCGCCAACCGCCGGCGGTAAGGACTGGATCATCGTCCAGCCGGCTACCCGCCGGCACCGGTACCCGCGAGGATGGGCAGGATCCTTGTCAAAATAAAAATCGGCGGCCTGCCTGATCGTCTGGAAGGCCCCTCGAAGAATTTTCTCCATATCCGCAGCCGATACGCTATCGGTTGACTGTACCGTCGGAGCGGGCGAAACCTGCACTGCCTCGGCTGCGGACGGCGACGGTGGCTGCATCTCCTTTGCGCTTGCCCGATCAGCAGGAGGCTGCCGAGGCTCAGGCTCGGCGGCCTCCTGCTGATCGGTCAACGGCGCCTCCCGAAGCGGCAGTCCATCGATAATCCGTTCCAGCGGCCTGAGCACCGGGGCGTCTTCCAGATGTTGCTGCAGCAACGTTTCAACACGGCTGATGTCTTGGCGCACGGCAATAACGAAATCCGCTTCAACCGGTTGTACCTCCAGCCCGGCAAAGGCAGCTTCACTTTTTTCCAGCAGCCAGGTCACGGCCGCCAGGCGTCCCCGCATTCGTTTCTTGGCGGGAAACAAGTTGTCCCAGTAGCGCTCCAGCAGACCGCGAAAGATCGCCAGGCCGTCGGCCAGGCCCGTCACATTGTTGAGATGGATTTCGGCCACGGCCAGATACGCGCCAACCAGCAGATCTTTACTCCTGGTTTTCAGGATATCCGAAGCCAGCGACCTGACCTTGGCCCAGTTTACCGAGGAGGTTGACGAGGGCAGGGAAAGTTTGTCAATTTCCGCCTGCAGTGCTTCAAACTCCGCTTCATAACGGACATCCGCACCGCCCGGCTGTGCCTGGCTGACCGGCTCCAACTCCAGGTATTGTTTTTCCATGGTCATCGTGGCATCTCATTTGTCCCGAGCGAACCGGATACCGCTACCGACAATCCCGGCAACACTGTACCTGGGTTCATCGAAATATAAGATATCAACCGGTTAGCAACCCCACGCAACCGGTCGATCAGCGTCATGTGCTCCCTCAATCCCAGCAGATGGAGATATCCCGGGGGACATCAGGCAGCTGCTGTTCCCATTGCTGTTTGATTTCAGCGGCGCGTTTCAGCTGCTGGCCCTTCCAGGCCTTCTTCATTGCTTCATTTTCGAGCTCTTCCGCCTTTCGTCTGCTCTCAAGGGTCAGCAACACTTCCGCCATATTGGGACCATCCTGCCCGGCGCCCGGCTTGTCGGAGATGCCCATGGCCTTGTTGTACGCCTCGAGCTGATCGACAAATCGGATCAGTGGTTCCGCACCGCTGACCGCCTTGAATTTGACGGTGATCGTTCGCACATTGAGCCGTTTCAGAAATTTTTCCTTATCGGGGAAATCAAGCGGCGTGTAGGTGGCTGCTCCGCTTTGATACTCTTTGATAAAACGGGCAAACGATTGTTCTCCCTCGTAGTTTTTTTCCAGCAGCAGGCTGCCGATTTCAACCTTCAGTGAAAGCGACTGACAAGTCTCCGGTTTCCAGATGAACTTCTGACGCACCGGGTACTGCAGATTCAGCAGGCGGGTTACCTCGGCGCTGCAGGTCATCTCCAGGCTTACCGCATGGGGAACCATCTTTGCCCCTTTGTTGACAGAGGTCGGTCTGGCTTCGAGCACTACCTCGTAGGACTCTTTGAGCTTCGGCTCGGCCGGTGCCGTGCTCTGCTGTTTCACGGCCAACGGCACCTCGTCGCTGATCCGCAGGTCCGGCTTATAACGGGACAGGCGAATACCTTCCGTCAGGAAGGTGAGAAATTCCTGTCGAAACGGTACCATCCTGCCCAATGCCTTGCGCGGATAAAAGCCCTGTTCGAGACTTCTGCCAAGAAACGGAGCGGCCGGTCCCCTGACAAATTTCAGGGCCAGGCCATTGTCGTTGAAAAAAACCTCGTTGAGTTCGGTTTTATCCCTGATGCCCTGAACCTCGACGAGCACATTTTCTTCCCACAATGTATTGAGACGGCACGCCGCCTCGAGATACGCATAGTCCCGCAGAAAGGTCAGCGGACCGGCCACCAGCTTCCAGATGACCTGCGTCTCTTGCGGGGCGGCCGGTGGTGCCAGCTCATTGCGCAACCGGATCAGATTACGCTGGGCCACATACATCGGTGCTTCCGAAGTCGCCGGGTCCTGGCTGAAGATATCGCTGGCCATCTGGAACGAAACGTTGCGGGAAGAGGTCGCCAATACCAGATCGGACAACCCGTTGCGATAGTCGTTGAAGTACTTCCCGCCGATCATTTGGGCTTCCAGGGTCTGCCCGACACCGCTGTTGCCAAGTCCTTTTTCGATGGTGCTGATGGCCGACTTGCCCTTCTTGGCGACCTTGGCAATCATCGATTTCTGTTCCTCGATGGCCTTTTCCGTCTTGGCTTCCACGCTGATCTTTTCAATGAGCCGGAGCAGGGCGAGCCAGTCATCGTCCTGGCTCTCATCGATACCACGCAATTCTTCATGCATCCGCTTTATCAAGCCAAAATACGGCCCTTTGTCCAGGGCCATGATCGAAGCCGCCTGCTGCCAGGCATCCCGATCGCGGAGATAGTATTCGGCCTGCGGGAATATCCTGGCGAAATCATACCAGATATGCCGATAGGCCTGTGAATACCAGGCGGCAAATCTCGTTTTATTGCCGGCAATGACCAGGTTGTCCGATACCGCCTGTTCGATCTGTTTGAGCAGGCGATCGACTTCTTTTTTGCCTGCCATGGTAAATGCCGCGGGAACGCTCGCCAGATCCTGCCGTTCGAGGATCGGCCCCCAGAAATGTTCGAGGGTAAGACCCTCAAATCGTTCATCCCGGTTGATCCAGGCCACCAACCAGTTAAGATTGGCACCCGGCAGGCTCAGGGCTTGGTGCAATTGTTTCTGCAACTGGGACTTCTCCCGGTTGAGCTGCTGCTCGTCATCCTGCCAGGCCAGATAATGACGATACTGGGTGGCGATCCGCTCACCGATCTGGTTGACCAGGCGGGAGTCCGCAGCGGAGAGAAGATACTGGAAAGGCGGCTGTTCCAAATCGTTCAGCCGGTTGAGCCCACTGCCCTCGAGCCGGGATTTGATGAGGTTGATCCGGTAGGTCAGGTGCATCACATAGCGGGCCGTGTCCTCGTCGGGTGATTGAGCGGACAACCCGGCGCCCTGCAGCGCCAGCTGTCGATCGAAATCGGTGACGAACTCGTCTTTGAACTGCGCGCAAAATCGCTGTTTGATGCGCTCTTCCACGTACAGGCTCTGCTTGAGCCCAAGCCGCGGAAACCACCACCTGTCGTTAATGGCTTCGATATGGCGAACCCCGCCCTGAAACCGTTCCATGATGGAGATATCGGTCAGGGTTTCTCCCTGCAGGGCCACCGGCTGGCTAAAGGTGTCGGCCACCGTGCGCAGGGTGGTCAGGTTTTTCACGAAGGAATAACTGAGCAGGCCGCAGAGAGCCAGCACCAGGGCCATCCAGGCGGTCAGACCGATGTTGCGCGTCAGCCTGCTCCAGGCCATGGCCTTTCGGGTCGGTGCGTACAGATACCGATCTCCAGCCATAATGGTGGCAAACAGATCGTGCAGGAACAATCCCCGGTTGGTGCCGGGCAGAACCTCCTGCTGTTTTATCAGGCCCAGCTCACTGAGAAAGTGGGAATATGGAGTGCCTTCCTGACGGCCACTGCTGAAATAGATCCCTCGCAGCAGTGGAGTTTCCTGGTACGGGTTCTCCTTGAATGCCGATTCGATGAAGACCTGCAGATTCTTCTTCACGTTGCCGAATTCGAGAGGGAAAAGAAGCAGTCCGGGGTCGGTTTCCTGCAGCGGCGCACCTGGTTGCTGGGAGCCCATTAGACGCAGTCGCAGATTCCTGAGTTTCTCTTCTACCGTGGCCAGGGCCTGCTGTAAAAAATCGATGACATCACGTGAAAGATGGGCATTGAGCCGGCCCATTGCCTGCCGGAGGCTCTTTTCCGGCAGCTTGTCGCAGAATTGGGTCATGCCTTGGACCAGATCGCACTTGGTAACCAGGACATAGACCGGAAATTTGATGCCGATCACCCGCATCAACTCGTCGATGCGCTGGCGCAGCAGATGCCCGTCTTCGGCCAGGACCTCAGTTGCCGATGACAACAGCTTGTCGGCGGCAATGGTCACCACCAGACCATTGATGGCCTCACGCTTGCGATATTTCGCCAGCAGTGATAGAAATTTTTGCCATTCCTTGCGGTCCCTGCCTTCCTCGAGCGGGATGGCATAACGACCCGCGGTATCCAGGATGACCGCCTGCTCAAAAAACCACCAATCGCAATTTTTGGTCCCCCCGAGCCCCGCCGTTTTTCGGGTTTCGGCAAAAGGAGATGACAATCCGGCACTCTGAATAGCCGTCGTTTTGCCGGAACGGCTCTCGCCGATCACCATATACCAGGGAAGGACATACAAGGGATTGCCCGATTTCCCCAGCTGCGAACGATTGAGGGTTTCGATGGCCTCTTTCCAACGGACCTGAAGATCCTGTTCGACACCGTCAACCTCGCCCTGCTGACGACGGTAGGCCTCATCCTGGGCTATCACTTCATTGACGAAATGTTTCTCCCGCCGACGCAGCAGAATCTTACGCAGCAAAACCCAGAGCAGGTAGAGGCCGAAGTAGGCAAGCCCGAAACAAAGCCCAACCCACCAAGGCCAATCCATCCAGAGCACCAGACCGAAGGTCAGAAAACCGATGACCGCAAGCAGGGACACGAGCAGGACGAATTTCAATGCTGCAACGAACAGCTTTTTCATGAGCGTATCGACTTGATGAGGTTCTCACCAACGTTGTTCAGAACAAAGCCGTAAATCACAAAAAGCAGGGCAAACAACAAAACGGGGACCAAAGCGGCGGCAACCGCACCGAACCTGATACCCTTTTTCCTGCCGGCCGGCCCAACCGGCGAACCGTCACCATATGCTTCGGGAAACAGGGTCCCGGTTCCTGCCGACCCGCCTGGAACGGAAGCTGTATCGATCAGTTTCAGGTTCGAGCTTTTCAACTGGGCCAGCAGAAATTCATCGCCAGGGTTGCAGAAGCGTCCGGAAAAACCGAGCGCCAGACAGTAATAATAAACCTCCCGAACCTGCAGCTGCTGAGGCTCCAGGCCGTTCAGCTTGTCGAAAAACAGCTCCCCGGCATCGACCGTCTGGAAATAACTTCGCTGCAATTGTTCGCCTTGCCATTTCTGCTTTTCATGCCAGGATGAGCTGAGTATCACTTCATCCACCCAGGCGAAAACGGCGAATTGTGCCAGTCGATAGTCCTCGGCCGTACAATTCGTTTCCTGACAGCTCTGACCGGCCGCCGTAATAAGCTGGGTGATGTCGCTCCTGACCCGCTCATAACTCGGTTGTTCCGCCGGCGACGATTTCACCAGGTAACCGACATAGGCAATCAACTCGATGAAGCAATCGATCAGCCGCATGATCATCTCCCTTCGACAACCATCAGTTCCGCCTTCAAATCGTTTGGCGCCGAATCCCAAAAAATGGCGAGATTTTTGTTTCTCTGTACCTGCTGCCAGAGGTCCCCGCTGCTTTCAATCTGGTAGTACACGGCGCCGGTCTTGCGCGGCAGCTCCTGCGGCGGCGTCTCAAAATGAGCCAGCTTGAGGCCCGGCAATGCCCTGGCTATCAAAATCGGCAACGACTCCCTGGCCCCCATTTTTCCCATCCCGGCAATGCTTTGCAGCTGAGACCGGTTGATCTCCGCGGCATTGAGCACCATGAAAAACCGATTATCGCCGTCGAAAACGGCCGGCGGCAGTTCTGTCGTGTAATAGGTGCCATCATAGGCCAGCTCGAAGACATATTCGGGGCCGGCGGTAATCTCATCGAGCAGGCGGAGCAGCGTTTTCTGGACCGCATGAAAGCAGGGAAAGAGCTTGCGGTGATTATAAGCCGGAACCAGAGCCGCACCGTCCTCCAGTTCCCCAAGCAGATTGATGCTCTCGGAAAAGGAGGAAAGTTCCCCGACGATCTGGCGCAACAGACCGTAAACCGTCCAGGGGTGGACCGTCGTTGTTTCGGTCAGGTGGAACAAGAGGGGCACGGAGCGGTTAAGCGACCGCAGTGCCAGCAGATACACGGTGTCCCGGGCCCCGAAATCGGCGGTATGAATACCGCGGGAACGTTTGTATGCTTCCAGCTGGTGAGCCCGGGAAGTCAGTTGGTCGCGTATTTCCAGGACCAGTTTGCGTAACGGCGGCAGTGCCGAAACAGACAGGCACGGCGGGAAAAACCGGTCCGAGCAGACGACCTCTTCCCCGTTGCGCAACAGCACGGTCAGAGGGATCAACTCATAATCACCGAGCTGATCCACCTCGCTCTCCCAGAAAAGTTTCAGCACGTAAAACATCTGCCGGACCTGGGCATCCGGTCCGGTCTGGTGAAGGTCGATCACCTGATCGGATTCGGTGGAGGTTACAAAACGGGTGGTCACCTCTCCCACATGATCAAGATTCGGCAGCACCGTCACGTTATCGCCACCGGAATTCCACTTGCGCAGGCCCAGATAACAACCGAGCGGCTTGCCGCCTTCAAAAAAACCATCGGCGAATGAACGTGGCTCAAGCAAACCGGTGCCGGGAAAAGAGACAAACGCTCCATCGGTGAAACAGAACTCCCCTTCCAACAATTGCAGCGAATGATTACCGAGGGCGGCATCCTGGATCTTCATCTTCCCGACTCCCCAGAAATGCGGCTGCAGATACGGTGGCGCCGCGTTCGCCAGGGCTTGAACATATCGATCGAAGAGTTGAAAATGCTGGGGATTGAGGAAGAGCCCCTGATGCCAGAACAACGGTTTTTCCATGGCCTTGTCCTAATAGCTCTGGATGGCGGCAATCTGTTCGGAACCGAGGTTGACCATCACCTTCAACGGTGCTGCAATCGCCGATTCTTCGTCTTTGGAGAGCAACACCGGGATATCGACAATCCGCAGAATCCGCTCTTTCTGCAACATCGAATACCCGGCGACAAAAGCAATCTTTTCCGTGCCGGCCAGACGATCCATGACGACCGTAAGATCCTGGTCGGGATGAATAATAAGCCGCTTGGTACTACGCACACTGCTGTCAAACGGCTCGCAATCAAGAAGCTGATAGATCCCGTCTTCATTGGTTGCCAACTGGCCGAGCATCCCCTCATCCCTGAGCTGGTACACGCAGATCATCAGTGTGTGCGGCGAGCCCTCGTGCATGTTGAGCACCCGATCTGATCTGAAGCGCATCGTGACTGCGTCTTTTTCAAAAAGCCACTGCGGTTGCGGCGGGGGCGGTTTTTTACCGGAACAGCCGGAAATCATTACCAGGCAGATAGCAGCGAGAATTGATATTACCAGTCGTTTCATGAACCTCCTCCATCATTATGCCGCTGTGGCATGGCACTGCAGTTTTTTTCAAAGGCACGAAGATAGTCCTCAAGGCCGCGTCCCGATTCGTGCCAGGACCGTATCTCCTGATATACGCTCACATAACGGTCGAAGGCCTCCGCCTTGCGCAACGCTCCAAATTTGAAACCTCCGCCGGTCTGGGCCAGAATTGTTTCGGGTGCGAGTTGCTCGAGCATCTTTTCCACGACCTGCCGGTGTGCGGTCTTGGAAGATTCATAAGAAGTGAGAAAAGAGGCTCTTATCCGGTCTATATAGGTCTCGAGCGGCTGTGTTGCCGCCGGACATTCAAGTTCTTCGACAAGCAGAGATCTGATGGTGGCATCGAAGCCATCATCATGGGACAGGGTACTGTCGATTGCCCGCAGCACCTGGTTCAATCCAGAAAAAACACGTTGCAGCGAATCGCTCAGGCGCTGCTGGACCTGGTGCTCACTCACGTCACCGACATTAACGGACTTACCTAACAGAAGAGAAATGAATTTTAACAGCTCATTACCGCTTTTGCTCGACAAAAAATCGCTTCCATCCGGTGCCGGCTCAAATTGCTCGGCAATAGCCTGCAGGACCAGCTGCTTTTCACTTTCCGGGCGATCCACCAGCAAAGTGTCGAGGTGCGCTTCTATCGCTTCCCGGCCACGCTCGCCATCCCGTTGGTAGATTTCACGTAGATCAGCAGCAATCTGTCTCGCGCCGAGAACCATGAGTCATCCGCTCTTCTTTGGTTTGAGCACCACCGTTTCCGTTAAAAAGTCATCCTCGCCGGCGTGGTGGCCGGTCTTCACCGGATCAGGGGATCCGTTAGCAGGCGGCTCTCGTTTTCGCTCAACCGGCCGGTCCGCCGGGTCTTGGGCGAAAGGACTGCGAGCCAGCCGCACCGTCTCCTCCAGTTCATCCTCATCGGCCAGCGGCCCTCCACCGGCCGGAAACCGGTCGCCCGGCGGGCCGGGAAAATCGGCCACCGGTTGCGGATCGCCACCGAGGTCGCCCGAACGATCCCGTGCCTGGTTGTCCAGCAAGCCCCGCCGCAGCTCCGACGGTGGCGCACGCTCCTCATGTCTCCCAGTGATGCCGCTTTTGCCGATAATCAGCGTCTCCTCAATCTCACTCCGGTCATGTTCGGGAGTGAGCCGTTGCGGGGGAGCCGGCACATCGGCCGCTGCACCCATCCCGGATATATCGAGGCCTGGAGCAGTCTCGCCTGTGACCCGCGCACCGGCACGGCGCTGCGCCGGCAGGGTATCGTCGGCCAGCGGCTCGCGGGACAGGTTGTTCGAGGGGATCACTACCGTTTCCTCCAGATCGCTGCTTCGGTCCCCGTCCGGCCCTGTTGTGCGCGTGTGCCCGAATATTTCCTCCCGCTTCTCGTCCGCGCTCCAGTCAGTGCCTCCCTGGAGCCGGTCACTGCGCTGTTGCCAGGACGTTTTAATTGCCGTAACGATTTTATAAATATCACGATCTGCGCCTGCGTTCGGAGCCTGCGGCTGCTCTTTTCGCTCCGGCGATGACGATAACACGAAGCTGCGCAGGTCGGCCAGACATGTACCGGCAGCCGAACACGCCTGGTCCAGGGCCGCGTCGGGCTGCCGGTAACCCCGGCTAAGCAGCTCCAGCCCTGCGGAGAGAACCGTATCCCACTGTTCCTGCCATGGTGTGCCGAAGCTGGCAGGCGGGTCCCACCAGGCTTGACGCGGATGAAAAGCGTCATCGAGGACTGACAATCGTGCAGCCGCCGCCCCGTGCTCGAGCAACCTGCTGAGTTTATCGAACAGCATCGTTTCCTGCTGTTTCGAATTGCTCACAAGCAGGAAAAACCAGAAAAAACCATAGCGGCAGAGTTGCCCCGACAACGCGTTTCCCGGTAGGCGAAAACGCTCCATGAGGTATCTTTCAACACCGGGGTAAGTCAGGCGAAACGCCCAATAATTCGGTAACGTTGACCCGGCGACAAACGAGATACCGATGTCCGCGGGCGTCAAAAAGTACCCTGGAAACGTCTCCGCCAGTCGGCCGTTAACGATATCTTGGGCCACGGCATCAAGAAGGCGTACCTTCAGATACAACAATTCGAGAAAGCGGCACTGATCATCGGCGGGATAGAGAAAATCATCGAATCTCCGCCCATCTATCACCCGCGAAGCCTGACCGCTGCCGGCCCCCTGCCCCCGTGCATTTTTTTCAGCAACGAGCTGCTCGGCCGACGCGCCCGCCAGCCGGGCTGAGAAGTCGCCTCCATGACAGTCATGGTCTTCGGTTACCAGCAGATAGAAGGGATAAAATGAGACAATCCGGATATGATTGACAGCTTGCCCTGATGCTCCGTAGCATTCCTGATGATGGGGACACCCAGGACACGGCACCTGCAGAGACGGATCAACACCTTCCGGCAGCTTACCGAAATCGCGGATCAGGTCGGCCGCTTCTTGGACAACCTGCTGATCCTCACCGTATCGCCGTTTTGCGTACCAAAACGCACCAGCGGAGGGGCGGCAGTCAGGGCAATAAAGATAGCGATTCAGCGAACGGCTGTAATACGGCAGCCCGGATTCGGCCAAAAGCCGGTCGTCCCGGCACAGCAGCAAGGCCTTCCCGCAACGCGGGCAGGGTGGGTGGAAAAAACGTCTTTGGTGTCGACAAAAGAACAGAGGCGCGTAGGCAAGGAATTGCCGATTGCTACCGCTCTGCTCGGCAAAAAAAACAGCTCCCGATTCACCGCCGGCGGCTGCATGAAAGGTAAAAACCCGCTGCCAGCACTCATCGATGATGACATTTGTCACCGGTGGGGTCCGATCGATCAGAGCAGGATACTCGTCACGTTGCACCATCAGCAGGTAGCGGCCCAGGAGCGCACCGCCGCTCGTCAGCAGGCTGCTCTTATAGCCGACAGCCAAGGCATCTGCCTGGAAATCGGGACGCAACTCATCGCCGATCGGCTCCCGTTGATCTCCCTCTCCGGGTACCGAGAAAAGGGGGAAAAACACCGATCCGCCACCCTCGTGCAACAAAGGGATGAGGGAGACAGTATGTTCAGACAGATCCACGAGTAGTGATCATAGTGTGAATTTCACCGGTTCAGGCGCTTCCCACGTTCCTCTGTCATACAACACAGAACAGATTTTATTGTCAAGATAACAATTGCTTGCTCACGAAATAAACGGGTATTGGTCCAGGAATCATCCCCTCGAAAAGCGCTTCAGGCGCCCCGGCCGGCCTAACCGGCGGCAAACTCCGGAGCCGGCTTACCGAGATAATTCCCCTGGCCCAGATCAAAACCGAGTTCCGCGCACGTCTGCCTTTCCTCCAGCACTTCAATACCCTCGGCCAATACGAGGATTCCATGCCGCGACAGCACTCAGGGAACGATTGCCCGGCTTCACCGTTTCAAGCGGGCTTTG
>CAYSSK010000066.1:0-11335 GCA_964433645.1 uncultured Desulfofustis sp.
CCGAGCAGCTCGGACCGGCCAGACGGAAAAGCCCGGGGATTTTTTATGGCCGACCCCGACCGCTCCTTTTTTCAGATAGAGGGCGAAGGCCCAGTCAGGGTCGAACCCGCTGGTCGTGGCCGACCAGCAGGTGTCAACCGGTTCCGTGAACGGGTGCTCCGCCGGCAGGGCCGGGCTGTGTCGGGCGGCATCCACCAGGCTTTCAAGCTCCCTGATGGTCGGCAGGCGCCAGGGATTCCCGCTCCGAACACTATACTCCGCCACCGCAGCCAGGGCCGCGGACCAGTCGGCAACACCTTCGCCGAGGTGGCCGCGACCATGCCAGACCAAACCGGTCAACCGATCGAGCACGCCGTCCTTGATGGCGGAAAATCGCGGTTCCGGCCACGGGTGACCGGCACGTAACTCCCCATCCTGCCCGGTTTCCCGGCAGTCGCCAACTCGGCCCTGATCGTCGAAGCACTCCCGCTGTCCGGAACGGGGAAGAGCTTCGCTGCTGCCGCAGACCGGCCAGCACCAGTAAAAGTCACGCTTGTTGCCGTAAAACATCCGGGCGCCTTCAAGATGGACGTACCAGGCGTAGGCCGGTGCGATAGCGGCGGTCGTCGAGGTCCAGTGCCAGCCGGAGAAGACCCGGCGAAACGGATGGCCGGCCGGCAGGGCCGGTCGTTTTTCGCCGTGATCGACCAGACTGCGCAACTCAACGCGATTGGGCAGTCGCCAGTCGGTCCGGCCGTAGACAGCGTCGCGGTTCATGTCACCAATCGCCGCCAACCCTTCCGACCAGCTCAGCGGAAATTCGAAAGAGCCGGCGTCACGGGTCCAGACCAGTCCGGTCGAGCGGTCCTCGACGAGATCATCGGAGAGCAGCTGGAAACGGGAGTTCGAGGTCATGAGAGGTCTTTAGGAATAGTAATAAAACAAGGCATACCCTGACGGGGACAGGTTGAAACCTGTCCCCGAAGCGCAGACGGTTGATTCAATATTTTTTGGTTCTCAGGATGGTGATCACCAGATAGAGTCCGAGTACCACCGACAATAGGTAGCCGATCACGCCGAGCGCCGGGAAACCGAAGAGCAGCGGGCCGATACCGGTGGTAATGATCATCGACGAACCGATGATGATCGACCCGGCAACGACTCCTGCGGTCAGCCGGTTGGAAGCGTTCTCCAGCGTGGCGACCAGCTTATCGAGTTTGTCGAGGTGGAGGACGAAACCGAGTTCCCCTTTTTCCATCTGCGCGATGATCCGCTGCAATCGCCGAGGGATCTCGCGGGGACCGAAACGAAACGAGGCGAACAGGGAACGGAACTCGCGCCACCAGACCTTCGGGTGATAGCGGCGGCGCGCCAGTCGATGAACCGGCTCCCGAACCTCGCTGATCACATCGAGTTCCGGGTAGACCAGGCGGGCCGAGCCCTCGGCGGTTATCATCGCCTTGATCATGATTACCAGGTAGTTCGGCAGGTGCAGGCGATAGGTGCGCAGCAGACCGAGCAGACGGGCGAGCAATTGTCCGAGGTTGACGTCCTTGATCGGGACTGCATAATATTTATCCAGGATCTCGAGCAGATCCCGCTCCAACTCGGTCGGCTCGACCAGCTCGTCGCTGCTGTGACACAAGGCCAGCACCGCCTCGGCCAGTGACTCGCTGTCCTTGTCGACGACGGCCTGAAGCAGATCGAGCTGGGTGAAGCGGTCACGTTCGGTCAACCTGCCGACCATGCCCCAGTCGATCAGACAGAGCGTCCCGTCGGTGCCGACCAGCAGATTGCCGGGGTGGGGATCGGCATGGAAGAAGCCCTGATCGAAGATCTGGATGACCGCCGAGCGCAGCCCCCGCCGGGCCACCTCCTTGCGATCGAGATCGGGAATCCCGCCGATCTCCCGCAAGGTCACTCCGTCGAAATGATCCATGACCAGGACCTGTTCCGAGCTGTATTGTTCATACGGCTTCGGTATCAGCAGGCCGGCCTGGTCGGTGGCCGCCCGGACAATCGTCATGTTCTCCAGTTCTTCGGAAAAATCGAGTTCCTTGATCACAAACCGGCGCACCGTCTTGGCCAGGTTGGGAAGGTCGTAGGGTTGCAATTCGACGAACTTCTCATCGAGCAGGCGGCAGACGCCCTCGAGGATGCCGAGATCGGCATCGATATTCTCCCGGATATTGGGTCGCTGCACCTTGACGGCGACCACGGTGCCCCCCCGGCGCAACTGCGCCCGATACACCTGAGACAACGAAGCGGCGGCGAGCGGTTCGTCGGGAAAGACCGAGAACACCGCATCGATCGGACCGCCGATCGCCTCTTCCACCAATGGCAAAACCTCCTCGGTGGGTACCGGCGGCACCTGGTCCTGGAGTGCCGCCAGCTCCTGCAACAACGGTTCCGGCAACAGGTCGGGCCGCAGGCTCATGATCTGGCCGAATTTGACGAATGTCGGGCCGAGCTCTTCGAGAACGAGGCGAATCCGCTGATAGATATCGAGCTCGCCTTCGACCGGGCTCATCTTGCGCAACAGTTCCGCTCCGGGCATGTCCAGGCGATCGACGACTTCATCGAAGCCGTAGGCCGCCAGGATGGCGACAATATCCTTGAATCGTTTCAGTTTCTTCAGGTCAGCCAGATGCATGGATCCTCCCTGCCCGGTCGGTGCTCATTGATGGCGCCACGGTTATCGTCCCAAAACAGGGCTCACCCTCAGGATCTGTCAAGCCACCGCAGATCGTAGAGATCGGTGCGCCGGCTCTCAGCGTTGCGGACGCTGCCGAGTGCCCGCAACTCCTTGATCATGTCGAGATCGAGGTCGGCCACCAGCGTGGTCTCGATCCCCGGCGTCGCTTCGGCGGCGATGGCGTCGTGGGGAAAGGAAAAATCGGACGGCGTGAAAACGGCAGACTGCGAGTACTGGATACCCATGGTCTCCACCTTCGGGATATTGCCGACACTGCCGGAAATGGCCACGAAGCATTCGTTCTCGATGGCCCGGGCCTGGGCGCACCGGCGAACCCGGAGATAACCGGTTTTGGTGTCGGTCCAATACGGTACCAGCAACAGCTTCATCCCTTTGAGCGTCTGCAGCCGAGCCAGTTCCGGGAATTCGACGTCGTAGCAGATCAGGATACCGATTTTGCCGACATCGGTGTCAAATACCTTCAACGCATTGCCGCCGATAAACCGCCAATGGGCCCCCTCTTCCGGTGTAATGTGCAATTTGGCCTGGCTGTCCCAGGTACCATCGCGCCGGCAGAGGTAGCTGACATTGCGCAGCTTGCCGGAATCGTCCAGCGCCGGAACGCTGCCGGCCACGATATTGATATTGTAGGCGAGCGCCATGTCGATCATCGACTGGCGGATATCATCGGTATAGGCGGCCAGCATGCGCATCGCATCGGCGGGATTGTTTCCTTCGTAGGTATGAATCAGCGGCGCGTTGAGCAGTTCGGGAAAAAGGACGATATCGGCCTGGTAGTCGCTGACCGTATCGACGAAGAATTCCACCTGCTGCATGAAGTCGTCAAAAGAGTCGAAACGGCGCATCTGCCACTGGACCACACCGAGCCGGGCCACCGATTTGGCGCCGCCGATCAGCCTGGTCTTCTTTTCATAATAGATATTGAGCCATTCGAGCAGCACCGCATGGCCGCGGGAGGGGTGGTCCTTCGGCCAGTAGTCGGCCAGCAGGCTGCGGACATGAAAATCGTTGGACAGCTGAAAGGTGAGCACCGGGTCGTGCAACTCACGGTTTTTCACCTTGAGGATGTATTGCTGGGGCGACATTTCCTTTGAATGTTCGTGATAGCCGGGAATTCGGCCGCCGAGCAGGATCCCCTTGAGATTGAGGTTCTCGGCCAATTCCTTGCGTGTGTCGTAGAGCCGCCGGCCCAGCCGCATCCCCTGGTATTCCGGATCGACGAAGACTTCGATGCCATAGAGATAATCGCCCTCCGGGTCATGGGTGCGAAAGGTGCCGTTGCCGGTGATCTGGTGGTAGGAGTGGCGGCTGCCGAACAGGCTGTAATCGATGATCAGCGACAGCGCAATGGCCACCGGAACGCCGTTGTCCTCAATACAGATCTGGCCCTCGGCAAATCGTTCGATCAACGCCCCGATCTCCTCCCGGAGCCATGGTGTGCCAACCCCTTTGTAGACCCGGTCGTTGATGTCGCGCATCGCCTCGTAATCCTCGATGCGCAGATGCCTGGTGGTCAATTTGTGGGTCGTCTCTTCTGCCATACGCGCGCCTTCCTCCCGCTCTGGTGATGTCGTATAATCTCTTCTGGATGTCCGCCGCAACGGGCCGGATCTCGAATTATACCCGATACTCGCCGTCCTGACAACGCAGGTGACTGATGGTGCAGCCGGCCGGCTCGCCCCGGCCGTTCCGGCCACCGGGCGGGGACCGCCGGCCCACAACGATCCGGCTAAAATGACGGGTCGCTTGCCTTTTCTCCACTCTTTCTGCTATGATTCGTCTGTATTGTCCCATGCCCACGTGCAGAGCGCGATGAATCCACCCAGCGGACGCTTTTACCGATGAAACCAGGAACGCCACAGTCCCCGAGCCAAACGTCTGCTCTCCAGCCGGCATCCAGCCAGCCGGCCGCCTGCCTGCCGCTGTTTAACGGTTTTGCCGAAGAGCAGCCGCCTGGCACCCACCTGGACAGCGGCCTGCTGGTCTTTTCAAGCAGCGATGACAACAGCTCTTTTTCCCTGCAGCACATCAATCAGACCGCCTGTCGTCAATGTGGAGTGAGGGCCGATCTACTCCTCGGCCAACCGCTCGAGCAGATCTGCCACGCAAACCGGCTCGAAAGGGTGGCCGCCCTGTTTCGCCAGGTACTGGCCAGCGGGATCTCGGCGGGCTTCACGCTGGGCACGTCGCTGACCGGCTCGATCATCCCCCTGGGCGGCCACCAGGTCCTGCTGATCATCGAGGAGGGCCGCACCGACGACCGGATTGTCGAGGCGATCAGCCGGGGCAAGCATGAATGGGAACAAACCGTCGATGCCATCGACGACATCATCACCATCATGGACCCGGACCTGCGCATCATCCGCGCCAACCGCGCCGCCCATCACCTGTTCGGCTACGAGTTCGGGGAATTGGTCGGCAGGCCGTGCTACGAGGTCTTCCAGAACCGGCCCGATGCCTGCCCGAAGTGCCCGGTTACCCTGCCCGCCGACGGTCAGCAGAAAACCCATCGCGGCCTGGTTCACAACCGGCTGCTCAACAAAACCTTCGATCTGTCGTCGACGAAAATCAGCGACCGGAAAAATCGGCTCCAGATGATAGTCCATACCGCCCGGGACGTCACCGCTTCCATCCGCCAGGAAGAGGAGCGCAAACGATTGTCCACCGCCATCGAGCAGACCTCGGAGATGGTCGTCATCACCGACATCCGGGGGACCATCCGCTATGTCAACCCGGCCTTTACCGACACCACCGGCTTTACCCGGGAAGAGGCGGTCGGGCGAAACATGAATCTGCTGAAAAGCGGCCACCATGATGACGCTTTTTACCGCCAGCTCTGGGAGACCATCCTGGCCGGCCGCGTCTGGAAGGGGCGGTTGATCAACCGCACCAAAGACGGCGCGCTTTTTTCGGAAATGACGACCATCTCGCCGATCGTCGATGGTGGTGACCGCACGGTTTCCGCCTTCGTTGCGGTCAAGCGCGACATCAGCCGGGAAGAGAAACTGGAAAAGCAACTGCAGCAGGCCGTCAAGCTCGAAGCCATCGGTACGCTGGCCGGCGGCATCGCCCACGACTTCAACAATATCCTGGCCGCCATCCTCGGCTATGCCCAGATCGCCAAAGGACAGCTGGAGGAGGGAGATCCGCTCACCTACCCATTGGACCATATCCTCGCCGCCGGTGACCGGGCGGCGGATCTGATCGGCCAGATCCTGACGTTCAGCCGGCAGGAGCAGGGACGCGAACCGCTCAACCCGCTGAAGGCCCAATCGGTCATCAAAGAGGCGTTGAAACTGCTTCGCTCCTCGTTCCCGTCGACCATCAAACTGACCTGCCGAATCGACGATGACGCCCCGGCGATCATGGCCGACGCCGGCCAGATCCATCAGCTCCTCATGAACCTCTGCACCAACGCCCGGCAGGCAATCGAGAACGAACACGGCACCATCCACGTCGAAGTGGCGGCCGTCGACCGGGACGAACCGACCGACGCCCCTGTTCATCCACCACTGCCCGCCGGCCGCTATCTGAAAATAAGCGTTGCCGACAGCGGCTGCGGCATGGACGAGGCGACCCGGCAGCGCATCTTCGATCCGTTCTTTACCACCAAACCCAAAGACCGCGGTACCGGCCTCGGGCTGGCCGTCGTTCACGGTATCGTCAAAAACCATCGGGGCGATATCGGCGTTGTCAGCGCACCCGGTCACGGCACCACCTTTGCCATCCACCTGCCGGCCATCGCCGAGCCGGCGGAGACTGCGCCGGAGCAGCCGGCCCCGGTTCGCGGCGGGAGCGAACGGATCATGCTCGTCGACGATGAACAGCAGCTCACCGATCTGCTGACCACAACGCTCAAGCGGCTCGGCTACCAGGTTTCCGCGTTTACCGACAGCCTCGAGGCGGTCCGCTGTTTTCGTGAAAACAGCGACGCCTTCGACCTGGTGATCACCGATATGACCATGCCCAACATGACCGGCACCGAACTGGCCCGGGAAATGCTGGCCCTGCGCCCCTCCCTGCCGATCATCCTGATCACCGGCTATCATGAACGGATCGATCGCGCCAAAGCGCTGCGCATCGGCATCCGGGAATTCATCAATAAACCGTTGCGCCGGAATATCCTGGCGCACAGCATCCGCGAGATTCTCGATCATGGCCTCCATCCTGATCATTGACGACGATATCGTCCTCTGTTCGATGCTCTTCGAGCAGCTCTCCGCGGCCGGACACCACGCGGTGCAGGCCCATACCCTGAGCGATGGCCGCAGCTGCGCCGCCGACCGCGGCTTTGATGTCGTCCTGCTCGATGTCCAGCTGCCGGACGGCAACGGGCTGGAGCATATTGCCGCCTTCAAGCGCACCAGCCTGGAGCCGGAAGTCATCATCATCACCGGCCAGGGCGAGGCCGACGGCGCCGAACGGGCCGTGCGCAGCGGCGCCTGGAGTTATATCGCCAAGCCGCACGTACTCAGGGAGTTGGACCTGCACCTGGCCCGGGCCCTGCAATACCGCCGGGAACGGCGGAAGATCACCAAGGTTCCGGTGGCCTTGAAGCGGAGCCGGATCATCGGCAGCAGCGCGGCCATCAGTCGATGTCTGGATCGGGTGGCCGCCGCCGCGGGCTCGGATGTGAGCGTGCTGATTTCGGGAGATACCGGCACCGGCAAGGAATTGTTTGCCAAGGCCATTCACGAAAACAGCCGGCGGAGCCAGGAGAATTTCATTATCGTCGACTGCGCGGCACTCCCGGAAACCCTGATCGAGAGCACCCTGTTCGGCCACGTCAAGGGCGCCTTCACCAATGCCGACCGGGACCACGACGGTCTGGTCAAGCACGCCCACCGGGGTACCCTGTTCCTCGATGAAGTCGGCGAGTTGCCGCCGGCCATCCAGAAGACCTTCCTGCGGCTGCTCCAGGAGCACGAATATCGACCGGTCGGCTCCACCCGGCAGCAGTTCAGCGATTTTCGCCTGGTGGCGGCGACCAACAAAAATCTCGACGAGATGGTCGCCGCCGGCATTTTCAGGGAAGATCTGCTGTTTCGCCTCAAGGCCTTTACCATCGAGCTGCCGCCGCTGAAAGAGCGAAAGGAAGACCTGCGTGAGTTGGTCAGCTATTTCATGCACGATATCTGTCAGCGCTACAGCCTCGAGACCAAGGGCATCAGCGCCGATTTCCTCGACACCCTCGCCGCTCACGACTGGCCCGGCAATGTCCGTGAGCTGTCGCAGGTCATGGAGCAGGTTATTACCAACCCGCTGCTCGGGCCGACCTGTTTTTCCATTCACCTGCCCGAATCGTTCCGAATCATGCAGGTCCGGGCCGGTTTCCAGCAGGAGCGGCCGTCCACCACGGCCGGGGGGACCTGTCTGCCGCCGTGGCGCTCCTTTAAGGATCACTGCGAAATCGACTACCTGCAGCGTCTCAGCGGTGCTACGGCCGGCAATGTCGCCAAGGCCTGCCGCCTCTCCGGCCTGTCGCGCTCGCGACTCTATCAGATGATCAGCAAACACGGCCTGAGCTTTTCCTGATATCCGGCCCGCGCCATCTGTCCGAAAAAATGGACAGGTCTCGTTTTCTGGACGGTGCCTTTCCGGTCTGCCGTGATCGCCGCCATCCAGGATTCTTCTCGACACCCTGCAATCGTTAGACTCTTTTTCCTCGTCGCTCGTCGATCCGTCTCTGGCACGATTACTGCTTTTTACTGAACAGCAAATCAACCAGTGTCGAGAAAACCGGACCAACCGAAACGATAGCAGGGATGCCCCATGAACCTTTTTTTCTATTCCCCTCGCCGTCCCACCTGTCCGGACAGCTGCTCCTATCGGGATTGCGCCGAACGCTGCCTGTGGATGCTGCGCTGCCGGCCGGCCTTGTCAGCTCTTGAGCGTCTGCCGTACGGCACGCTGTTCCCGCTGCCGCAGCGGGCACCGCTGCGCAACGGCGATCTGATCATCGTTCACATCGCCGATCTGCAGGAACTCGAGAACCTGATCGACCTCGGAGGAGCCCTGGCACACTATCGTCTCGTACTGATCGTCAGCGACCGGGTGTACGACGGCAGCCGCCGCTATCACCTGCTCAATCCGCGTTATATCGCGACGACCGGGCAGGATGCCGCCGACTTGGAAACCGTGGTCAATCGAATCGTACAGCAGGCGGACGCCGAATCGGAACCGGTCCGCGCCGTTTTCCATTAACCGCAGGAGGTGATGTCTATGTCGCAGGAACAGCTGTTCGCATCCTTTGTTCTCGACCGGGAGCAGGATCTGGAGATCGCGCTCAAAGCGGAACACGTTGCCGAGGCCACCGCGATCCAGGGGCCGATCAGGAAACTGCCGGGCAGCATCGATTTTCTCGAAGGAATCATGCACCTGCGCAACGACGTGATACCGGTCATCAATTTGAAAAAACGTCTCGGTCTGGCGCGCCACGACTACGACCCGGCCGCCAAGGTGGCCGTGGTATCACTGCACAATCAGCGTTTCGGCCTGCTCTTCGACGATATCAGGGAAGTGTTCCGGGCCACGACCGATGCCATCGACCCGATCAGCAAAGCCCTGCAGACCAGCGACCGGGTCATTGCGTCGCTGATCAAACCGGACGAGGGTCGGCGCGCCGTTGAGCTGCTTGATCTGAAGCACCTGTTCGACGAGGATCTCGCCGATCTCGACCAGCCGGCGACCGAATCACGACAGCAGGCCCAGTCCGGACCACCAATTACCTACCAGCGCTGCGTGGTCTTCTGCTGTGCCGGCCAGCAATACGGGGTACCGGTCGAATGCGCCCAGGAGATCACCTTCTGCGCCGACATCGACACCATGTTTCAAACCGGCGTCATCGAAGGTGCTCTGGAGCTGCGCGGCAAGACCGTGCCGATTCTCAACTCGCACTCACTGCTGACCGACGAAACAACACCACCGGGGACGGTCGAAGAAGATACCCGGATACTGATTCTCTCTTCGGACGACTGCGCCATCGGCATCATCGTCGACGAGATCCGGGACATCATCACCATCGCCTCCGATCAGATCCTGCCCTTTCCGAGCGGCCGGGATGAAAATGTCAACGGGCTGTTTACGAGGCCGGGCGGCGAAAATATCATCCTGCTCGACATTCACCGGCTGGTCTGCGACCAGATCGACAGCATCAAGGCCATGGCCAAGATCGGCAACGGCGCGAACACGGGCGCCGGCGCCGAGACCGAAGCGTCGGAGACACGGCAACGCACCAGCCACCACCTGATCACCGAGAATTGTTATCTGGTTTTTGCCATCGGCAAGCATTATGCCATCGAACTCAAAGATGTCCGGGAGATCATCGAAAATCATGGCTCGATGCGCATCCCCGGCGCCAGCGGCTACAGCACCGGGGTCATCAACCTGCGCGGCGAGGTGGTGCCGGTGGTTAACCTGCGCAGTTTCTACCACTATCCGCAGCGAACCGGCAACGACACGGACAAGCTGATCATCTGCAGCGGGCACGGCACCACGGTGGCCCTGGAGGTCGACCAGATCGTCACCATCTACAAGCAGGAGCAATATCACTCCACCCCGTCACTCAACCCGCAACTGAGCGATCGCAGGGACACGCTGGATCGGCTCATCGAGTATCTCACCCCGGACGGCCTCAAGGAACACGTATTGGTGGTCAACACCCACAACCTGATTCGCAACCACCTGCAGGTCGAACCGAGACATCACGCCGTGCCCGAAGAAGAATTGGACGATCTTTCATAACAACCACCTAAGCGAGGAACCTGCCATGGAAACAACGAAAAAGACGACAACCGCGATGGACCCCTCCAGCCTGAACCTGCTGAGCCTGCCTAGCTTTATCGTCGGCGACGATCGGGTCATCTCCTGGGCCAACGACAGCTTCTGGAAGACCTTTGGCCACAAACCCGCCGATGTCCTCGGCAAAATGACCTGCGAGGAGGCCTGCCCGTCGAACCTCTGCGGCACCAAGGACTGCTCCGTTGCCAAGGCAGCCAGGATCAAGAAGCCGGCCGAGGCGGAAGTGGTCCACAAAAACGGCAACCAGTTCATCTATTACCACTCCAGGGCCGTGCCGATGAACGGCACGGGCAGCGGGACCCTGGTGACAATGGACGACATCAGCGAGCTGAAAAACACCCAGGCCTCGCTACGGCAGATGCAGACGGATCTCAACGTGATCCCGACGCCGATCATGGAGATCGACAAGAACTTCACCATCACCTTCATGAACCCGGCCGGGGCACGGGTCGTCGAGGCAACGCCCGACGAGGTGCTCGGCAAGAAATGCTATGACCTGTTCAAGACACCCCACTGCAAGACCGAGAAGTGCGCCTGCGCCCGCGCCATGAAAACCGATTCGGTGGTCTCCGAGCAGACCATCGCCCGGCCCGCGGACGGGGTGATCATCCCGATCAAGTATACCGGCGCACCGATCAAGGACGCCAAGGGCAATATCAAGGGCGCCCTGGAATACATCCTTGATGTCACCGAGGAAATGAAACAGAAGCAGGCCGCCGACGAGAAGATCGAAAACCTCAACACCCTCCCGACCCCGATCATGGCGATCGACACCGATTTCAGCGTCACCTTCATGAACCCGGCCGCCGCCTCCGTGGTCGGCTCGACCCCGGACGAAGT
>CAYSSK010000066.1:11435-18741 GCA_964433645.1 uncultured Desulfofustis sp.
TCACCTTCATGAACCCGGCCGCCGCCTCCGTGGTCGGCTCGACCCCGGACGAAGTGATCGGCAAGAAGTGTTTCGAGCTGTTCAAGACGCCCCATTGCCAGACCGACAAGTGCGCCTGCGCCCGGGCCATGAAGACCGATTCGGTGGTCACCGAGCAGACCATCGCCCGGCCCGCCGAGGGCGTCATCATCCCGATCAAGTACACCGGCTCGCCGATCAAGGACGCCAAGGGCAATATCAAGGGCGCCCTGGAGTACGTGCTCGATGTCACCGAGGAGATGAAGCAGAAGCAGGCCGCCGACGAGAAGATCGAAAACCTCAACACCATCCCGACCCCGATCATGTCGGTCGACACCGATTTCAACGTCACCTTCATGAACCCGGCCGCCGCCGGGGTCGTCAATTCAACTCCGGACGAAGTGATCGGCAAGAAGTGTTACGACCTGTTCAAGACCCCGCACTGCCGGACCGAGAAATGTGCGGTCGGCCGCGCGATGAAGACCGATTCGGTGGTCACCGAGCAGACCATCGCCCGGCCCGCCGAGGGCGTCATCATCCCGATCAAGTACACCGGCGCGCCGATCAAGGATGCCAAGGGCAATATCAAGGGCGCCCTGGAGTATGTGCTTGACGTCACCGAGGAGATGAAACAGAAACAGGCCGCCGACGAGAAGATCGAAAACCTCAACACCATCCCGACCCCGATCCTCTCCATCGATACCGATTATAACATCACCTTTATCAATCCGGCCGGCGCCAAGGTCGCCGGCATGAGCCCGGACCAGGCCGTCGGCAAAAAGTGCTACGACCTGTTCCAGACCGAACAGTGCCGCAGCGAACAATGTGCCTGCGCCCGGGCGATGAAGACCGACCGGGTGGTCAGTGAGCAGACCGTCGCCGCACCCGGGGGCCGGCAGATGCCGATCAAATACACCGGTGCGCCGATCAAGGACGCCAAGGGCAATATCAAAGGCGCCCTGGAATACATCACCGATGTCACCGCGGAAAAAGAAGTCGAACGGCTCATCGCCAGTTCGGTGGCCGAGGTCGACACGCTGGTCGGCACTTCACGCCAGCAGATGGACCAGGCCAACAGTCAGGTCGACGAGATGAACGAGATCATTGACGAAGCGGTCAAGCAGCTCGACGATTCGATGAAAACCGTGCAGGCGATGCTGAAAAGCTCCAGCGAGATGCTGGGACTCTCGCAGGAATCCAACAAACTGGCCGCCGATCTGGCCAAGGAAGCGGAAACCGGCAAGAACGCGGGACGCGATGCCGGTCAGAAACTGGCCGACATCAACACCACGATGCAGACCAACAACGAGATGGTGGCCGGCCTGGTGGCGCAGCTGGAGAAGATCTCAAGTTTCGTCGACATCATCAAGGATATCGCCTCGCAGACCAACCTGCTCGCCTTCAACGCGGCCATCGAGGCGGCCCGTGCCGGCGACGCCGGCCGCGGTTTTGCCGTGGTCGCCGACGAGGTCCGCAAACTGGCCGAGAACAGTTCTAAATCGGCCATCGATATCTCCAATATCGTCAAGAACGTGGAGAAAGAATCGCATCACACCATCAATGCGATGAAAGACGGCATGAACATGTTGACCGATGGCGGGCGGGTCATCAATACCGCACTCGAGTCGATGGAAACCATATCCAAAGGCATCGGCTCCATATCGACGTCGGTGGACAAGGTCAGCAGTCAGGCCGAAGGACTGAACACCGACGGGACACTGGTTATGGAGAAGATCGAAACCGTGGCCTCGTCGTCCAAGAAGAACCAGCAGTCGACGGTGGCCGTCAACCAGTCCCTGTCGGAAACGGTCGCGGCGCTGACCCAGCTGATGTCGTCGAGCAAGGAGTTGCAGGAAGCAGTCAACAATATGTAACCACTCACCGGTTCCGGCCGGTGTGCTGCACCGGCCGGAACCACCGGTTCGGCCATGACCATATTTCCAGAAAACATTTTCACCCCGCGGCTCAACCTGCGAAGGATCACCGCTGACGATCTGGCGCTGATCGTTTCCTGGAGCAACAGCGACAGCGCTCACGGACCGTTTTTAACGCCGGACAAGCTGAGTCTGGAGACGGGAAAGGAGAAAATCGCCTCCGGGGCCTTATGGAACGACAAAAACAAGACTTTTTTCATCCAGCATCGTGACACCACGCCGATGGGAACCATCTCCTACTGGCTGCGCTCCGAAAAACCCGAGTGTGCGGTGATCAAAGTCAAAGTATCGGTTCCGGAACAACGCGGCAAAGGGTTCGGCACCGAGGCCCAGAAATACCTGATCATCAACCTCTTTGAGAGGCTGCGGCTCGACGAAGTGGACATGTACACCGACATCAACAACAAGGCGCAGCAACGCTGCCTGAGCAAGCTCGGATTCGAGCTGAGCGAATCACTGGTCTACGACGATCATCAGGTCCGCCGACTCGGCCACCTCTACCGGCTGCCCCGGCAACGCTACCAATCTCATCCGATCTATCACTACCATTATGAATAACCTCGGCATCCTGCTTGACGATCGCTTTTTCGAGCATTGCATCAATCGCCCCACTCCCGAGAACCCCACTCGGCTCAGGCACCTGTTCCCCATCGTCAAGGAGCGATACAACGGCAGCATTACCATGGTTGCCCCGCGCGAGGCGCACATCGAGGATATTCAGCGAGTCCATTCCGCCTTCTACCTGGGCCAAGTCCGCAATCATGCCGCCCGAACCGACCCGTTTTCCTACGACCGCGACACGTATTTGATGGATCGATCCCTGGAGATCGCCCGACTCGCCGCCGGCGGCTGCCTGGAGCTGGCGGACCGGATCATGACCGGCAGCCTGCGCCACGGCTTCGCACTGGTGCGGCCGCCCGGCCATCACGCCGAACCGGGCCGCGGCATGGGCTTCTGCATTCTCAACAATGTGGCCATAACCGCGGCGTATCTGCAGCGCGTCTACGGACTGAGCCGTATCCTGGTTCTCGATTTCGACGTCCACCACGGCAACGGCACCCAGGAAATCTTCTACGATTCCGACCAGGTGCTGTTCGTCTCGCTGCACCAGCGCGACCTATTCCCGTTTTCCGGGCGGGCCGATGAAGTCGGCACGGACGACGGCCGCGGCTATACCATCAACATTCCGGTATTCAGTCAGTTCGGCGACCAGGAATACACCTACCTGGTCGGCACCATCTTGAACACTCTCTGCGAACAATACCTGCCGCAGATCATTCTCGTCTCGGCCGGCTACGACGGCCACCAGGCCGACTCGATCAGTTCGACGCTGCTGTCCACCCGCTGGTATCACACGGCAACGACGCTGATCAAACACTGTGCCCGGGAACTCTGCGATAACCGGCTGCTCTTCATCCTGGAGGGAGGCTACAACCCTGAATCACTGGAGGAATCGGTTTTAGCTACCATCGACAGTCTGCTCCAACCGAAGGCGTCGCGGGTCGGCATTCTCCATTCGGAACGGGCCCGGGCGCTGCTGGCCGACCACCCACTCAACCAATTCTGGACATTGTAAAAAGGAATCACTCATGACCAGGCACATCGATGTTGACAGCACCGCCCTGAAAACGATCTTTCATGAATGTCAGCAATGCGGTACCTGCTGCAAGAAGTACCGAAAAATAACCCTGCAGCCCGACGAGGTCGACTTCATCAAAAAGATGGGCGGCCATGTCGGTATCGATGTGACGCTGGCGGAGATTCGGGTCAAAGGCCTGACCCGGGCCAGGGAAGAAGCGATGGCCGGCGGCAAGATCTTCATGATCCACCCGGACGACAAAGGATGCCTGTTTCTGCAGAAGCGGAACGGCAAATACTATTGCAAGATCTATAACTATCGGCCGCGGACCTGCCGCGGGTTTAAATGCAACCTGGCCGACGGTACCTTCCTCGACCTGTTCGGCCAGGACTCCATCAACCTGCTCGGCCAGAACAGCTACGGTCTGCCGCTGAGCTGACCGGGCCGGTCGCCGCCGCTAGTGATCCCGCATCTCCAGGTGCAGATACAAATCACCGCGCCCGGCCGGCCCCGACCGCCCCTTGCCGCGCAACCGCAGGCGCTGGCCGGCCCGGCTGGCCGGCGGGATGGCCACCTTGAGCATTTCCCGGCCGTCGGGGCCGGCCGTCTGCACCTGAATGGTCTTGCCGGTGCGCAACTCCTCCGGCGACAACGGCGTCACGTAGGTGATATCCGCTCCTGTCGCTTCCGGCTGAGCCTCTGACGGTCCGCTCGTTTTTTTGGCACCGGCCAGCACCTTGCCGACCCGGTTGCCCAGAGATCGAAACAGCGTGTCTTTGTTCGGCAAGCGCTGCCCCGCCGAACGGAGCAGCGCTGGACCGACCAGGGATCCGATGAAAAAAAGCCCGCCGAAAAACAGTCCGCCTCGACCGCCGAAAAAACTTCTTCTGATAAATTGCGGGCCGGAACGAAAGCCGGAGCGCTGGAACTCCCGCATCAACCCTTGGAATACCTGCTGAAAACGAGGGTCACGGAACAGATCACGGAGGATATCTTCCTGGCTGTAGCCAAAGCCGTTCGTCTCTCCGTCCGGCCGCCATGGTCCGCCGGCGGCCCGAGCACGATTATAGGAGGCCCGCTTGACCGGGTCGGTCAGGACCCCGTAGGCCTCGGCGATCTCCTTGAACTTTTCTTCGGCCTGCGGATCATCGGGATTGCGGTCGGGATGATAGCTCATTGCCAGTTTCCGGTATCGCCGGCGGATCTCATCTTCCGTGGATGCCTCGGTGACTCCGAGTATCTGATAGTAGTCCTTCATAATCAGTCACTGGCTCCGATGGGGATCGATTGTTTCCACCGGCGACCATCTGCAGCCACCGGCAACGAGACAACGCTCTCAGCAGCTTTTAATTATATGTCACCCGGATCGAACTGTCAGTCACTTTTCCGACTCTTGCCAACGGGCTATGGTCACAACGGCACGTGACGCGACCCGCGACAGCCGTCTTGAAAGCCCACGAGTGATAATCAGCAAGCAAAGGACAGGTTAAAACCTGTCCCGTTGTTGGCCGAGATTCCGATGGTTCTTGATTATCATCCCGTTATCCCGTACCATTAAACGCAGACGATTCGAACCGACACTTTTTCCAACCAGCGACAATCACCTCCGCCTGAGGGGCCGCCTGCCCATGCCGCCGAAAAAACAAGCTCCCAACACGACGGTCAGTTTCGATCTCGACAGCCCCGAATGGTACTTGAATCGGGAATTGACCTGGCTCGCCTTCAACAAACGGGTGTTGCGCGAGGCCCTGGACGAACGGATCCCTTTGCTGGAACGGGTCTTTTTCGAGGCCGTGGTCAGCTCCAACCTCGATGAATTTTTCATGAAACGTATCGGCGGCCTGAAGCAGCAGGTCGGGGCCGGGGTCAAGAAGCTGACGGTAGACGGCATGTTGCCGCAGCAACAGATCGACGCCAGCCTGGCGGTTGCCCAGGAAATCCTGGTCGAGCAGCGCCGAATCGATGCCCAGTTGAACGAACTCCTGGCCGGAGAGGGAATCGTTTTCCTGCGCTACGAAGAACTCAGTCCCCAGCAGAAAAAGGAGATGGATGAGTTCTTCACGCGGGAGATTTTTCCGCTGCTCACCCCGCAGGGCATCGACCCGGCTCACCCGTTCCCGTTTATCTCCAACCTCTCTCTGAACCTGCTCGTGACCACGGGCGAACCGGGCTCCAGCATCGAGCATCTGAACCGCATCAAAGTCCCGCTCGGTGTCGGAATCCCTCGTTTTATCAAAATCGGCGGCAAGGATCACTATCTGACCTTCGAGGAACTGATCGCCAACAATCTCGACGATCTGTTTCCCGGCCTGGTTATCCAGCACTGCGAATTTTTCCGCGTCATCAGAAATGCCAACACGGACCATCGAGAAGAGCAGGCCAACGATCTGCTGGCGATGATCGAGTCGGCCCTGCGCGACCGCAAATTCGCCGATATCGTCCGGCTGCAGGTCGCCTCCGGCATGCTGCCGATCCATCGCGGCAAACTGGCCGCCGAACTCGCTATCGACGAACAACTCGATGTCTCCGAGGCCCCCGGTATTCTGGCGAAACGCGATCTGCTGGAGATCTGGAAGATCGACCGGCCGCACCTGCACTATCCGGTTCACAACCCCTGCGACCTGCCGCAGCTGCTGATCGACGAGCCCAATATCTTTCACATCATCCGCCAGCATGAATCGATGCTGCTGCAGCACCCGTACGAATCGTTCGAGACCTCGGTGGAACGCTTTCTCAAGGAAGCGAGCACCGATCCGAAGGTCCTCGTCGTCAAGATGACCCTGTATCGGACCAATCCCGACTCCCGGATCATCCGCTATCTGATCGATGCGGCCCAGAACGGCAAACAGGTGGCGGTGGTCGTCGAGCTGATGGCCCGCTTCGACGAATCGGCCAATATCAAATGGGCGGAAGCGATGGAAGAGGCCGGTATTCACGTGACCTACGGGGTCATCGGCCTGAAAACCCACAGCAAGGTTATTCTGGTGGTCAGGCGTGATTACTCCGGTCTGCAGCGCTATGCCCATATCGGCACCGGCAACTACCATTCGGGCACGGCCCGGCAATACAGCGATCTCGGCATGCTGACCAACGACCAGGAGATCTGCGAGGACCTGACCGAATTGTTCAACTACCTGACCACCGGCTATGCCCCGATCCGTAAGTACAAAAAGATCCTGCCGTCACCGAACATCTTGAAAAAAACGCTGCTGAAAAAGATCGCCCGCGAGATCGATCAACACACGCCGGACAACCCCGGTCTCATCCAGTTCAAATGCAATGCCCTCGAGGACAAGGATATCGCCAAGGCTCTCTACCAGGCTTCCCAGGCCGGGGTTCACGTCAACCTGATCATCAGGGACACCTGCCGGCTGCGACCCGGCATCAAAGGCCTGTCGGAAACCATTTCGGTCATCTCGGTAATCGGCCGTTTTCTCGAACATGCCCGTATCTACTACTTCAAGAACGGCGGCCAGGAGGAATACTTCATCGGTTCCGCCGACCTGATGAAACGCAATCTCGAAGAACGGGTCGAGGTCGTCACCCCCATCGAAGACCCCGCGTTGCAGAAACGGCTCAGGGAAATCATCGACGTACAATTGATCAACAAGCGCAGCGTTTGGGAAATGCAGGCGGACGGCAGCTATAACAAGCGGCAGCCCGGGGACAAAGATGATGACCGCACCGTTCCGGACATCATGATCGACCTGGCTGAACAACGGCTCGCCACCTCGCCGTTTGCCAAGAAAAACAGGCTCAAATCGGCCAAGAAAAG
>CAYSSK010000066.1:18841-21267 GCA_964433645.1 uncultured Desulfofustis sp.
CCATGGCTCAGAGCGTCTACAAAATCATCGAACTGGTCGGAACGAGCAGCAAATCCTGGGAAGACGCGGCAAAATCGGCCGTTGAAACCGCCGCCAAATCACTCAAGGATCTGCGCATTGCCGAGGTATCGGAACTGGACATGCAAATCGACAAGGGCAAGGTGGTTACCTATCGGGCCCGGGTCAAGGTCTCGTTCAAATACAAGCTGTAAGCCGATAAAATCACCATCCAGCCGGCCCCTTCACGCCAGTTCATCAAAACGGCAGGTCAACACCAACTCGCCGTCTTCAAGCTGCTTTTTGACCTGGTAGGGCAGGGTCTTGAACAGCGCGATCATCCCGGTGTTGGTTGGAAAGGTATAGGCGATCAGCCCCGCCACCCCGCTTTCCCGGGCGGCATCGGCGAGCTTTCGCAAAAACAGGCGTCCAAGCCCTTTGCCCTGGTATTCGGGACTGATCGAGAAGGCCACCTCGGAGAGGTTTTCATCCTTGAGGCGCATCGATTCGGCCACCCCGACCACTTTGCCGAAGCCGAATTCGCCGACCACCGCGACCAGCGTCAGGCTGTTGACGTAATCGACCTGCGAGCGGATTTCCACGTCTTTGCGGGCAAAGATCGTTTTCTGCCCAAAAAACCGGGAAACGACATCTTCCTTCGACAGGGAGTAATAATGCTCCTGAATGCGCCGCTCGTCAACCGGTTTGGCCGGCCTGATGACCACTTCCTGGCCGTCGATCTCGATGGTCTCTTCGAGCCGCACCGGATACACGGCCTTGGCCGCCTCACCGAGACTCCGCTCCCGATCGATCAGCCCCTGCTCCTTGGCGGCGTCGAACAGGTGTTCACGGTAATCGGGATGGGCGATGGAGATCATAGCCACCACTCGCTCCTGCAAACTCTTGCCGAACAAATTGACCGCCCCGTATTCGGATACCACGTAATGAACATCTCCCCGGGGCACCACCACCGCCGTATCCCCCAAGGTCGGGACGACACTGGAAAGCTGATCTTCGTTCGGGCCGACCCTCGTCGAGCAGAGCATCAGGATCGACTTGCCGCCCGCCGAACGCCGCGCGCCCCGGACGAAATCGGGAATACCGGAGACGCCGGCAAAACGGGTGATCGCCGATGCCTCGGCGGCAACCTGGCCGGTCAGATCCATCATATAAGCGACATTGAGGGAAACCATGCGGTGATGCTGGGCAATGACAAACGGGTCGTTGACGTAGTCGGAGGGCCGAAAATCAACGGCCGGATTATCGTTGAGAAATTCATAGAGATCATGACTGCCGACCGCCATCGAGGCCACCATCTTCCCTTCGTTGAGCCCCTTTTTCATATTGGTGATATTGCCCTTGGCGTAGAGCTGCATGATATCGTCGGTGAGGAATTGCGAATGGATCCCCAGGTCCGACTTATTCTCCAGCCCCCGGACCGTGGCCTGCGAAGCCGCATCCAGACCGATCTGCAGGGTCGAGCCGTTCTCGATCAGATGGGTGATGTGGCTGCCGATCTGGTTTGCCGCTTCGGACACGGCCCGGGAGGGCGGCACCGACAGCAGCTCTTCCTCATATTCGACGAAGAGATCGACATAATTGACGTGGATAAAGCTCGACCCCATGACCCGCGGCATCTTCGGGTTCACCTGGGCAATCACCAGGTCGGCCGAACGGCTGGCGGCCATGGTCACATCCACGGAAATGCCAAGGCTCATCCAACCGAAATCATCCGGAGGACTGACCTGGACGAGAGCCACGTTGAGCGGCATCTTGCGGGAGAGAAACAGACCGGACACATCGGACATGTTCATCGGTGTGATAAAGCGCCGTTGCTGACCGAGCGCCTCAATTGTGGCCGAACCGAGATAGATGGAGCGGATGTTGAGCGACGTGTCCTTGGTCCGATCGGCAATCGCCGTCAGCGACGCCGTTTCCCGGCCGAGCAGGCGGACGATCTCCAGGCCGCTGAAGGTGTTGGCCTGCTCGGTCAGGGCCTGGACCAGGTGCTGCGGTTCGCCGCAGCCGGACCCGATGAAAACCCGTTGCCCCGACTTGATGTGGTCGATGGCCGCGGCCCCGGATATCCGCTTCTGCAGATACCTGTCCGCCCAATATTGAGAAGCCGGCATAACGTGTGTCCCCTGTGCTGGTTACGCAATGAGCCTGGCCGGCAGCGGCCGGGCCGCTGCCGCGGGATTGGTTCAATCCATGATAGCACAGAATCGGCGGCCTCGATAACGAATTGCACGGCTGCCGCCAAAAGCCGCACCAATCCTTCCGGCAATGGCGGTAATTTTGATTTTTTTATATGAAACTGCAAAGTTTCATGCTTCGTTGTGACGCCCCGTCATGGGGGTTATATGAAAATCGGTCCACAGGCTGAACTCCCCGGGCCGGCCGGTTCTGCCGGAGGCTGCATCGCGAAG